>CAXBDI010000005.1:0-62650 GCA_963974445.1 uncultured Alphaproteobacteria bacterium
CCGGATGGTCCAACGACTTCGCTCGATCCATACTCGGCCAAATGCGATAGCCCTGGGCGGGTCAGGCCCGTCGCTAGACTTTTCCGCGATTTACCGGCAGCATCTGCCGTCTGTCTCACTCACTCCAACTCGATAGAGGCCCGCTGCCAATGCCCATCGTCAACCGCATCGCCGAATACCACGACCAGATGACCGGATGGCGGCGCGACCTGCATCAGCATCCGGAAACGGCGTTCGAGGAGCATTGGACCTCCGACTATGTGGCGGAGCAGTTGGAAACCTTCGGCCTCGACGAAATCCACCGCGGAATTGCGAAGACCGGCATCGTCGCGGTGCTGCGCAACGGCAATAGCGGCAAGTCCATCGCCTTGCGCGCCGATATGGATGCGCTGGATATCCAGGAGGCGACCGACCTGCCCTATAAAAGCCAGATCCCCGGCAAGATGCACGCCTGCGGCCATGACGGGCACACCACCATGCTACTGGGGGCGGCGAAATATCTGGCGGAGACCAAGAACTTCGACGGCACCGTCTACTTCATCTTTCAGCCGGCGGAGGAGAACGAGGGTGGCGGCCGGGTCATGGTCGAGGAGGGCTTGTTCGAGCGTTTTCCGGCGCAAGCGGTCTACGGCATGCACAATTCCCCCGGCATGCCGGTCGGCCAGATCGCGATGCGCCCCGGGCCGGCGATGGCTGGCTACGATATTTTCGAGATCGTGATTGATGGCTATGGCAGCCACGCGGCGCGCCCGAACCAGGGCGTCGACCCGGTCGTGGTGCAGGCGCAGATCGTCCTCGGCCTGCAAACCATCGCCAGCCGCAATGTCGATCCGGTCGATTCGGTGGTCGTCAGCGTGACACAGGTGCATGGTGGCGATACGTGGAACGTCATTCCGCCGCAGGTAGTGCTGCGCGGCACGGTGCGCTGCTTCAAGACGGAGGTGCAGGACCAGACGGAAGAGCGGATGCGCTCGCTGGCCACCAATATCGCGGAAGCGCACAACGCAACGGCCTCGGTCCGCTACGAACGCCGCTACCCGCCAACGGTGAACGATGAGGCGCATATGGAGCGTTGCGCCAGTGTCGGCCGCGCGCTGCTGGGCGAGGACAAAGTCGCCACCGATGCGCCGCAGGGCATGGGATCCGAAGACTTCTCCTTCATGCTGAACGAAAAGCCAGGCTGCTATATCCGCCTTGGCAACGGCGCCAAAGACGAGCATGGCGGTGTTGTCGTGCACAACCCGCGCTACGATTTCAACGATGCGGCACTGCCCTATGGCGCCAGCTATTGGGCGATGCTGGTCGAACAGGAACTGGCCCGAAGCTGATCACCATGCAAGGCGACGGTAATTGATGACGACCGCGCCCCCCCAAACGGACCGAAACGGCGAGACAACGGACTCTCCGGGCGCTTGGTCGCGCGCGCGCTCTTTCTGGCGCCGTTGGCGGATCGGGCAGCGCCTGGGCATGGCGTCGGTGATCGCCGCCATTGCCTCGGCGATACTGACTTACGCGGTATTCTCCGGCTGGGTCTCCTTCCTGCCGGCGACGCCGTCAGTGTTGGTGACCCTGCTCAACCTCGATTTGGTGCTGTTCCTCGTCGTTGGCATCCTGGTGGCCAGCCGCGTGGTGCGGTTGTGGGGCGAGCGCCGCCGTGGCATGGCCGCCTCCGGATTGCACGTGCGATTGGTGTTGCTGTTCAGCCTGGTTGCGGGACTGCCGGCGGTGCTGGTGACGATGTTCAGCGTCCTATTCCTGCACCACGGTCTGCAAAGCTGGTTTAGCCAGCAGATCGACAAGGCGCTGGCGGATTCGCTGACGGTGGCCGAGGCCTACCTGCAGGAGCACAGCCGGGCCGCCGCCCGCGATACGCTGGCGGTGGCCTCCGACTTGCGGCGCGATTCCGCGGAACTGGGGTGGGAAAGCGAGGCGCTCACCGCGTTTCTGGAGCGGCAACTGCGATGGAGAAGCCTGCAAGCGGCGATCATTTTCTCCGCTAATGGCGACGTCGCGGCGCGGGTCGGCGATCTGGCTTCTATGGCCAGCGAACTCGTCCCGGACTGGGCGATGGCAGATGCCCGCAATGGCGATGTCGCGGT
This sequence comes from uncultured Alphaproteobacteria bacterium, assembly GCA_963974445.1. Taxonomy (GTDB): domain Bacteria; phylum Pseudomonadota; class Alphaproteobacteria; order Bin95; family Bin95; genus JACKII01. The sequence continues at coordinate 2,100 of CAXBDI010000005.1, forward strand.
CGTCATCGGCCGCGACGGTGACCAGTTGCGCGGGCTGGTGAAATTGGATGGGGAGCCGGAACGTTTCCTTTATGTGGGCCGTGCTGTCGATCAGGAGGTCTTGCGCTACATCAGCGATATCCGCGCCTCGGTCAGCCAGTTCCAGCGGCTGCAGGCCGAACGCGCCGATATCGAACTGACATTCGGCGCGATTTTCGCGATGCTGGCCTTGCTGCTGATCGTCGCCGCTATCTGGTTTGGCTTGTCCTTTGCCGGCCGGCTGGCCCGGCCGATCGCCGCGCTGGTCGAAGCGGCGGAGCGGGTGCGGGCTGGCGACCTGGAAGTCCGCCTGAGCCGGATGGGCGAAATGGGCGAGTTCCAGATGCTGGGGCGTACCTTCAATCGCATGACCACGCAATTGCGCGCCCAGCGCCAGGAGTTGGTGGAGGCAAACCGCCAGTTGGATGAGCGCCGCCGCTTTACGGAGGCGGTGTTGTCAGGCGTCGCCGCCGGCGTCGTCGGCCTGGACAACGAAGGCCGTATCCGCTTCCCGAACAGCGCTGCCAGCCATCTGCTGGGTATCGACCTCGACCGGCGCCGCGACGAGCCGTTCGCCGATTTGGTGCCGGATTTGGCGCCGTTGATCGAGCGCGCCCACCGCTGGCCGGCGGTGACGACCGAAAGCCAGATCGCCCATCGCACCGAAGCGGGTGAGCGCACGTTTTTGGTGCGGGTCACGGTCGAAACCGGCGGCGAATCCGGCAGCGTCGTCACCTTCACCGATATCACCGACCTTTTGGACGCGCAGCGCAAGGCCGCCTGGTCGGATATCGCCCGGCGCATCGCCCATGAGATTAAGAACCCGCTGACGCCGATCCAACTGTCGGCGGAACGGTTGCGGCGGCGCTACCTGCCGCAGGTCTCCGACGATCCGAAGACGTTCGAACTGTGCACCGACACAATCATCCGCCAGGTCGACGGGCTGCGCCGGTTGGTCGATGAGTTCTCCGATTTCGCACGGTTGCCGGCGCCGCGGCTCGCACCGGCCGATCTGATCGCTATCGCGCGGGAGGCTATCGCGCTTCAGGAAACCGCGGCGTCTGGCGTCACGTTCACCCTGGATTCCGGTGGGGTGGATCGGCTGCGGGTTGTCTGCGACGGCGGCCAGATTGCCCGCGTCTTCACCAACCTGCTGCAAAACGCGGTGGAGGCCATCGAACGGGCGGTAGAGGCGAATGAACCGGCCGCATTGGCGGGTGGAACCATTGACGTCACCATCGGCAAGGAGGACTCGCCGGCCGGCGCGATGGCCGTGATTACCATCGCCGACAATGGCGCAGGTTTGCCGGAGCACTTGCGCGACCGGTTGGCCGATCCCTATGTGACGACAAGGGCCAAAGGTACCGGATTGGGGTTGGCCATCGTCCGGAAAATCGTTACGGACCATGGTGGCAGCCTACAGTTTCACAACCGCCCGCATGGCGGCGCACTGGTGACGGTAACAATTGCCTTTGCACCAGTGACACAGGGTCAAACACATGACGCATGACATTTTGGTGGTCGACGACGAAGCCGATATCCGGCTGTTGATCACCGGCTTGTTGGAAGACGAGGGGTTCGGCACCCGGCTGGGCGCAGACGCGGACGAGGCGCTGGCGGCGGTCGCGGCCCGGCGCCCGACTCTTGTTATTCTCGACGTCTGGCTGGAGGGCAGCCGCCTGGACGGCATCGAATTGTTGGACGAGTTGCAACGCATCGTACCGGAAGTACCGGTGGTGATGATCAGTGGCCATGGCACTATCGAGATGGCGGTTTCGGCCATCCACGCCGGAGCCTACGACTTTATCGAGAAACCGTTCAAGCTCGACCGCTTGCTGCTGGTCATTGCCCGCGCCATCGAAGACGCGCGGCTGCGGCGAGAGGTAGCAGAGTTGCGGCTGCGTGCCGGGGCGGAGGCGACGTTGATCGGCGATTCGCCGTCGGCCAAATCCATCCGCAACGTCATCAACAAAGTGGCGCCAACCGGCAGCCGTGTGCTGATCTCCGGGCCTTCCGGGGTCGGCAAGGAGGTGGTGGCGCGCCAGATCCACGCTGCATCCAGGCAGGCGAGCGGGCCATTCGTCGTAGTCAACTGCGCCTCTATCGCGCCTGAGACCATGGAGATCGAATTGTTTGGGGCGGAGGATGTCTCCGGGACCGGTATCCGGCGCATTGGCACCTTCGAACAGGCGCACGGCGGCACGCTGCTGTTGGACGAAGTCTCCGACATGCCGCTGGAGACCCAGGCGAAGATCCTACGGCTGTTGCAGGAACAGGCCTTCGTGCGGGTCGGCGGCGCGGCGCGGGTGCAGGTTGAGGTGCGTGTCATGGCGACCACCAGCCGCGACCTTCAGGCAGCGGTGGCCGAGGGGCGGTTCCGTGAGGAGTTGTTCTACCGGCTGGCCGTTGTCCCCATCGACGTGCCCTCGTTGAGCGCCAGGCGGGAAGATATTCCGGAACTCGCCACTTATTTCCTGGCGGGCGCCGCCCGGCTGAATGGCAGGCAGGCCGCAGAAATGACGCAGGAGGCGATGGCGCGACTCCAAGCTTACGACTGGCCGGGTAATGTCCGCCAATTGCGCAATACGATGGAGCGCACCCTGATCATGGCCGGCGACACCACCACCATTGGCCTCGACGCATTGCCGCCCGAGGTCAACGGGCAGCTTCCCGCCAACGGCGGTCGCCGGCCAGCGGAAGTGTTGGGCTTGCCGTTGCGCGAGGCGCGTGAGCATTTCGAGCGGGATTACTTGCAAGCGCAGGTCGAGCGTTTCGGCGGGAACATTTCGCGCACCGCCGGTTTCGTTGGAATGGAGCGCTCGGCGCTGCACCGCAAGCTCAAGTCCCTGGGCATCAATGTCGGTAACGAGCGTGGCTGACGATGTGGCGGATGAAACGGGTGAAAGCACTAGGAATGAGACAACGACTGGATGGCCACAGATGAGTAAGAGGCGATGAAAGTCATTGTCTGCGGCGCCGGCCAGGTCGGAACGACGCTCGCCCGGCAGCTATCCAGCGAGGCGAACGATGTCGTCGTCATCGACCAGTCCGCAGACCTGATCCGCCGTCTTGACGACAGCTTGGATGTGCGCGGCATTGTCGGTTACGCGTCCCGGCCAAGCGTGTTGGAGCAGGCCGGCGCGGCCGACGCAGACATGATTATCGCCGCGACGGTATCAGACGAGGTCAACATGATGGCCTGCATCGTCGGGCATACCCTGTTCCACATTCCGACGAAGATCGCGCGGGTACGCGATCAGGAATATTCGGCGGAGCGCTGGTCGGCGCTGTTCGGCAAAGACGGCCTGCCCATCGACGTTATCATCTCGCCGGAGCAGGAGGTGGCGCGGGCCATCATGCGCCGCCTGCACGCGCCCGGCGCCATCGAGATGATCGAATTGGCCGACAACGCCATTCGCCTGGTGGGCGTGCGGCTCGGCGAGAGTTGCCCGATCATCAACACACCGTTGCGCCAGTTGACAGCAGTGTTTCCCGATCTGAATGTTCAGGTGGTGGGTGTTGTCCGTGAGGGCAGACCTTTCGTGCCGGACGATCAGGACCAGTTGTTCCCGCGGGACGAGGTTTACTTCGTCGCCGATACCCTGCATGTACCGCGTGCCATGGCGGCGTTCGGGCTGGACCTGCCGGAAAGCCATCGGGTGATTATCGTTGGCGGCGGCAATATCGGCCGGCGGCTCGCGCGAATCATCGAGGAGGAAGACCGGGATATCTCCGCCATCATCATCGAGCGCGATCCGGAGCGGGCGCACGACATCGCCCAGCGCCTGGCGCGCACGACGATCCTGAACGGTGACGCGATGGAGCCGGAGCTTCTGGACGAAGCGAACGCCAAACATGCGGATACGATCATCGCCGTGACCGATCATGACGAGACCAATATTCTGGCCGCACTTCTGGCAAAACGCTACGGGACGAAGCAGGCCATCGCGCTCGTCACCCGTCCTGCTTACGCCGCCTTGCTACAGCCGCTCGATATCGATGTGGTCATAAATCCACGGGCCATCACCGCGTCGACGATCCTGCAGCATGTGCGGCGCGGCCGTGTGCGGGCGGTCTATTCCATCGGCGACAACTTCGGCGAAATCATCGACATCGAGGCGATGGAGTCTTCCGGTATCGTCGGCAAGGCGCTGTCGGAATCCAAGCTGCCGCATGGCGCAATGGTTGGCGCGATTGTCCGGGACGGTCAGGTGGTCATCCCGCGGCCCGATACTGTGATCAAACCAGCGGATCGTGTCATATTGTTCGCGATAGAATCCGTCATCAAGAAGGTCGAACGCATCTTTGCCGTCAGCCTGGAACATTTTTGAGAGAGCCGCATGAGCCGCGTCGCCTACGTCAACGGCCGCTACGTCCCGCATAAGGCCGCCCAAGTCTCCGTCGAGGACCGTGGCTTTCAGTTCGCCGACGGCATCTATGAGGTCGTGGCCATCGACCGCGGCCACTTTGTCGATGAAATTCCGCATCTGGACCGCTGGGACCGCTCGCTGGGCGCACTGCGGCTGCCGCCGGCCATGCCACGGGCGCCGATGCGCCAGATTATGGCGGAGATGCTGCGCCGCAACCGGGTGCGCGAGGGCATCCTCTACATGCAGCTCACCCGCGGCGCCGCCCGGCGCGACGCGCCATTCCCGCGCCAGGCGCACCCGACCCTGGTGATGACCTGCCGCCCGCAAACCCTGCCAAAACCAGGGCAGGTGGAGGCGGGCGTTTCGGTGCTCAGCGTGCCGGAGATCCGCTGGCGGCGCTGCGATGTGAAATCCGTGGCGCTGCTGCCGAACGTGCTCGCCAAGCAGAAGGCGCGGGAGCATGGCGCCCACGAGGCTTGGTTCACGCGGGAGGAAGACGGAGTGGTGACGGAGGGGGGCTCAACCAACGCCTTCATCGTCTCGGCAGACGGCACTCTGATTACGCATCCGGCGACCAACGCCATTCTGGGCGGCATTACCCGCGACCGCGTCATCAGTCTGGCGCGGGCGGCCGGGATGCAAGTCGAGGAACGGCCATTCACTCTGGACGAGGCGAAAAGCGCCCGCGAGGCGTTCATGACGTCGACCACCACCGGGGTCTTTCCCATCGTGCAGATCGACGACGCATCGGTCGCGAACGGCAAGCCCGGCAGCCTGACGCTCGATCTGAACGCTCGCTATGGCGTGTTCTCGGCGACCGGCATGGTGCGCGAATGAGCACCGCTCTTCTGCCGCGACCACGGGCGCTGCTGTTCGATTGGGACGGCACGCTGATCGATAACTGGGACGCCATCGTCTCCGGCCTGAACGAGGCCCTGGTGACGTTCGGCCAGCCAGCCTGGACGCGCGGCGAGGCCATGGACCGGATCAGCGCCTCGCAGCGCGACAGCTTTCCGGTGTTGTTCGGCGACGACTGGCAGCAGGCGCGTGACATCTTCTATGCGGGCTTCGAGCGCCGCCATCTGGAACTGCTAACCGTATTGGAAGGGGCCGAGGCGCTGTTGGATGCTGTGCCGCCCGTCGTCACCAGCCTGGTCTCGAACAAGAGCGGGCGGCATTTGCGGCTGGAGGCAGCGCATCTGGGCTGGACCTCCCGATTTCACGCGCTGATCGGTGCGACCGATGCGGAGCGTGACAAGCCGGACCCCGCGCCGGTGCACCTGGCCTTGCAGGGAACCGGCATCGCCGCCGGCCCGGATGTTTGGTTCATCGGCGATTCGGCCACCGACCTCAAAACCGCCCGCGCGGCAGGGTGCACGGCGATCATGGTGCGCCATGTCGCGGCCAACCCGGCGCCATTACCGCCGGACCTTTCGCCGGATTTGAGCGTCGCGAACCTTGCTGCATTGCAGCAAGCCCTTGTGCTGAGCCTGAGCGCTTCCTAATTAATCCTCTACTCAGGGTGTCCGCGAACCGTGCGGCGACTCTTTTTTTTGACGACGATCCTCCCACGTCCTCGCCGCTGTCGCGTAACGCTGGGCAACAAGAAAGGGGCTCCGTAATGTCGGCCCAGAAGCAACAGAACCTGCAAGACGTTTTTCTCAACTACGTTCGTAAGAATAAGCTGCCGGTGACCGTGTTCCTGATGAACGGGGTCAAACTGCAGGGCGTGATTACGTGGTTCGACAACTTCTCGATCCTGCTGCGCCGCGATGGCCACTCACAACTGGTCTATAAGCACGCGATCTCCACCGTGATGCCGTCTCAGCCCGTAATGCTCTGGGATGGTCCGGAAGAATCGACAGTCGAGGAAGAGGCGTCCGTTTGAGCGAACAGCGCGGCGGCCCGCACTTCCATAATACCGAGCCGGAGCCCGAACGCGCCCTGGTCGTCCACCCGGATATCGCCGGCCAGCCGGCCTCCCGGCCCGCCGATGCCGCGCTCGAGGAGGCGGTCAGCCTGACCGCGGCCATCGCGCTAGACGTGCGCCATACCATGGTTGCGCGGGTAAAAAAGGTGCGGCCGGCGACCCTGCTCGGCGCGGGCGTGGTCGATGAGATCAAGGCGCAGTGCGCACTGGACGAGATCGGCATCGTCATCGTCGACGCGCAATTGACGCCGGCGCAACAGCGCAATCTGGAGCGGGAGATCGATGCCAAGGTCATCGACCGCACCGGCCTGATTTTGGAGATCTTCGGCGCGCGCGCCCGCACGTCGGAGGGCCGGTTGCAGGTGGAGTTGGCGCAACTCTCTTACCAACGCACCCGCCTGGTGCGGTCCTGGACGCACTTGGAGCGGCAGCGCGGCGGCGCTGGCTTCATGGGTGGCCCCGGCGAACGGCAGATCGAGTTGGACCGCCGCCTGATCGACGAGCGCATCGTGCGCCTTAAGAAGGACCTGGTGGAGGTACAGCGGACCCGCGGCCTGCACCGCTCCAGCCGCAAGAAGGTGCCGTATCCGGTGGTGGCGTTGGTCGGCTATACCAACGCTGGCAAGTCGACGCTGTTCAACCGGCTGACCCATGCCGACGTCTTGGTGCAGGATCAGTTGTTCGCAACCCTCGACCCGACCATGCGCTCCGTGAAGCTGCCCGGCGGCCGCACCGTCATTCTCAGCGACACCGTGGGTTTCATCTCCGACTTGCCGACACAGTTGGTGGCGGCCTTCCGCGCGACCTTGGAGGAGGTGATGGAGGCGGATCTGCTGTTGCATGTGCGCGATGCCGCCGACCCGGATTCTGGCGCACAGAAGCGCGATGTGGAGCAGGTGTTGGCAGACCTCGGCCTCGCCGACGACAACGCCAAGCCGACCATCGAAGTGCTGAACAAGACCGACCTGATCCCGGCCGATGAATTGGCGCTGTTGCAGGAACGGGTCGACGGCCAGCACTTTGTGCAGGCCTCGGCGCTAACCGGCGACGGTTGCGGCGACTTGATGGACGCCATCGATGCGGCCTTGGCGGCGCAGCGCACGGTCGTGGAGTTGGACGTCGCACATGCCGATGGCAAAACCCTGGCCTGGCTCTACCGCCGCGGCCAGGTGCTGAGCCGTGAGGACCGCGAAACCGGCGCTCACCTGACCGTCGCTCTGGACCCCGCCGATGTCGCGCGGCTAGAACAGGGGCTTCAGACACAATAGGCGCGACCCAATGATCCCCGACCTTCAACGCGTCGCCGACGTGATCCGCGATGTCGCCGAGCGGGAACTGGTGCCGCATTTTGTGACACTGTCCGCCGACGACATTGGCGAGAAATCACCAGGTGACTTCGTCACTGCGGTCGATCTGGCCATGGAAAAGGCGCTGGCTGCCGCCTTAGTGCCACTGTTGCCCGGCTCTCTCGTCGTTGGCGAGGAAGCCGTGCACGACGACCGCGGCATCCTGGCGCTGCTGGAAGGCGACGCACCCGTCTGGGTGCTCGACCCGCTCGACGGCACCGGCAACTTTACCCAAGGCCTGCCCACCGTCGCCGTGATCGTCGCCTTGGTGATCAAGGGCGAAACCGTGGCGGGCTGGATCTACGATCCGCTCAACGGTCGCATGGCGATTGCTGGCAAAGGCGAGGGCGCGTTCATGGGCTCTCACCGCCTGAAAGTGGCGCGTCCGGCGGAGGATCGTTCGCTGAATGGCTCGATCTACGGGCGGTTCGTGCGCCTGTCGGAGCCGTATCAACGCATTTGGGGCCGCGGGCGCGGCGTGCTCGGCAACGTCTTTAACACGCGCTGCGTCGGCCAGGAATATCTGGCCCGCGTTATGGGCCGGATGCACTTTGGCGTCTACACCCGCATGAAACCCTGGGATCACGCGGCAGGCTTCTTGCTGCACCAGGAAGCCGGTGGCGTTGCACGTATGGGCGACGGCACCGATTACCGCCCGGCGGAAAGGGGGCATGTCTGCCTGCTGACTCCGGACGAAGATCTGTGGCACACGATGCACGAGCAGTTGATCAAGCCCGCGATGGCGGAAGACGCCACGCGCGCGAAAGCGAAAGCATAAGGGAGAATAAGCCATGGCGAATGTCGCATTTCTGGGCCTGGGCGTGATGGGCTACCCGATGGCCGGGCATCTGGCCGCCAAAGGTGGCCACACGGTGACGGTCTACAACCGGACTGCCGCAAAGGCCGAGGAGTGGGTCGCCAAGCACGGCGGCAAGAGCGCTGCGACGCCAGCCGAGGCGGCTAAGGGCCAGGAGATCGTCTTCGCCTGCGTCGGCGCCGATGACGACGTGCGCGCGGTCTGCACCGGGCCGGACGGCGCGTTTCAGGCGATGGACACGGGCGCGATCTTCGTCGACCACACCACCGCGTCTGCCGAAGTGGCGCGGGAGATGTATGCGGCGGCGAAAGAGGCCGGCCTGCATTTCATCGATGCCCCAGTCTCCGGCGGTCAGGCCGGCGCCGAGAATGGCGCGCTCACCGTCATGTGCGGCGGCGATCGGCAGCCTTTCGACAAAGCCAAGCCGGCGATGGATTGCTACGGCCGCGCCGTCACGCTGATGGGCGAGGCCGGCAGCGGTCAACTCACCAAGATGGTCAACCAGATCTGCATTGCCGGCTTGGTGCAGGCGCTGGGTGAGGGCCTGAACTTCGGCATGAAAGCCGGCCTCGACGTCAACCAGGTGCTCGACGTGATCTCCAAGGGTGCGGCGCAATCCTGGCAGATGGAAAACCGCGGCCGCACCATGATCAAGGGCGAGTTCGAGTTCGGTTTCGCCGTCGACTGGATGCGCAAAGACCTGAACATCTGCCTCGCCGAGGCCAACCGCAACGGTGCCCGCCTGCCGGTAACGGCCCTGGTCGATCAGTTCTACGCGACTGTGCAGGCCCGCGGCGGTAACCGCTACGACACGTCTGCGCTCATCCACCTGCTGATGAATGATTGAGGATGTCCAGCGAAGCTTAGGCCCGCCCGTTCCCCGGACGGAGTGGAGCCAGAGGCGAAACGAATATCCGGGGTCTCCTTAAGGAGGCATCTAGCAGGGAGGCCCCGGATAGCCTTTCAGGCTTCCGGGGAACAGTCTTTTGAGGGCTATCCACATGACCAACCCCACCCACATCGTCGGCGGCGGCCTCGCGGGCTCGGAAGCCGCCTGGCAACTGGCGCAGGCCGGACAGCCGGTGATCCTGCACGAGATGCGGCCCGTCCGCTCCACCGACGCGCACCAGACCGACGCGCTGGCGGAGTTGGTGTGCTCCAACTCCTTCCGCTCCGACGATCCGAACGGCAATGCGGTCGGCCTGCTGCATGAGGAGTTGCGGCGCTGCAACTCCCTGATCATGGCAGCGGCGGACAAGCACCAGGTGCCCGCCGGCTCCGCCCTGGCGGTGGATCGGGAGGGGTTTGCCGCGGAGGTCTCGCGCACGCTGGAGGCCCACCCGCTCATCACCATCGCCCGCGAGGAAGTCACCGGCCTGCCGCCTGCCGACTGGGGACCGGCCATCGTTGCCACCGGGCCGCTGACCTCGCCGTCACTGGCGGACGCCATCCGGCAGGCGTGCGGCGAGGATTCGCTGGCCTTCTTCGACGCCATCGCACCCATCGTCCACCGTGAATCGGTGGACATGACCAAGGCGTGGTTCCAGTCCCGCTATGACAAGCCCGGCCCGGGCGGTGACGCGGCTGCGTATCTGAACTGCCCGATGGACGAGGCGCAGTATCACGCCTTCCTCGACGCCCTCAACGCCGCCGACACCACCGAATTCCGCGAGTGGGAGAAGGGCACGCCGTATTTCGAGGGCTGCCTGCCGATCGAAGTCATGGCCGCCCGCGGCCCGGAAACCCTGCGCTTCGGTCCGTTCAAGCCGGTCGGCCTGACCAATCCGCACAATCCGACGGTCAAGGCCTACGCCATCCTGCAACTGCGCCAGGACAATGCGCTGGGCACGCTGTTCAACCTGGTCGGCTGCCAGACCAAGATGCGCTATGGCCCGCAGGCCGAGGTGTTCCGCATGGTGCCGGGTCTGGAGCAGGCCGAGTTCGCCCGCTTCGGCGGCATCCACCGCAACTCGTTCCTGAATTCTCCCGTGGTGCTGGACAGCGAGCTTCGCCTGAAAGCCGCGCCGCATCTGCGCTTTGCCGGGCAGGTGACCGGCGTCGAAGGCTATGTCGAAAGCACAGCCATCGGCCTGCTGGCGGCGCGGTTCGTGCTGGCGGAAGCCGTGGGCGAGCCGGCCTTACCGCCGCCTGCGACGACGGCGCTGGGTGCGTTGCTGGCGCATGTGACCGGCGGCGCTATCGGGGCTGCGACGCCGGGTGTGTTCCAGCCGATGAACGTCAATTTCGGGCTGTTTCCGCCGGTGAAGGCGGAGCCGGCTCCTGGCCGCCGCAAGCCCGGCAAGAAGGAGCGGCGGGCGGCCTTGGCGGGCCGTGCCCGAACGGACCTGTCCGATTGGCTGTCGCAGACGGGGCCTGCCGAAATGGTTGCCTAACTTCGGCGGAAATCGCAGAATATCCTTCTCACAAGAACTGATATTCAAGGAGTGGTTCCCATGGGCTACAGTCTAGACCAATTCGCCGCGGACTGCCGTGCCGCCCTGAAAGCCGACCCGGGCCCGGCCGGCCGCGAGAAGGTGCGCCAGTACGTCTCCAAAGCACTGAAAGACAAGGAGCTTTGCGCCAAATACCTGAACGACGATGTCAAGGCGGAGCGCACGGTAATCTATGAGGACCCGGAGTTGGGCTTCTGCATCTGCGCCCATGTCTACAAGGACGCCAAGCAGGGCTCGCCGCACGATCACGGCCCGACCTGGGCGATCTACGGGCAGGCCGAAGGCGAAACCTCTATGACTGACTGGAAAATCGTCAGCCCGCCCGAGGGCGACAAGCCGGCCAAGGTCAAGCTCGCCCGCACCTACAGCCTGAAGCCCGGCGATGCCCACGTCTATAATGAGGGCGATGTGCACGCACCCTATCGGGACGGCCCAACCCGCCTGATCCGTATCGAGGGCGTCGACACCATGAACGTGAAGCGCACCAAGATCGAAGTCGCTGCTTAGTAAAAGTTACGACGCAGTAGGCGTATAGAACATCCCCCTTTCGGCGTCATTGCGAGCCGCCGCAGGCGGTGTGGCAATCCACCCACATCGCCACGGTGCTTTCCGCCGGTAGATTGCTTCGGTTCCGCCTCACAGTGACGTCAGAAGGATTGAGCCTTCTGATGCCGGTGAGCATATGTGATCGCTCGTCGGTATTTTTCGTTCCCGCGGCGCTGGCTTGGCGTATGCTCGCTGGCAAAAACATAGCCGCAGAGGAACGCCCCATGGCCGAAACCGCATCCCACTCTCCCACCGCCGCCCGCCTGCCGGAGGCTGGTATCCGCGCCCTGTTCACGACGGAGGCGCGCTGGCAGGCCTGGATGGATGTGGAGGCCGCGCTGGCCGAGGCGCAAGCCGCCATCGGCATGATTCCCGCCGATGCCGCTCCGGTGATCAGGGCAAAAGCCGACCTCAATCTGTTCGACCGCAAGCGGGTGGACGAGGGGTTCATCCGCACTGGCCACACCATCGTGCCGCTGGTGTGGGAGTTGGCGCGGCTCTGCGGCGAGCCGGCCGGCGGTTATGTGCACTGGGGCGCTACGACGGAAAATATCGTCCGCACTGGCGACACCCTGCAATTGCGCAAGGTGCACCAGATCTTCCTCGGCCTGATTGACGAGACGCTCGACGCCATGGCGGACCTGGCCGAGCGCTCCGCCGACATGGTCATGGCCGGGCGCACCCATGGCCAGCACGCGGTGCCCATCACCTTCGGCCTGAAAGTCGCTGGCTGGATCGACGCCCTGCTGCGCACCAGGGAGCGGCTGGTCGACAGCGAAAAGCGCGTGTTCATCGGCATGCTGGGCGGCGGCGCCGGCTCGCTGGCGTCTTTCGGCAAGGATGGCCTGATCGTGCAGGCAAAGATGAGCGAAATCCTCGGCCTGACGCCGATGACCGTGCCCAGCCGGGCGTTGGTGGATTATCAGGCTGAGTATATCGCCAACCTCGGCCTGTTCGCCGCCACCGCCGGCATGATCGGGCGCGAGTGCTATCACCTGATGCGCACGGAATACGGCGAGGCGGAGGAGCCGGTGCCGCCGGGCACCGTCGGTTCCTCGACCATGCCGCAAAAGCGCAACCCGATCCTGGCGCAGGACATCATCGCTTATGCCGCCCAGGTGCGGGCGACGGTGCCGCTGGCGCTGGAGGCGACGCAAATCGAGCACGAGGCCGACCGGACCAACTCCGTCATGATGCGCGACGCCATCAACCGCAGTTGCACCGCAACCGGCGATATCCTGATCCGCCTGCGCGAGATCATGCGCGGCATCGACCTGAAGCCGGAGCGTATGCGCGCCAACCTCGACCTCGGCGGCGGCCTGATCATGGCGGAGGCGATGATGTTGGCGCTCGCCGAACACATCGGCCGGCAGGAAGCGCACGACGTCGTCTATGACGCTGCGCAAGCTGCGGGAACGGGGCAGGGGGCCTTCGACGCACTGTTGTCCGCCGACCCGCGGGTCACCAAGCACCTGACCGCCGACCAGATCACCGGGATGCTCGACCCTGCCGCCTACACCGGCCTATCGGGCGACCTGGCGCGGGCGGCAGCGGAGCGGGTGCGGGGCGGCTGATTTTATTGCGCCGCGTCGTTCAGGGTGCTGTATGCCTGAGCCACACCGGCGAGGGTGGCGGTGGTGCCGCCGATGGCCCAGGCACGCAGGGATGTGGTGCCCCAGTCGATCGCGATCCAACGGGTGTATTCGCGCTTCGTCACCAACGGCTCACACGATCCGGCTGGTCTTGTTGCCCCAATACCGGTCCCTCAGCAGGCGTTTATACAGCTTGCCAGTCTCCAGCCGCGGCAGTTCCGCTTCGAAATCGACCGAGCGCGGCACCTTGTAGTGGGCCAGATGCTCGCGGGCATAGGCGGTGAGGTCTTCGGCGAGCGCGTCGGACGGCTCGACCCCCGGGGCCGGCTGAACCACGGCTTTGACTTCCTCGCCGAAGTCGGGATTGGGGACGCCGAAGACCGCGACATCCGCCACCTTCGGGTGCATGACCAGCGCGTCCTCGATCTCCTGCGGGTAGATGTTGACGCCGCCGGAGATGATCATAAAGGACTCGCGGTCGGTGAGGTACAGAAAACCGTCGTCGTCCACGTAGCCGACATCGCCGAGCTTGGTCCAATTGCGGTGCACCGGGTGGCGCGCCCCCTCGGTCTTTTCCGGGTCGTTCCAGTATTGGAACGGCATTTCGTCCCGCTCGAAATAGATCGTGCCGGTCTCGCCGGGCGGCAGGTCGCAGCCGGCCTCGTCGCAGATGTGTAGGGCGCCGAGGATGGGTTTGCCGACCGTGCCTTGGTGCGCCAGCCATTCTGCCGACGTGCAGACGGTCATGCCGTTGACCTCGGTCCCACCGTAATATTCGTAGATGATCGGCCCCCACCACTCGATCATCTGGCGCTTCACTTCGATGGGGCAAGGCGCGGCGGCGTGGATCACAACCCGCTGGCTGGAGAGGTCGTGCGCCAGCCGTTCCGCCGGGTCCAGCTTCAGCATGCGGATGAACATGGTCGGCACCCACTGGCTGTGGGTGACGCGGTGCGCCTCGATCAGCCGCAGCGACTCGGCGGCATCAAAGCGCTCCATAATGACGTTGGTGCCGCCGAGCGCATGCACGGCAGCCGTAAACGCCAACGGGGCCGCATGGTAGAGCGGCGCGGGCGAGAGATAGATCGTCTGCGGATCGACGCCGTAAAGCTGTTGCACCAGCAGGTCGAGGTTGGAGAGTTCGGTGAAACTCTTGCCACTCAACGGCCGCTGGATGCCCTTCGGCCGGCCGGTGGTGCCGGAGGAATAGTTCATGAAATCGCCGAGCGGCTCTTGCGGCAGCGGCGTAACCGGCTGGCCGGCGATAGTGTCCTCGTAATGGCGGAAGCCGGCGACCGGCCCATCGACCGCGAGGCGCAACGGACAACCGTCCAGATGCCGGATCATGCCACTGGCAACAGGCGCCAGCGCGGCGGACGTCACCAGCGCCTTCGCGTCCGAGTCATTGACAATGTAGGCGGCTTCCTCCGCCGTCAGGTATTTGTTGACGGCGCAGAGATACATGCCAGAGCGCAGCGCGGCCCAATAGACCTCGTGGTAGCGGATATTGTTCTCCATGAACAGCGCGACCACATCGCCGGGCCTCAATCCCTCTGCAGCGAACAGGTGGGCGAGTTGGACGCTGCGCTCGTTTAGCTCGCCATAGGTCAGGCTCTGGCCGGAGCCGGCCATGATCGTCGCGGTCTTCTCAGGGTTGGCGGCGGCGTATTCGGCGAGCGGCATGGACAGGGCCTCCCAGTATATGTCATGGGCCGTTGGCGGGGTTGAAAAGCCTATCTCAACCCCGCGGGACCGGAAAGCACCGAAGTGCTCCAGGCCGCAGGCCGCATGGAAATGGCCTTAAGCCACCCACTCCGACACAGGGGCGGCGGCCTCGTGCAGGGGTTGCGAGATTACATCGACCAGGGTCGGCCCGTCGTGCTCTAGTGCCTGTTTCAGTGCGCTTTTCAAGTCGGCGGGGTCGGTGACGGTCCAGCTTTTGACGCCGAACGCTTCGGCGACGCGGGCGTGGTCGGTGCGGTCGAAATCGACATTGTAGTAACGCTGGCCGAAGCCCGAATGTTGCCCCGCCTTGATCCAGCCGAAGGTGCTGTTCGAGAACACGACCGACGTGATCGGCATCTTGTGCCGGACGATGGTCTCGAACTCGCCGCAGCAAAAGCCGAACGAGCCGTCGCCCATCATCGCCACAGTCTTGACGCTGGGATCGCCCACATGCGCACCCATCGAGGCGGCCAATGCATAGCCGAGCGCCCCATGCGCGCGGTTGCTGATAAAGCGCCGCCCGGCCTCGCGCCAGCGATAATGGGCTGAGACATACGGGCAGGGCGTGCCGGGATCGGCGACAATAATGGCGTCGTCGTCGAGCAGGCCGTGTAGCGCGCTCATCACAACCTCCGGACGGATCGGCGTCTCCCGGCTCGCAGCCAGCGGCTCGAATGCGGCGAGCTTGCCGGCCCAGGCCTTGGCGGCGCGGGAGGCGCCGTTCTGCGGGCGCAGGTCGGCTTGCGCCTCCAGTGCGGTGGCCAGCGCTTCCAACGCCAGGCGGGCGTCGGCGTTGATGGCGACGGCGGTCTGGTAGTTCGCGCCGATCACCATCGGGTCGCTGTCGATATGGACGATGGTCTTGCCGGCCGGCGGCGAGCGCCAGCGCTCTGTCGTGACGGAGCCGGCGCGGCAGCCGATGAACAGCACCACGTCCGCCTCGTCGACCACAGCGCGGGTCGAGGGCACCCCGCCATTCGAGCCGACGACGCCAACCGCCAGCGGGTCGGTCTCGGCAATTGCGCCCTGGCCGGAGACAGTGGTGGCGACCGGCATCTCCAGCAGCCGCGCGACGCGAGCGAGCGCCTCGAACGCGCTGGCGATCACCGGTCCACCGCCGCAGACCGCAACGGCGCGGGAGGCCTTGGCGAGAATACCCGCGGCCTCTTCAATCGCGGCGGGATCGGGTGCTGTGGGCTCTGCCGGGTAGGTGCGGTGGCGCGGGTCAGCCCAGATTTCCGCCTCATCGACGGCATTCTTCTGCGTGTCGAAGGGCAGGGCCAGATGCGCAGCACCAGGCCGACCTGTGGTCATGGCGCGAAAGGCGGCACGGACCATCGCCGGCAGTCGGGCGGCGTCGTCGAGGCTGGTATTCCATTTGCTGACCGGGCGATACAGCGCCACCTGGTCCAACTCCGTCAGCGGATAGCGTCCGCGCGACGCGGTAGAGACGTCCGTTGTGATCGCCAGGATCGGCACAGAGCTCTCATTCGCCTCGACCACACCCGGCAGGATGTAGGTAGCGCCGCCGCCGGAAGGCCCCTCGCACACGCCGGGCTTGCCGGTGATGCGCGCGTACCCGTCCGCCATATAGGCCGCGTGACGCTCGTCCCGCGTCAGGATGTGGCTGATGCCGTGATCGAGGCGGGCCAGCGCGTCATAGAAGGGCAGGGTGGTGTCGCCGCAAAGCCCGAACATGTGCTGCACGCCATGGACTTGCAGCATGCGCACCATGGCCTCCGCGCCGGTGAGGTGGTTGGGGGTGGGGGAGGTCATGGCGTTTATTCCATAAAGACTAGTTCAGTTGGTGATCAGAGAGACCGCGATCCCCCACCTCTTCACCCTGAGCCGCCGCGCAGCGGCGAGTCGAAGGGCTGGTAGAGTGAAGACAGGTGCAATTCTTCACTCGCCAAGATTTTTTCGCCTCGCTCTGCCGTTGCGCGCGAGCCGATGAATAGCATCCCAGTCGCTGTCGATAAGTGCCTGCTTCTTCGCCCGACTCCAGCCATTGATTTGCCGTTCGGCTGCAAAGGCGTCTGTGTAGCTGGCGAAGACCTCTGCCCTTGCCGTTCTACCGGCCGACGTCTCGCCGTACAAGCGCCGCCATGTCCGGTATTGTGCTGGTCCAACCGGTGCGCAATGTTCGTATGTCGCGGCATCCGACATGGAAGCTACCGTCGGCGCAGCGCAGTATATAGACGGTAGCGTTCATTGTGAGCAGACCCTTCGACTCGGCCCTTCAGGCCGGCTCAGGGTGAAGAAAGAGGAGAGCGCTTTGATTTAGCGCGCTCCCGACTTCCTATCCTACTCCGCAGCGCGCGCTTGCCTTGGCGGCCAGTCGACCTGGCGGCGCAGTTCCAACTTGGCGATCTGCTGGCGATGCACCTCGTCCGGGCCGTCGGCGAAGCGGAGCGCGCGCATACGGCTCCACATGAAGGCCAGTTTGAACTCTTGGCTCATGCCGCCGCCGCCATGGGCCTGCATGGCGTTGTCGATGATCTTCAGCGCCATGTTCGGCGCCGCGACCTTAATCATGGCGATTTCCTGGCGGGCAGCCTTGTTGCCGACCGTGTCCATCATGTAGGCGGCTTTCAGCGTCAGCAGGCGGCACATCTCGATGTTGATGCGGGCGTCGGCGACGCGCTCCATGAAGTTGTCGCGCTCGGCCAATTGTTTGCCCCAGGTCACACGCTCCGTACCGCGTTTGCACATCATCTCCAGCGCCCGCTCGGCGACACCCATGATGCGCATGCAATGGTGGATACGGCCTGGCCCGAGCCGGCCTTGCGCGATCTCGAAACCGCGGCCTTCGCCCAGCAGCATATTCTCCTTCGGCACGCGCACATTCTCGAACAGAACCTGACCATGGCCGTGTGGGGCGTCGTCATAGCCCATGACGTGCAGCATGCGCTCGACCGTAATGCCGGGGGTGTCGCGCGGCACCAGAATCATCGATTGCTGGCGGTAGGTGGGGGCGGAGGGATCGGTCTTGCCCATCACGATCAGGATTTTGCAGCGCGGATCGCCGATGCCGCTGGTCCACCATTTGCGGCCATTGATGACGTATTCGTCGCCATCGCGCTCGATCCGGCATTCGATATTGGTGGCGTCGGAGGAGGCGACTGCCGGCTCCGTCATGGCAAAGGCAGAGCGGATTTCGCCGTTGAGCAGCGGCGTCAGCCAGCGCTTTTTGTTGTCCTCCGAGGCATAGCGCTCGAGCACTTCCATGTTGCCGGTGTCCGGGGCGGAGCAGTTGAAGGCCTCCGCCGCCCAGTTGACCCGGCCCAAAATCTCGCAGATCGGCGCGTATTCCAGATTGGTGAGGCCGGCGCCGTTGCGGGATTCCGGCAGAAACATGTTCCAGAGGCCCTCATCCTTGGCCTTCTGCTTGACCTCTTCCAGGATGGGAATGACGGTCCAGCGGGTGTCGGCCTCGTCCAGTTGCTGATAATACAGCGCTTCGTTCGGGTAGACGTAACGGTCCATGAAATCCTGGACGCGCGCGCACAATTCCTTAGTGCGATCGTTGAACTCGAATTGCATGTGGTTTCCTCACCTCGTCTGATTTAAGCCGGCGGTTGGCATTAGACGGCCAGCCTAGCGCGATAGGGCGGACGGCGGAAGGGGAAAGGCGACGGGAAAATCGTCTGGATGACGGGGGACGGTGGCGGGACGATCATCTCGCCCGTCGATGGCGGGAAATCCGTCGGTTGCTCCAACGCCAGGGCTTTTCCTACCCTCTCGCCTGCCCTACCCTTTTGGCCAATCGCACCAAATCGCTAGCCGGAGGAAATCGCCATGGCCAAGATCGAGAAACTGCTGACAGAAGAAGTCCGTGCCGCCGAGGGCATCGTGCGCGTGCTGGAGGAAGCCGGCATCGACATGGTGTTCGGCATTGCCGGCGGCAATATGGGCCGGCTCTACGATGCGCTCTACGATCACCAGGATACGGTCCGCGCCGTCCTGGTGCGTCACGAGCAGTTGGCGAGCGTCATGGCGGAGGTCTATGGCCGTCTCACCGGCAGGCCCGGCGTTTGCACCGGCCAGGGCATTTTCATGCTGGCCAACGGCTTCCTCGGCACGCTGGAGGCGCATTTCGGCGCCTCGCCCATGCTGTTCCTGACCGACTTTAGCGACTCCCACCCCTATACCCAGCACGCGCCCTACCAGAGCGGCACCGGTGACTATGGCGGCGTCGATACGCGCAAGGCGCTGGAGGCGATCACCAAGCAAACCATCGTCGCGCACCAGCCAGCCCAGGCCGTGCACGCAACGCAGTTGGCGATCAAGCACGCGCTGACCGGGGAGCGCGGGCCGGTGGCTGTGATCTACCATTCGGGCGTGTTCCAAGGAAATGTCGACCCGAACGCCCGCCCTTTCCTCTACCCGACCAAACACTACCTCCCCAGCCCACAACCCGCCGACCCGCCCCGCGTTGCCGCCGCGGCTCAGGCCCTGGTGCAGGCGAAGCGGCCGGTCATTATTGCCGGCAACGGCGTGCGCATTGCCCAGGCCTACGACCAACTCGCAGCCCTGGCGCACCAGTTGGGCGCGCCGGTCGCGACCAGCGCCTCCGGCAAGGGCGTTTATGCGGAAACCGACGCCTGGGCGCTGGGCGTTTGCGGCAATTTCGGCCAGCCGACGGCCAATGCCGTTATCGCCGAGGCCGACCTGATCCTGGCCGTCGGCACTCGCCTCGGCCCCGCCGACACGGCGAACGAGAACCCGGCCCTGATCGACCCAGCCCGCCAGACGCTGGTGCAGGTCGAGGTGGAGCCAAAGAACGCTTCCTGGACCTTCCCCTGCGATCACGTGGTCATCGGCGACGCCGCCTTGGCGCTGGCGCAATTGAGCGATGCCGTCAAAGCCGCCGGGGCGCCGTCTGCGGCTACGATTGCCGAGCGCAAGTCGGCGCTGGATGCGGCTAGGGGCGAGCACAAATTCTTCCAGAACCCCGGCTATGATTCCGACGAAGCCCCGATCATGCCGCAGCGCGTGTTCAAGGAGCTGCTGGCCGCCACCGCCGACGACGCCATCTTCACCCTGGATGCCGGCGAGAACCGCCTGTTCTCGGTTCACTACTTCCAGTGTAAGAGTGCCGGCTCCATGCTGATGCCGGGCATCGGCGCGATGGGCTATGCAATACCGGCGGCTTTGGCGGCGAAACTGGTCTATCCAGAGCG
Source organism: uncultured Alphaproteobacteria bacterium (assembly GCA_963974445.1). Lineage (GTDB taxonomy): Bacteria > Pseudomonadota > Alphaproteobacteria > Bin95 > Bin95 > JACKII01. The sequence continues at coordinate 22,080 of CAXBDI010000005.1, forward strand.
GCAGGTGCTGGCGATCTCCGGCGACGGCGGCTTCTCCATGGCGATGAACGGCATCATGACGGCTCGCGACGAGAACATCCCGATTGTGTCAGTAGTCCTGAACAACTCGGCGCTGGGCTGGGTGAAGCACGGCCAGGGCAACCGCACGATTGCTTCGACCTTCGCCGAAATGGACTTCGCCGCTATCGCCAAATCCATGGGCGTCCACGGCATCCGCGTCACCGACCCGGCGGAACTTCCCGCCGCACTGGCAGAGGCCCTCAACTGCGGCCAGCCGTGCGTAGTAGACATCGTCACCAGCTTTGAGCCTAGCTTCAAGGACGTGACCAGCCCGCTGGCGGCGGGTTAAAGGTTTTGGCTTTAATCGCCCCTTCCGCCGTCATTGCGAGGCGGAGCCGAAGCAATCTACCGATAGTGGACTTACCATACTGGTGGATTGCCGCGTCGCCTCCGGCTTCTCGCAATGACGCCGAGGGTAGGGGTTGGTGCCGCTGAAATGGACGCTCAGACGCAGACGTGGCTACAGCGTCAGCACGGCCTTACCGAAGAACTGGCGCTCGATCAGGCCTTCTGCGACGCTGGCGATCTCGCTCCAGTCTTTTTGGACAGAGATTTCTACGTTCAGCCGGCCCTGTTCGATCAGGCGCATCAGGCGGGTAAGCCCTTGTGAGGCCGACTCCTTTTCCGACTCGCGGTAGAGGTGGAACCCGTCGATACGGCCGTCGCCGGACATCAGCAGAGGGCGCAGAGGCATCGGCGTTTCGGCGCCGCCGCTGACGCCGTAGGTGACCAGCCGGCCGCTGGCGTCCATGGCCTCGATCAGTTTGGCGAATACTGGGCCACCGACGCCATCGACGATGGAGCGGAACTTGCCGTGTTGCGCCAAAACCGCGCCGTCCTCGGACACGATCACCGACGCCCCGGTCGCCTCGACGGCGGCCTTGTGCGTGGCGCTGCGGATCAGCGCCACCGGCTCCGCCCCCATCAGCTTGGCCAGTTGGCAGGCGAAATAGCCGACGCCGCCGGTGGCCCCGGTGATCAGCACCCGGTCGCCGATGATCCGCTCGCACCGCTCCAGCGCATAGAGCGCCGTCAGGCCCGCCACCGGCAGAGTGGCGGCCTGCGCGTCGCTGACGCCATCCGGGACCGCTGCCAAGTCGACGGTCGGCAGCGCCACCTTCTCCGCCCACGCCTGCTGCCGGCGGGAGAAGCCGACAACCCTGGCGCCGGCCTTCGGGCCGCTGCCGTCCGCCGCCGCCCGCTCGATCACGCCTGCAACATCCCAGCCGACCTGCGCGCCCTTCACGCCGCCGCGCGCCCGGTTGACCTCGCCACGGTTGACGGAGAATGCGGTGACGGCGACGACGGCCTCGTTTGAATCCGGCTTGGGCTCTGCGGCATCGCCGATCTCGACCCAGCCTTTCGCCTGCGGATTGGCAAGAACTGCTTTCATGGCTGACCTCACGCTCTGAAATTCGAAGTGTTCGGCGGAGAATGCGGCGAACCCGAAGGCGGCGCAACGTTCACCAGCCGTGCGACAGCAGCACAGGTGAAGTGACTCCATGCTCGCCGGCCATTCCCACATCGCGCCGCCACCGCTAGCATGGCCGCAGACACCGACAATCATTCTCAAGGAACCTGCCCCGATGGCCAAACTCCCCGCCCTCGCCATGACCGCCGTCCCACGCCGCCGCGCCCAGGTGCTTGACCTGGCGCGGGAGATCGAAAAGCGTGGCTATGCCGGGCTCTACACCCCCTCCACCCTGGGCGGCATGGCGTTTTGCGAGGCGCTGTCGGTCACGACCAAATCGATGCCGTTCGGTATCTCCATCGCGCCAATTTACTCGCGCACCGTCGACGACTTCGCCATGAGCGCCGCCTTCATGCACGAGATGTCCGGTGGGCGGTTCACCCTCGGCATCGGCGTCAGCCATGGGCCAAGCCTACAGCGCATGGGCGTGACGCCAGGCAAGCCGCTGGGCGATATCCGTGACTTCGTCACGCGCTACAAAGCGACCGAAGGTTATGGCGAGCTGGCGCCGGTAGTCCTGGCCGCCATGCGTCCGAAAATGATCCAACTGGCCGGCGAAGTCGGCGACGGCATGGTGTTTGCGAACGCGGCGCGCTCCGCCGCTGCGAAGTCTCTGGAGAACCTGCCGGAAGCCTGCCGCAAGGACCCGAATTGGTATATCGGCTGCATGACGCCGACCTGCATCTCCGACGATGTCGAGGCGGCGAAGGCGGTGCATCGCAAGACGCTGTGGCGCTATGCCCAACTGCCGAACTATCGCAATTACTGGAAGTCGGTCGGCTATGAGGAGGAGATGGCCGGCGTCGAAAAGGCCATGGCCGACAAGGAGTTGGAGAAAATCCCGCACTTCCTCACCGACCGCTGGCTGGCGGACACGACCATGTTCGGCACCGCCAACCAAGTGCGCGAGCAGGTCGAGGCCTGGTACGACACCGGCGTTAAGACGCCGATCATCGTGCCCTCAAGTGCGGCGGGCAACCAGTTGAAGGCGGCGCAAGAGGTGTTTGACGCGTTCGGGTAGCGGCGCACGCTCGCCGGCCGGCGTGCGCTAACGCACGACGAACTCGGCGTGCAGGGCGCCGGCGGTCTTGATGGCGCTCAGAATATCGATCATGTCGCGCGGCCCGATACCCAACGCGTTCAGGCCCGCGACCAGTTCGGCCAAATTGGTGCCGCCCTCGACGACGGCCATGCGGTTGTTGCTCTGCGCCACTTGAATGTTGGTGCGCGGTACGGTGATGGTCTCGCCGGCGGCAAAGGGGTTCGGCTGCGATACCTGCGGCGTTTCGGTAATGCGCACTGTCAGGTTGCCCTGGCTGACGGCGACGGTGGAAATACGCACATCCGCCCCCATGACAATCGTGCCCGACCGCTGATCGACCACGACCCGCGCCGGCTGATCCGGTCGAACGTCCAGCGCCTCGATACTGGCGATGAAGGTGGCGATCTGACCGCGGCTGCCCTCCGGCACCTGCAAATCGACCGTACCGGGGTCCAGCGCGGTCGCCACTCCCTGCCCGAGAAACTGATTGATGCGCGTCTGGATTCGGGTCGCGGTGGTGAAATCCGGGTCGCGCAGCGCCAGCCGCACGGTCTGCAGTTGCGAGAGCTCGAACTCGACCTCCCGTTCCACCCGCCCGCCGCCCGGGATAACGCCGGCGGTTGGCACGCCTTTCGTGACCGAGCTTGCCTCGCCCGAAAATGCCTCGCCGCCGGCCAGTAGCGGACCCTGTGCCACCGCATAAATCTTGCCATCCGCCGCGTTCATCGGCGTCATCACGAGGACACCGCCCAGCAAACTTTTAGCGTCGCCAATGGCGGAGACCGATACGTCGATGCGCGAGCCGGCACGGGCGAAAGCCGGCAGGGACGCCGTGACCAGGACGGCGGCGATGTTACGTGGCCGAAAATTTTCCCCCTGCACGTTGACGCCCAGCCGCTCCAGGACGTTGGCCAGTGCTTCCTCGGTGAACGGCGCATTGCGCAGGCGGTCGCCGGTGCCGTTCAGGCCGACAATCAGGCCATAGCCGACCAGATCGTTGCCGCGGACGCCCTGGAAATCGACGAGGTCCTTGATCCGCGCCTGCGCGGCAATCGCCGGCGCCATCGCCACATAGACGGCAGCGCAGATCAAAAGAGCGTGTATGCCCCCGATCAATCCCAACTGAACTGCGATTCTTCGCATGCCTGGGTAACCTAGTCCTTCTGGCTGGCGGTTATTGGCTGACTAAAGAACGTTGGCGAGCGAAAGCCTCAAAATGCGCGACGTGGCGAGAAAGCTGGCCTGTAGCTGCGTTTCCAATTGCGCCAGCGTCGTCGCGGCCTCGGTCGGATCGACATTTTCGATACCGGTAATGCGCCCCTGCAAGATCACGAGGGAGGCTTGCTGCTCCTCACGAAACGACTCGATGTTGCGCTGGACTAGGCCCAACCGCGCCTCGATCGAGACGACCCCGGCGACTCCATCGTCGATCATATCGACCGTAGCGCCCGCGAAACGCTTGTAGGCGGCGGCGCCGAACTGCCCATCCGCCTTCTGCACGGCCGCGTACAGGTACAGACCTTGTAGCAAGGTGCGTACCCCCTCCTCGCTGGCCTTGGCGCCATAAACGAGACGGTTGCCGTTGCCGTCGCTCACCGACAGATCGGCGCTCGCATCGGGCGCGCCCTGATAGATCTGACCGGTGAAATTGAGTGTCGGGTTGGCATTGGTGTCGTCGAACATGCTGGCGACCTCCGCCAGCAATGAGTCCACCTGGGCCGCGGTCTCGATCCGACCGCCCGCCGCCGAAACATTGCTGGCGACAACGGACTCCACGGCGGCCAACATAGTGTTCGGCTGCTTCATCGGCGGCTGATCGACAGCCTGACCGCCAAAGACATACCGGTTGTCGACCCGCGCGTTCAAGGAGCTGAGCACCCGATCGATGCCTGCCGTCGCCGCCTGGCGCGCTACCAGGCCATAGCTGGGCGTGTTGGCTGAATCATCCATAACCCCGCGGTAGTTGAAGCTTTCTGCCACGCCGCGGCTGTTCTCCAACGAGGCTTGCATCACCGATAATCGGGTTTCGACAATCCCGATCCGGTCCAATTGGCCTCTGGCTTGAGTGACGCTGGCCTTCAGGCCGAAAATCGCCGCCCCGGACCCGCCCAGCCGATCCGCCAAGTCGGCGCGCCTGCCCGTCGCGACCTCGCCGACGCTATCGGCAAAGCGCGTCTGCAGGCGGGTCAGGTTGTTCTGCAACCGGCTGAACAGGACCTGGGTGGTGAGATTGATGTTGGACAGCATCGGCCTCTGCTCCTATCGGGCTATCGCCAGCAACTCATCCAGCATGCGCGAGGCAGCTTGAATGACCTGGCTGTTGGCGGCGTAGCTGCGCTCGAACAACGCCAATTTCTGCAACTCGACATCGATGCTGACACCGGCGGTCGACAGACGCAGATCGGTGATCGCCTGGAAACTGACCTCTTGCGCGGTCGCATCGCGGGTGGACGCGGTCCGGGCCTGGTGCACCAATTGCGTGAATTCGCGGGCGCCGGCCGCGATCGAATTGTCGGAAAGGTCCGAACCGCCGGTGAAGCCGGTCGGGTCGACGAACGCGCCGATGAAGCGGGAGACTTGGCCAGGGTCGCCGGGCACGCCCGGCGTAACCGCCGCTATGCCGTCCCGCAGCCGGCTGAAATCGCCGCCGGCCGCCGGATTGACCGCATCGTTGACGGCAATCCTTGCGGCAAAGCCAACAACGGCGGCGGGATCGGTTGTATCCAATTGCAGTCCGCGGTCGGTGAACAAGCCCGCATCGCCCGGCGCCAGGCTGATGTCAACCGACGTATCCTGAAAACGCTCGGCCAGTGCGTAGGCGACGCTATCGAGCCGCTGCTGCGCCTGGACTAAGATCTCGTCGCGGACACGGAACAGCCCGGCGATCCGTCCGTCGTCGATGGATTGCGCATCGCCGGAGCCGGGGGCGATATCCCGCCCGTTGACGCTCAGACCGGATAGCGCGTGCGAATAGCCGGGAGCCGCTAACCCATTCGGGTCATACAGCTCGGTGGCGGAGACAATCGCCCGGTTATCGAACTCGACAGTCGCGGCGCTGAGGTCAATCAGCGGCACGCCTTCAACGGTCATCAGCGTAAAGGACGTATCGTCGTTGCCGCGCACCACGCGCACCGGAATGCGCCGCGCCACCTCGTCGATCAACTGGTCGCGCTGGTCCTCGAGGTCGCCGGTATCCGCGCCGCGGTTGGCGCGAAGGGTAAGTTCCCGGTTGACGCGCGCCAATTGCTGGAGCGAGTCGTTCAAAACCGAGACCTCGCGCTGGATCGCCGCGTCGGTATCGCTGCGCATTTTCACGAATTCATCCGACAACTCGCTGAAACCGCGGGTGAGTTGCTGCACCGCGCGCAGCGTGTCCTGCTGGCGCACCGCCGATTCCGGCGTGGTTTCCAGCGCCCGGAAGGCTTCCTCCGTCCGCTCCAGCAGTTTCGGCAGGCTGTTGATCGAATCCGAATTGCCGACCGCATCCGCCACTCGCGTATAGGCATCGGCGTTGGCGGTCGCGAACTCAAGGCGGGCCTGCTCCAGCCGCGTGTCGCGAATGAGCAGCAGATCGACCTGGCGGCGAACCGCCGTGACCCGCACGCCCTGGCCTCGACCCCCGGCCACCAGTGGGTCGACCTCCACCTCCCGCCGGGAATAGCCGGGCGTCGTTGCGTTGGCGATGTTCTGAGCGCTAACATCGGCCTGCCGCTGATTGGCCAACAGCCCGGATAGAGCGGATGAGAGCGCGCTTGAAATGGTCATTGCCGCACGTCTCGCCTTATTGCCAACACGTTAGTCATGGAATTGGTTACCGTTTCAGGTTGGTCGTCTCCTGCAGCATTTCGTCCACCGTCGTAATGATCCGGGCGTTGGAGCTGTAGGAGCGCTGGGTCTGGATCAAGTCCGTCAACTCCTGCGCGATATCGACAGTGGAGTTCTCGATCGAAAAGCCTTGAGTGGTGCCTACAGGACCCTGACCGGAGTCGAACAGAAACAGGCCGCCACTATCGCGCGTCAATTGAAAGGCGTTGCCTTCCGACACTCGCAAGCCGTTGGGGTTGATCACGTCGGCGACCGGCAGCCGGTAAATCGGGCTGGTTTGGCCATTGTCGAAGATGGCGTTGACGATGCCATCGTCACCGATCTCCACACGCAGAATATTGCCGAACCCGGCGCCGTCTTTATTGATTCGCAGCGGCGCGAATTCGCCGGAAAACTGCACCAGCCCATCGCCGGCATTCGGGACGCCGATGGTCAGGTCGATGTCGTTGCCGCCTGCCACCGTCATGGTCAGCGCACCCGTGGTTGCATCGTAGGCGCCGGTTGTCGCGGAAACGGAGGCGAGCGAACCGGCATTGGCGCCGGTCAGGTTGAACTGGATATCGAAATCGCCGATGGTCGCGCCATTGGCGCTATCGATCACCGTGACCATCCAGTTGCCGGACTGCCCCGTGGCCGGGATGACGGGGGAGAAGGTCAGGGTCAGCGTCTCGCTCTTGCCCAACTCGTCGAAATACTCCACCGGCAGGGCGAGAGGGTCGCCAGACGCCGTTGATTCCGTATCCTGAGCCGGCAGGTTGCCTGCGAACTCGATCAGTGTCGTCGGGCTCGCCTTGAACCCGCCCGCTGCGATATTCACCACCTCGAGTGCATCGAAGGTGTTGCGGGCAAAGGCCGGGTTGATAGGCGCGCCGGTTTGGTCGACCTTGATGCCTAACAGAAACAACCCGGAACTCGTCACCAGATTGCCGTCGACATCCGGCCGGAACGACCCTGTGGTCGCCAGGCGGAAATTGTCCCGCGCTGCATCCAATGCGTCCGGCGTCTGGGACTGTACCACCGGAATGAAGCCGCGGCCGTTGATCGAGATATCGGTGCTGTTGCTGCTGGCCTCGACCAAACCGCGTTGGTCGATGCTCCGCCGTACGTTCGAGGTGACGCCGCCGGCGGTGAAACCACCCGGTTGATCGGCGGACAGGACGATTGTCGAAAAATCGATCTCCGCCCGCTTGTAGCCGTTGGTGTTGTTATTGGCGATGTTCTCCGAAATTGTCGCCAATCGGGCAGCATTGGCCTGCAACCCCAATACGCCGGCATTCATCGAGGAGCCTAAGCTCATAAGTTCATCCACCCTTTGACTACGAAACCGGGACATCGCGTCGGACAAGCCGATAGCGACAGATTATCCGTACAGTGACGACAAGGACTTAAATTGGCGCTAATAAAAATGTCGACAAATACAGATGAGTAGCTGGACTACACGCGCACTCAGCGGTCGCCGCGCATGATGATGATGCCAATGCGGCGGTTGCGCGGGTCGATGCTGGCGCCTTCGATCAGCGGCACGGTGTCGGCCAGCCCCTCCACCCGGCTGATACGGTCGGCGCCGACGCCATACTGCTGCAGGATTCGGCGGGCGGTGTTGGCGCGCTCCGCCGAAAGTTCCCAATTGCTGTAGCCGCTGCGCCCGACGAAGGGGGAGGAATCGGTGTGGCCGGTCAGGGCGACTTTGTTGTCGACGTCGCGAACCACCTCGGCGATCACTTGCACAAGCGAGCGCATGCGCGGCGTCGCCTCGGTTGCGCCCGAGCGGAACATCGGCTTGCCATCCCGGTCCACGACCTCGATGCGCAGCCCTTCCTCCGTCACCCGGAAGATCAGGTGCTGGTCGAGCCCCTGAAAATCGGCACGCGCGCGCACCCGTTCGGTAATCTCGCGAGCCAGTTGCTGGCCTTCGGCCCGCTGCTCGGCGCGGGCCTTTTGCTCGTCTGTTATGTCGGAGGGTTGGTCGTACGCCTCTTGCTCGTCTGCCGTATTGGCGGGTTGGTCGTACGCCGTAGCCGGACCTTCCAGCGCGCTGTTGCCGCCGTTCTGCCGGCGCAGTTCGCCTTGCTGCTCGCGGTCGCGCAGTTGGCCTGGCTGGCGGGTGAGGTCAATGTTATGCGCCGCCGTGTCTGGCGCATCTTGCGGCTTGTCCTCGTTGAACTTCGTGCGCGTCTCGTCGTTGCCGATTGCCTCGCTGGCCGTGCCGCCAGTGCCATTCTGCGCCAATTGCTCCTTTGCGAACATCGACGAGCCCATGAACATGTCAGAGCCGCCGCCGGACACCTTGCTGATCGGTATGCGAGGGTCGAAGTAGTCGGCAAGGCCCTTGCGCTGGCTTTCGGTGGTCGCGTTCAGCAGCCACATCAGCAGGAAAAACGCCATCATCGCCGTTACAAAGTCGGCATAGGCGACTTTCCAGGCGCCGCCATGATGCGCATGCCCATGCGCGGCTTTGATACGTTTAATGACGATGGTATCATTGGTGTTATTCATTGCGGCGATTGCCTTGCCGAAAGCTGTTGGCGCACGCCAATTTGCGCACCGGTTCAGCCTTCAGATAACGCCGTGATCCTTAAGACAAGCTTACGTACGCACCGCCGCCGGCTGCGCAAGACGGCCTAAACCGTCTCACCGGCCAATGCCTCGTCGATCAGAGCAATCGTCTCGTCGATGCCGTAGAGCGCGATGAAAGAGCCCATTCGCGGGCCCTGGCTTTGACCGAGCAGCGTCTCATACAGCGCCCGGAACCAGTCGCGCAGGTTCTCGAAGCCGTGCTGCTTGCCGATTTCATAAACTTTGTTCTGCAAGGTCTCGGCCGTCGCATCCGACGGTGCATCGGCCAGCACGGTGCGCAGGTCGGCCAGTGCCGCCCGCTCCTGCTCGGTCGGCGGCCGATAGGCTTTCTCCGGCTTCACGAAGTCTTGGTAGTACCGAACCGCATAGCCGGCCAACCGGTCCAGCAAAGGCGCGGTCTGCGGCGTCGCGCTCGGCTGATAGCGGGAGATAAAACCCCACAGCACCGCCTTGTCGTCCGCATTGGCGACGCTCGCCAAGTTCAGCAGGATGCCGAACGACAAATCGACCTCCGGCGGCGGCACCTCGCCGCCATGGATATGCCAGACCGGGTTTTCCAGTTGTTGCGTCGGGTCCTGAGTCGGGTATTTCTGAATCCAGGTGCGGTATTCGTCGACCGCTTTCGGGATGACGTCGAAGAACAGCTTCTTCGCCGCCCGCGGCTTCTGAAACATGAACTGCGAAAGGCTCTCCGGCGGCGCGTATTTCAGCCAATCCTCGACCGCCAGGCCATTGCCTCTGGACTTGGAAATCTTCTCGCCGTTTTCGTCGAGGAACAGTTCGTAGGTGAAGCCCTCCGGCGGGCGTCCACCCAGAATGCGGCAGATCTTCGACGACAGGTTCACCGAGTCGATCAAGTCCTTGCCGCTCATCTCATAATCGACGTTCAGGGCGAACCAGCGCATCGCCCAATCGACCTTCCATTGCAGCTTGCAATGGCCGCCGGTCACCGGCACTTCGGCCAAGGTTCCGCTCTGCGGGTCGCGATAGGTCACCGTACCCGCGTCGGCGTCGTGCTGCACGATGGGCTCCTGCAAGACAATGCCGGTGCGCGGACAGATCGGCAGAAACGGGCTGTAGGTCGCCCGCCGCTCCGGCCCCAGCGTCGGCAGGATCACGTTAATGACGGCGTCGTAGTGGCGCAGCACCTGCATCAACGCTTCGTCGAAGCGCCCGGACTTGTAGAAGTCCGTCGCGCTCTGAAAGGTATAGCTGAAGCCGAAGCTATCCAGAAACGCCCGCAGCCGCGCATTGTTGTGGTGGCCGAAGCTTTCGTGCGTGCCGAACGGGTCCGGCACTTGCGTCAATGGCTTGCCCAAATGCTCGGCCAGCATGTCCTTGTTCGGCACGTTGTCCGGCACCTTGCGCAGCCCGTCCATATCGTCGGAAAAGGCAAAGAGTTCGGTCGGAATATCCGAAATCTCCGCAAACGCCCGGCGCACCATGCTGGTCCGCGCCACCTCGCCAAAGGTCCCGATGTGCGGCAGGCCGGAGGGGCCATAGCCGGTTTCGAACAGCACATAACCCTTCGCCGGGACCGCATCGCCCACACGTTTGACGACCTTGCGTGCTTCCTCGAAAGGCCAGGCACGAGCGGTCAAACCAGCGGTGCGGCGTTCCGACATTATTGTCATTCCTTAAACCAAATTTGAGTAGCAAAGCGCAGTACCTAGGACGTCCGGCATCGACGATCAATCGATCCGGCGCCAAGGCCAGACGATGCGGCTATTTTTCTGTTACCGCGTCATTGAGATAGGCCTTTCCGCCGTGTAAAGACAGCGGCTATGACAGCCGCCGCTGTTCCACTCGGCACGGAAGGTGGAGGCAGTCAGATTGCGCAAGGCGCACGCCGCGGAGAACCATACGGATGAGCCTGTTCGATAGCATTCAACCCTATGCAAGGCGGGCTTTCATCAAAGTCAAACCCGTCGTCCAGCCGATTCTCACGCCGAGACACTCCACCGACCAGAAGGCCATCACCTTCCTGACAGGCTTTCCGCGCTCCGGCACCAACATGGTATTGGAAGTGTTCGAATGGAGCGGCAAGACAGAAGTCTTTCGCGAAGGCGACCCGCGCGTCTATGGCAATTTTCAACTCAAAGAGAATGCCAATTTGGTTTCACACGTCAAGGCGTCGCCCGCCAAGCATGTGATGGTCAAGGCGTTACTGGATAGCCATCGGCTCAAAGGATTGATGGAGTTGTTTCCAGGCAGCGGCGTCATTTGGATTTACCGGCACTATGACGACAGCGTTAATTCCATCATGGACCTCTGGCCGGGTCACCGTAACGGCATCGACGATATCGTCGCCGGCGGCATCGATGCTGCCGGATGGCGCGGCGCCAACATGTCGGCAGATACGCTGGCGCAGTTGCGCGCCGAGTATCAGCCGGAATGGAACGACGCGACCTGCAACGCCTGGTTTTGGTACCTGCGCCAGCAGCTCTACTACGATCAAGGTTTCCCGGAAAACGAGCGTGCGATTCTCGTACGCTATGAATCCCTCGTGACCGATCCGCTGCGGGTGATCCGGCCACTAGCCGACCTGGTCGGCGTATCGCTGACGCAGGTGATGGCGTCGGTACCGCATGCCCGTTCGGTGCGAAAACGGCCTTCGCCGGATATCGCGCCGGCGATTCGCGAGCGCTGTGAGGCCATGCTGGCTCGCCTCGACGCCACGTGGGAAGCGCAAGGCATTTAAGGCTGGCCTCACCTAGCCATTGCGTTACCGGGGCCCGGCGCGGCACTCTGCGGCGATGATCAGCGCCGATACGCCTTACCCATGGCCCGCTCAATGACAAGCCTGCCGGAAAATGCAGCGCCGTCCGGCGAAGCGTCATCGCTGGACCAGTTACCCGTCCTGGTCTGCGGCGTCCGCAGTGCTGCTTGGCAGCCGCCGGGCGATGCGGCGGAGATCGTGACGCTCGGCATCGCACAGAGCCGGGCTGGCGAGACGCCGCCGCTGGTCTGCCACCGCGCCACCATTGCCCAACGCCTGCGCCTGAACGACCTTCGCTGCTACGACGTGCTGGAACTCTACGCCTTCGCACGTCCAGCCCGTGCCTGCCTGCCGACACCCGCCGGTCTCGCGAGGGCACTGGGATTGCCGCATCCTCGCGCGCTGGCGGACGAGCCGACGGCACTCAAGGATGCCGCCAACGCACTGCTGCGGGAAATCCAAACGGATACCGACCCGACGCTCGGGCCGCTGGCTTGGCAGATGGCGCGGGGCGGCTGGATCTGGGGGCCGCTGGTGCTGGCCCGCACCGGCATTCCCGACGGCAGCCGCTCCGGGCGCGCCCGCCATGCCATGCAGGCCTGGGAGCGGCGGCCGACTTGGGAGGAGCGCGCGCCGGAGGGTGCGCCGGGCACCGAGCCCATCGATCCCGCCGACACCCGCCGCCGGCTGGTAGAACTGCTCGGCAACGAGGCGGAGCAACGGCCGAGCCAGGCGGACTACGCCGACGCCGTCACCGCCGCCTTTCAACCGCGCGAGCATGAGGACGAGCCGAACCTGGTGCTGGCCGAGGCCGGCACCGGTATCGGCAAGACGCTTGGCTATCTGGCGCCGGCCAGTCTTTGGTCCGAGGTGAACGGCGCGCCGGTCTGGGTTTCCACCTACACCCGCAATTTGCAGCAACAGATCGACCGGGAGTTGGACCGGCTGTTTCCCTTGCCCTCCGACAAACGCGAGCGGGTCGTGGTGCGCAAGGGGCGCGAGAATTATCTCTGCCTGCTGAATTATGAGGAGGCGACGGGCACCCTGTTCGCGCAGGGGCCGGACGCCATCGGCCTCGGCCTGATGGCGCGCTGGATCGGGGCGACCCGCGACGGCGACATGGTCGGCGGCGACCTGCCGGCATGGCTGATCGACATCGCCGGCCCGCGCCTGACTCTGGGCCTGGCGGACCGGCGCGGCGAGTGCATCTACGCCGCCTGCCCACACTACCGCAAATGCTTCATCGAGGCGAGCGTGCGCGCCGCCCGCCGCGCCGATATCGTCATCGCCAACCACGCGCTGGTGATGGCGCAGGCGGCGCTGGGCGGCATTGACGACGGCTATCTGCCGACCCGCTATGTCTTCGACGAGGGCCATCATGTCTTCGACGCCGCCGACAGCGCCTTCGCCGCCGAACTGACCGGGCGGGAGGCATCGGAACTGCGCCGCTGGATGCTGGGGGCCGAGGGCAGCAGCAGCCGCGCCCGTGGCCTGCGCCGCCGGATCGAAGACTTGCTGCCGGCAGAACAAGAGGCCGCGGCTCTGCTGGATGCGGTCCTGCACTCTGCGCGCGCGCTGCCGGGCGACGGCTGGCTGCAGCGCATCACCGACGACAAACCGCAAGGGCCCGCCGAAACCTTCCTCGCCCGCATCCGCCAGCAGGTGCGGGCCCGTGTCGTCAATGCCGGCGGCCCCTTCAGCCTGGAGTGCGGCACCCGCCCGCCGGTGGAGGGTCTGCTGGAGGCAGCCGCCAAGTTCTCGTTCGCGCTGGAGCAAATTCGCGAGCCGCTGGCCAAGCTCCGCCAGATCATGCTGCAACGGCTCGACGATGAGGCCGAGGACCTCGACACCAGCACCCGCCAGCGCATCGAAAGCCTCGCCCGCACCCTGACCCGGCGCGGCGACCATCAGGTGGCGGCCTGGTCCGACATGCTGGCCGCCCTGCAATCGGAGCCGCAGGAGCAATACGTCGACTGGTTCGCGCTCGACCGGGTCGCCGGGCAGGAGCGCGATGTCGGCATGCACCGCCACTGGCTCGATCCGGCGATCCCGTTTGCGGCGGCGGTCATGCAGCAGTCGCACGGCCTGGTCATCACATCGGCGACGCTGCGCGACACCACCGGCAATGCGGAGACCGACTGGCTCACCGCCGAAACCCGGGTGGGCGCGCCGCACCTGCTCTCCACGCCAATGCGGGCTGCGATGGCCTCTCCGTTCAACTATGGCGCCAATACGCGCATCCTGCTGGTCAATGACGTCAACAAGAGCGATGCCGACCGGGTTGCCGCCGCCTATCGGGTGCTGTTCCTGGCCGCCCGCGGCGGCGCATTGGGGCTATTCACCGCCATTCACCGCCTGCGCGCGGTCTATCAACGGCTGGCCGGACCGCTGGAGGCCGCGGGTATCGCGCTGCACGCCCAGCACGTCGACAAGCTGGACACCGCCAGCCTGGTCGATATCTTCCGCGCCGATCCGAACTCCTGCCTGCTGGGTACGGACGCAGTGCGCGACGGTGTCGATGTGCCGGGCAACGCGTTGCGCCTGATCGTGTTCGACCGGCTGCCCTGGCCGCGCCCCGACATCCTGCACAAGGCGCGGCGCAAGGCGTTCGGCGGCGGCCGCTACGACGACCTGATCGCGCGGATGCGGCTGCGTCAGGCGTTCGGGCGGCTGGTGCGGCGCAACGACGACGCCGGGGTCTTTGTCCTGCTCGATTCCGCGCTGCCTTCACGCCTTGCAACCGCCTTTCCGGAAGATGTGATGATCAGCCGGGTCGGCCTGGCGGAGGCGACGCAGTTCGTCGGCCAGTTTTTGGCGTCGAAGGGCTTGATTCCGCCACCGGCGGGTTGACCTTTGCGGCACTCCACCCCTAATGCCACTAGCTTCCTGCTTTCGTTCTCTCCATTGCATAAAAAGGCGGTGCCAACCGTGTCCGAAACCTCAGTCATCGATCATCACACGGCCCTTATCTACGTCATGGTTCTGATTTCGGCCTCCGATGGCGAAATGACCGATGCGGAACTCGCCCAAATCGGCAATATCGTGACACACCTGCCGGTTTTCCGAGATTTCGATGTGGAGCGGCTGTCCAGCGTCGCCGCATCCTGCAATGACATCTTACAGGACGAGGACGGCCTCGACACCGCGCTGGCGCTGGTCAATGCCGGCCTGCCGGAGAAGCTGCGCGAGACCGCCTATGCGATGGCGTGCGATGTCGCCGCCGCCGACGGGCAGATCAAGCAGGAAGAGTTGCGGTTGCTGGAAATCATGCGCCACGAACTGCGCGTTGGCCGTCTACCGGCCGCTGCGATCGAGCGCGGCGCACGCGCCCGGCACACGGTCCTGTAAAATTCACTGCACCGGAAGCCACAATAGCGATTGAGACTGCCATCGCGCTTGGAATCGGCTAAGGTGCTGCTATACTTCCGGTCCTTTCCCCCTCGGGGTGCGTTGACCCAGATATAGTATGCACCTGCGAGGCTAGCTCAACATGTTGGTATTGGTTCAGCGATGAAAGTGACGATCGAGCGCGCAGCACTCCTGAAGGCGTTGGCGCACGCCCAAAGTGTGGTGGAGCGCCGCAATACGATCCCCATCCTGGCCAACGTTCGCCTTTCCGCTGAGGGATCGAGTCTCTCGCTGACCGCGACCGATATGGACTTGTCGATTGTCGAGCAGACGGAAGTCGCGGTGACGTCGCCGGGTTCCACCACGGCGCCGGCCCACATGCTCTACGACATCGCCCGCAAACTGCCGGAGGGCGCACAGGTTGAGCTGGATGCGACTACGAAGGAGGGTCAATTGACCCTGCGGGCTGGGCGTTCCACCTTCTCCCTCGCCTCGCTGCCGGTGGATGAATTCCCGGTGTTGGCGCAGAGCGAAAGCGGGCACACGTTCACCGTGGCGGCCCGCGATCTGCGCAGCCTGATCGACCGGGCGCGCTTTGCTATTTCGACCGAGGAAACCCGGTACTACTTGAATGGCATCTACCTGCATCCGACGGAGAACGAGGGCGTCGCCGTATTGCGCGCCGTCGCAACCGACGGCCACCGGCTCGCGCGGGTGGAAATCCCGCTGCCTGATGGGGCGGCTGGCATGCCGGGCGTCATCGTCCCGCGCAAGACCGTGGCGGAAGTCCGCAAGCTGCTTGACGATGCCAGCGACGATGTGCAGGTCACCGTGAGCGAGACCAAAATCCGCTTCGCTCTGGGGCCGGTCGAACTGACGTCGAAACTGATCGACGGCACCTTCCCGGAATATCAACGGGTAATCCCCCAGGGCAATGACAAGACGCTGGCCGTCGATTGCCAATCCTTCCGCGAGGCGGTGGATCGTGTCGCGACGATCTCCACGGAGAAATCGCGGGCGGTGAAGCTGGCCATCAATGGCAATACCGTGACGCTATCCGCCTCCAGTACCGATTCCGGTACTGCCAACGAGGAGTTGGAGGTCGAATACGGGTCGGAGGCGATGGAGATCGGCTTCAACGCGCGCTATCTTCTGGATATCGCTCAGCAGATCGAGGGCGACACAGCCGAGTTGTCGCTGGCCGATGGCGCCGCGCCGACCATCATCCGCGACCAGGCCGACGCCAGCGCGCTGTACGTGCTGATGCCGATGCGGGTCTAAGCGACGACAGGCGAGGCTGCACGATATGCCGCAAAGCGGCACCGCTTTTGCCAATGCACCGGCCGTGCCGGTGCGCCTCGCGCTGCGCCGATTGGTGCTGACGCAATTCCGCAACTACGCCTCGCTGCGGTTGGAGTTGGATGGGCGGCCCGTCGTGCTGACCGGCGCGAATGGCGCTGGCAAGACCAACCTGCTGGAGGCCGTGTCGCTGCTGACCCCCGGGCGCGGCCTGCGCGCCGCCCGGTTGGAGGAATTGGCGCCGCATACCGCCAGCGACAGCGCCTGGGGCATTGCCGCTGCCGTCGAGACGCCCAGCGGCTCGGTCGATCTGGGCACTGGCGTCGTTGCCGGCGAGGCGCGGCGACAGGTGCGGATCGATGGCAAGCAGGCGCGCGGACAGACGGCGCTCGCCCCCTACTGCGCGGCCGTGTGGCTGACGCCCCAGATGGATCGCCTGTTCTTGGATGGGGCGGAGGAGCGCCGCCGGTTCCTCGACCGCCTGGTGTTCGGCGCCGACCCGGCCCACGCTGGCCGTCTCACCGCCTATCAGAATACACGCCGTCAACGGCAGCGCCTTTTGTCGGAGGGGCGGGCAGACCCGGCCTGGCTCGATGCATTGGAGCGCACGCTGGCGCAGCGCGCCGTCGCCATCGCCGCCGCTCGGCTCGACCTCGCCCGCCGGCTCGACAATGCGGCTGGCGAGGTTGACGAAGGTCCCTTTCCGACGCCCAGAGTCGCGGTGATCGGCGACGTCGAGCAATGGTTGGCGGAGCAGCCGGCCCTGGCGGTGGAGGATCGCCTCGCCTCGGCCTGGCGCACCAATCGCTCCGCCGATGCGGCATTGGGACAGACATCGCTCGGCGTGCACCGCAGCGACATGGCGGTGTGGTATGCTGGCCGCGATCTGCCGGCTGACCAATGCTCGACCGGCGAGCAGAAGGCTTTGCTGATCGGCCTCGTACTGGCGTCGGCACGGCTCACCGCTGCCGAGCGCGGCGTGCAACCGCTGGTGCTACTCGACGAAATCGCCGCCCATCTCGACCCGAGCCGCCGCGCTGCGCTTTACGCACGGCTGCTCGAAAGCGGCGCACAGGTCTGGCTGACCGGCACGGAGCCGGCTCTGTTCGAACCGCTGGGCGACGCTGCCCAATATTTTCAAGTGGCCGACGGCCACCTTACCGCAAGCACAGGAGTTCCGCGCTGATGAGCGAAGATACTCGCGACGGGCTGAACCCGACCAACGGCGACAACGACGACTACGGCGCCGACTCGATCCAGGTGCTGCGCGGGCTGGAGGCCGTGCGCAAGCGGCCCGGCATGTATATCGGCGACACCGATGATGGCTCTGGCCTGCATCACATGGTCTATGAGGTGGTCGATAACGCCATTGACGAGGCGCTGGCCGGCTATTGCGACCGGGTCGAGGTGGTGTTGAACGCCAACGGCTCCGTCACGGTGCGCGACAACGGTCGTGGCATTCCCACCGACATTCACGAGGAAGAAGGCATCTCCGCCGCAGAGGTCATCATGACCCAACTACACGCCGGCGGTAAGTTCAACCAGAACTCCTACAAGGTATCCGGTGGCTTGCACGGCGTCGGCGTATCGGTCGTAAACGCGCTTTCCTCCGTGCTGACCTTGCGGATTTGGCGCAATGGTAAGGAGCACTTGTTACGCTTCCATCACGGCGAAGCGCAGGCACCGTTGGCCGTCACCGGCGAGGCCAACGGACGGCGCGGCACAGAAGTCAACTTCCTGCCATCGACCGGCACCTTCACCAAGACCGAGTTCGACTTCGGCACGCTGGAGCACCGGCTGCGCGAACTGGCCTTCCTCAACTCGGGCGTCCGCCTGATCCTCAAGGATGCGCGGCAGTTGGACGGTCCGGAAGTCGACATGCTCTACGACGGCGGCCTGAAAGCCTATGTCGAATACATCGACCGCAACCGCAACGCTGTGCACCCCGGTCCGATCTACGTGACGGCGGAAAAAGACGGTGTGACGGTGGAAGCCGCGTTGCAATGGAATGACAGCTATCACGAGACGATGCTGTGCTTCACCAACAACATCCCGCAACGGGACGGCGGCACCCATCTGGCCGGATTCCGCGGCGCGCTGACCCGGCAGATCAACAGCTATGCAGAATCCTCCGGCATCGCCAAGAAGGAGAAGGTCTCGCTGACCGGCGACGACGCGCGCGAGGGCCTGACCTGCGTGCTCAGCGTCAAGGTGCCGGACCCGAAATTCTCCTCCCAGACCAAAGATAAGCTGGTCTCGTCGGAGGTCCGCCCGGTGGTCGAGAGCATCATGAACGACACCCTGAACCAATGGTTCGAGGAGCACCCGCAGGAAGCCAAGATCATCGTGACCAAGGTGGCGGAGGCCGCAGCGGCGCGCGAGGCAGCCCGCAAGGCGCGGGAATTGACAAGGCGCAAGGGTGCGCTCGACATCACCTCGCTGCCCGGCAAGCTTGCCGATTGCCAGGAACGCGACCCGGCCCGCTCCGAACTCTATCTGGTGGAGGGTGACAGCGCCGGCGGCAGCGCCAAACAGGGCCGCGACCGGGCGTTTCAGGCGATCCTGCCCTTGCGCGGCAAGATCCTGAATGTAGAGCGGGCGCGCTTCGACAAGATGCTATCGTCCGCGGAAATCGGCACGCTGATCGCGGCGCTCGGCACCGGTATCGGCCGCGACGACTTCAATATCGAGAAGCTGCGCTACCACAAGATCGTCATCATGACCGACGCCGACGTCGACGGCAGCCACATCCGCGCACTTTTGCTAACCTTTTTCTATCGCCAGATGCCGGAGTTGATCGAGCGCGGCTACCTCTATATCGCGCAACCGCCGCTGTTCCAGGTGAAGCGCGGCCAGCGCAGCCTGCGCTACCTGAAGAACGAAACCGAGTTGGAGCAGTTCTTCATCGATTCTGGCCTGGAGGAGGCCGTTCTGACATTGGCCGACGGCAGCCAACGCGGCGGCAACGATCTGGCGGAGTTGGTGGCGGACGCGGCCCGCGTCCGCTTGCGTGTCGCCTCGCTCGGCCGCGAGGTTGGGTCGGAGCGGCTGGTCGAGCAAGCCGCCATCGCCGGCGTGTTGAATGCGGATATTCTCGCGGACGATACGCAGGCGTTGGCAGCAGCCCAATATCTAGCTCGGCGGATGGATAGCCTGGAGGGCGAACGCGACCGGGGCTGGAATGGCATGGTCAGCCCGGAAGGCGGGCTGGACTTCACCCACACCAAGGGCGGCTACGACCGGCGCCACCACTTCTCCGCAAGGTTGCTGGCCAGCCAGGAGGCACAGCGATTGGATGACCGCTCGGCCGTGTTGCAGGCGGTCTACGAACGCCCAGCCTCTCTGTCGCTGAAGGGCGAGGAGCAGAAGATCATCGGTCCCATGACCCTGCTGGAGGCGATCATGGCCGCCGGCCGCAAGGGCATCAACTTCCAGCGCTACAAGGGCCTGGGCGAGATGAACCCGGAGCAATTGTGGGAAACGACGCTGGACCCGAATGTCCGCTCGATGCTGCAGGTGCGCATCGGCCATGCGGAGGAGGCCGGCGAGGTTTTCTCCACTCTAATGGGCGACCAGGTCGAGCCGCGGCGGGCGTTTATCCAGGAAAACGCCCTGAAGGTGGCGAACTTGGACGTTTGACGCCGTATCTCGGCACCATAAGCCCGCTTCCTCCCAAGGATTTGTCCTAGCTTGAAAACCCATCACGCAGCCACGCCGGCCAAATTCGGAACCGTGCTCGGCCACGGTCCGGGCGGCGTGCCGGTCTACTCCTCCGATTACGACAGTGCCGACGATGACGAATTTCCAGACCGCCAGTCCTATCGCAGCATCGAGGACGGCGTCTATATGGGCCACAAATGGCAGTGCGTGGAACTGGCCCGCCGCTGGCTCTATCGCACCCATGGCTACATTTTTGACGACATCGCGATGGCCTACGACATCTTTCGCCTGCGCCAGGTTCGCACTGTTGCGGAGGGCGAGACCTTGCCGCTGCAATCCATCCGCAACGGCGCGCCGCGGCCGCCGGAGCCCGGCGCACTGCTGATCTGGAACGAGGGCGGCGAATTCGAGGTAACCGGGCACGTCGCCGTGGTGACGGAAGTGCTGGCCGATTGCGTGCGCTGCATCGAACAGAATGTCGAGGATACAGTCTGGCCGACCGGCCAGACCTGGTCGCGGCAATTGCCGATGCGTCGCCTCGCCGACGGTGGCTATTGGGTGGATTGCACCTATGCCGATGCCAGTATTCTGGGTTGGGTGCTGCAATCAGACGACCCGACCCACGCGGAAACAGCGCTGAAGGACGATCCGGCATTGTTCTCGATCCAACGCCGACATCTCGCTAGCCCGCCGCCGGTCGATGCCCCCTGGCTTGACCGCGACGACGCCATGCAGGCCAACTACATGGCGCTGATGGGTGGCCCGGTGCTCTCGACCGACCCCGCCGACATGCATGCCTTTTACGCGATCAGCGAGACGGCGATGCGCGAACTCAGGCGGGCGTGCAACGAACTGCACCGCATGTTCCTGCATGCGACCAACCATGTGCTGGAAAACGATGCGCTGCTGGCGCATTTCCAACTGCCGCCGGCGCTCTGGCCACGCATCCGCCAATCCTGGAGCAATCGCCGCAACCAGATGATCACCGGGCGCTTCGACTTCGCCGTTCGTCCCGATGGCATCAAGGCTTACGAATATAACGCTGATTCCGCCTCCTGCTATATGGAGGCCGGGTTCCTGTTCGGGCGGTGGGCGGAAGCCTTCGGTTGCACAGCCGGGCGCGATCCCGCAGTCGGCCTGCATGACGCCTTGGCCGAGGCCTGGCGGCAGAGCGGCGTCACCGGTCTGCTGCACATTATGCTGGATCACGACCTGGAGGAGAACTACCACGCCCTGTTCATGCACCGCGCGATGGAGGCCGCGGGCGTCCGCTGCAAGATCATTCATGGCGTCGAGGACCTGAAATGGGGCGAGGGCGGTCAGGTTCTGGATGCAGAAGGCGAGCCGATCCTCTGGGTATGGAAGACCTGGGCCTGGGAAACCGCGCTCGACGAAATTCGTGACGACCTGGATGACGACGCCGAGAACCTGCGCCTGCACCGCACCATCGACCGCGCCACCCAGCCGCCGCGCATCGTCGATGTGCTGCTGCGGGAGGAGGTGATGGTGTTCGAGCCCCTGTGGACGCTCGTCACCAGCAACAAGGCGATTCTGCCGGTGGTAAAGCAGATGTTTCCCTCCAGCCGCTTTCTGCTGAACACCGCTTTCGAACTGACGGACGAGTTGCGCGGCGCCGGGTACGCTGCCAAACCGATTGTCGGGCGCTGCGGCGCCAACATCGCGCTCTACAACCGCAAAGAGGACCTGGTCGCGGAGACCGACGGCCGCTTCGACGACCGCGATACCATCTATCAGGAACTGTTCCGGCTGCCGCAGATCGAGGGCCGCAATGCCCAGATCCAGGCGTTCTCCGTCGCAGGCAATTTCGCCGGCGCCGGCATCCGGCTCGACTCCTCGCTGATCATTACCACTGACAGCGACCTGCTGCCGCTGCGGGTGTTGCCAGACGACGAATTCCTGGCACTCGGTCCCTAATCACCAACGGTATCAAATGCCCACGTCCCGCCGTCATCAACACAATTGCGAGGCGGCGAAGCCGCCGTGGCAATCCACGGGCACTGCAGGGATGGATTGCCTCTGGATTGCTTGTCCGATGATGTTTCCGATCCATCGGGGTTATGATGGGTCGAGGCAGTTGGGTTCGGTCATGCGCTTGCTCCGCCGAGGGTTATGATCAGGCTGCCGTCTGCGGCCACAATGGCCTTGTCGGCAGGGTCCAGCGGTGTCGTGGCGTCGAGTTGCTCGGCGATAACCGGGCCGGAAAAGCCCATGCCAGGCGTCAGGACCGCCCGATCATAGACCGGCGTCTCGACCGACGCGCCCGGCGCTGTGTCGAACCAGACCGGGCGGCGTTCCCGCGGCGCCGGCAGTGCAGGCGGCTCGGCGGGCAAGGGCGGCAAGACCGGCTCTTTGTGCATCGGCGCACGGGCGGTCAGGCGGAAGGCGACGACCTCGACTACATCATAGGGATTGTGGAAGCCGTAGGCCTGATCGTGCGCTGCAAAGAAGCCGCGGCGGATGCTGGCCGCGTCCGGCAAGGGCACGGTCTCGCCCTGCCGGGCTTCCGCTAGCGGGACGGTCAGTTCGAAATTCTGACCCTGGTAGCGCATATCCGCGGCAAGGTTCAGCCGGCCCGCCAGCGCGTTCTGCGCTGCCAGCCAGGACTCTGCCTGAGACGCCAGATCGCCGATCAGCGCCGAGGCCGCAGCCAGCGCCGCATCGTCGACGGCCAGACGTTCGGCGGCAACGAAATCCTCCTTCAAATCGGCGACGATCAGCCCCTCGGCGCACAGGATGCCCGGCGCCGGCGGCACGACGATCCGGTCGATGCCCAACTCCACGGCAACCGCCCGCGCGTGCAAGGCCCCGGCCCCGCCGAACGCCATCAGCGCGAAGTCGCGCGGATCGTGGCCTTTCTCTACCGAGATCGTGCGGATCGAGCGCACCATGTTGGCGACCGCGATATCCAACACACCGCGCGCCACCTGCTCGATGCTCAGGCCAAGCCGCCCGGCAATCGGCTCCAGCGACTGCCGCGCCAAAGCGGGATCGAGCGCCATGTCGCCGCCGAGCAAGCCACGGGCCGACAGCCGGCCCAGCACCAGATTGGCGTCGGTCACGGTCGGCTCGGTGCCGCCCTGGCCATAGCAGGCCGGGCCGGGCACCGCGCCGGCACTCTGCGGGCCGACTTTCATCAGGCCATCCAGATCGAACCAGGCGATAGAGCCGCCGCCCGCGCCGACCGTGTCGATATCGACCATCGGCAGACGGATCGGGAAGTCGGCAACCGTGCGCTGATAGGCGAGCGCTGGCTCCGCATTGCGGATCAGGGCCACGTCCGCGCTGGTGCCGCCCATATCCAAGGTAATCACGTCCGGAATGCCCACCCGCCGCGCCACCGCGGCCGCGCCCATGGCGCCCGCCGCCGGGCCGGAGAGGGCGGTACGCACCGGCAGTTGCTGCGCCGTTGCCGGCGTCATCAGCCCGCCGGAGGATTGGTTGATCCCCAGGGCGGCTTTAGGTGCGAGCTTGCCGATGCCCTCTGCCAGCCGCGCGACATAGCCGGCCATGACCGGTTGCAGATAGGCGTTGATCACGGTCGTCGAGAAGCGTTCGAACTCGCGAAACTCCGGCTGCACGGTGCTGGAAAGCGACAGGTTCAGGTCCGGCATTGCCTGCGCCAACGCCTCGCCCAGAGCTTGCTCGTGCTGCGGCGATTCGAAGGCGAACAGCAGGCAGACGGCGCAGGCATCGGCCGCCGTCGCCCGCACCGCCTCAACCACGCGGGCGATCTCGTCGGCTTCGAGGGCCTGCACGACACGGCCGCCGGCGGTGATCCGCTCAGCGACTTCCAGCCGGCGCTCCTCCGGCACCAGAGGCCGCGGCGCATCCAGTTGCAGGTCGTACATGTGCGGACGCACCTGACGGCCAATTTCCAGCAGGTCGCGAAAGCCCTTGGTCGTGACCAGCGTTACCTTGCCGCCGCGCCGCTGGATCAGAGCATTCGTCGCCACCGTCGTACCATGAGCGACACGCGCGGCGCTGCCCAAGTCCAGCGCAGTAGTGGCTGTCATCTCCTCCAGGCCGGACAGAATGGCGCGCCCCGGATCGTCGGGCGTCGATGCGCGCTTGTAGAGCGCCTGCTCACCCGTTTCCGGGTTGACGGCAAAGAAGTCCGTGAAGGTGCCGCCTACGTCAACACCGACCACCCAAACCATGGGGGAAACCCTTTCGAAACGCTAATGGAATTCGCCGGGCGTGCTTAAGCGGCCGACGCCTTGGCCTCAGCTTCGGGCTCGATCTCTAATTGCAGAACGTCATTGAAGCGGTTGAATGCGCCGCAAAGCGCAATCCGCCAAGTCAATTCCACGATTTGGTCGTTTGAGAATACGGCCCGCAACCGTTCGAAGATCGCGTCGCGGGTCCGGTTCGGGTCGAGGGTCACTTGCTTAGCGTATTCGACAACCAGCTTGTCGACATCGTCGAGTTCCGGATGGTTCTGGTAGTCCAGCAGCGATTGCACGCCGGCCTCTGACAGTCCCTGAATCGAGAGCATCGGGCCATGATGGGCAACGCAATAGTCGCACTTGTTCAACAACGAGACGGCAACCAGCGAAAGCTCCAGATAGCGGCGCGGCAGCACGCCCTCTTCCTTCAACTCGGCCAGCATCCGGGCAGCATTGCGCAGGATCGGCGCCCGGTGCGCCATCGCGCCGGCGAGGTTGGCGAACGGCCCATAGCCGGTCAGCGCATCGAACTCCGCCAAGGCGTCCGGCGCGACCTCTTCACGGGTAACATAGGGAATACGGGCCATGGTGCGGGCGCTCCTTCAGCGGCAAGTTCAGGATCGCGCCATTCTCACCATGTTTTCGCCCGGGTCTAGGGGGCAGCCTGTTGCGGGTGGATCGCGCGCCAGTAAAGCGGATCGCCGGGGTACTGCCGCGCCAGCCATTTCAAGTCCACCTGATACCAGGGCGAGACGCGGCCATTGCGGTTGTCCAACACCAGATCGCCACGATTGCTGCGCACGACCAACACGACATGCGCCATGCCGTCGCGATCCCGGCCGATGGCCAACCATAGCGCATTGCCGGGCCATCCGGCGCGAACCAGCGCCTGTCGTTTGGCCAGCGCGATGTCCTCACAATCGCCAATTCGCTTGGCGATTACCCAATAGTCACTGCGCCCGAATGCCTCCCAATCGGTGCGGTAGCGAATATGTGAATTCAACTTTTGATTGTAATTTTCCAACGCGATCCAACCACCATCGGTCAAGTTGACAGACCGACTTCCGCCAGCGTCGTCCCGGCAGGCGAACGGCGACCGCTTGCACAGTTCGCGGAAACCCGTCGGGGCCAAAACCTCCTTACCATATTGTAAATAGGAGATTTTAGCGATAGCACTATCAGTTATAGAGAGGAGGACTGCAAGGGCTAGCACAACGGTTTGCAAGGGCATTCTCAAGGTCTTTCCCAAAATTCGTCAATCGGAAGTTATGCAACTTTTATTAGAGTACAAATTACAATTCCAAAACGCAATCATGTTTTGTTCCTCGCTGTGTTCCGCACGGCGGGCGAGCCGCAAAACCGGGGCCTTGCAAAGCTGTAGCGACGGTGAAAGATTGCGGCCTTACGTTCCGAAACGAGACGGGTGAACTTTATGCGTCGCTTATGGGTTGTAGGCGCGGTGATTTGGCTGGTGATCGCGCCCAGCCTGGCGACGGCTGTCGATCCGGCCGGGATGATCAGAAGCCTGGCTAGTCAAGCGCTGGAGGTTCTGTCCACTTCAGCGCCCCGCGATATCGAACGCCGCGCCAAGCTGGAAACTTTGTTCCGCCAATCGATGGACATCGACTTCGTTGCCCGCTTCGCCGCCGGCCGCTATTGGCGCCAGATGAGCGATCAGGAGCAGCAGGATTACCGTGACGCGTTCGAGCAATACGTGCTCAGACTCTATGCCGGACAGTTGAACGGGTATTCCGGCGAATCCTTCACAGTGCTCGGCAGCCGCGAGGTGGACGCGAACGATACCATCGTCTCGTCGCAACTTAGCCGCCCGAACAAGGCGCCGGTCGATATCGATTGGCGGGTCCGGATGTCTGGTGGTGAGGCAAAAATTATCGACGTATCAATCGAGGGCGTCAGCATGGCATTGAACCAGCGCCAGGAGTTTTCATCTATCATGCAGCGCGAAGGCGTTGCTGGCCTGATCAAGCGCCTGCGTCAGCCAGGGTAGGTCGTCGCGCAAGGCCCTTCGCTTGGCTTCTCGTCAGGCGGCCAGCGCTGCAAGCACCAATGGATTGACTAGGTCGGGGCGCTCGTATTGCGCCCAATGCCCCGCGCCATCCACTTTATGAAAGGCGCGGCACTGCGGCAGGCTGTGGAACAGATCTTGCCGCTCGAACAGGAACCTGCCGGCGGTCGCGTCTTTCTCACCGAAAATCCCGGTCACCGGCACGCGCATCGTCTGCAGCGCCCTCCGCAGGCTATCGCCGCGCGGAATGGCGCCGCTGCGGATGCGGGCCTTGGCCGTGTTGCGGTCCTGGATATAGAGCGCCAGTGGGTCGATCCGTTCCGCGTCGCCGAACATGACGATGGCCAGGTTCTGGCGATGCACCTCGGCGCGTTGGGCTGCCGTCATGCCGCGCCGCATCTTGGCGAGCGTCGGCCGCTCGTCGCTCAGGCGCACGCCCAGCGCGTTCGAGCCTATGACGATGAAGCCATCGCAACGGTCCTGCAGCCGCAGCAGCGCCTGACCCGCGATGATACCGCCGAAGGAAAAGCCGGCGATCCGGAAGCGCTCGTCCGGTGCCAGCGCAAACGCAATCGCATCTGCGGCCAGCGCGCCGATGCTGACAATATCCCAATCGTCAGGCGGTGAATCGCTATCGCCGAGCCCCGGCGTGTCGCCGGCGATCACCCGGTAGCCGGCGGCCACTAGGGCCGGGATATTCTTGGTCCAATGGGTCCAGGCGCCAAATGAGCCATGCATCAGAAACACCGGCGGCCCGCTGCCCCATTGCTTCCAAACCATATGGCCGCCATGCGGCATCGGTGCACGAATTTCGCGCGCATCCATCTCCAACCCGCCCATGTAGGAGGCCGGGTCCAACGGTTCCGCCATCATCGAGACTTCGGCTTTCCGTCAGGTGGGAACACGCGCCGGTGCGACACCGATCAGTGCATCGCGAGTCACCAGCGGTTTCAACTGGTCCTTGCTCCAGCCCTCGGTACCAGCCGGCTGCTGCGGCAACACGATATAGCGCAGGTCGGCGGTTGAATCGTGCACCCGCACCTCGACATCGTCGCCGATCTCTGTGCCAAATTCGCTCAGCACCTGGCGAGGTCCCAGCACGACGCGAGCGCGGTAGGCCTTTTTCTTGTACCAGGCGGGCGGTATGCCCAGGACCGAGCGCGGATAGCAGGAGCAGAGGGTGCAGACGATGACGTTGTGCACATCGTCGGTGTTCTCCACCACCCGCACTTCCGGCTGGTGCTCCATGTCGATGCCCATTTCCTTGATGACGGCCATCGGCTCTGCCTTGAAGCGGGCCTTGTAGGCCGGATCGGTCCAGGCGCGGGCGATCAGCTCCTGCCCATTCTCGATGCCGCGGCTATCCATGCTGTCGATCTGACGTTGGATATCCTGAGCGGTCATCAGGCCCTTTTCGATGATCAGTTCACGGATCGCCTGCTCCAGATAATCATAGTCCGTATCCGGGTGATCCGGTTGAAAGGTCAGCGAGTGATCGTGGTCGTGGTGGTCGTGCGGATCAGCCATGGTCGGGCTCCAGCCAGTGATCGTAAATGTCGGCGAGGATCGTGTCTTTCGGCGAGCCCTGATACCCCGGCCACACCTCGGCCGGCGCGAACCTCACCTCGTAGAGCACGCGCGGCTCGCCCTTCTGGTAGTAGGCGATCTTCTCGGGATTCGGATAGTTGCCGTGGATCGACACCACTTGGCCCTTATGCCCGCGCAAATAGTGCGGCGTGCGGCAATGGCCGGTGGGCGTGTCGTTGCGGACGACCACAGCATCGCCCGGTTTCAATGTCGTTGCCATGGTAGACAGGTCCTTGGTGGCAAGAGCGGAACTCTGCGCTAGTTTAGGGGCAACGACGCCATCTGCAAAGGAAACTCCGCGCCATGACCGAACGCCCGACCGCCGCTCTGCGCCGCCTGCTCGCCGATCCGACCATCACGCAAATGCCCGGTGTTGTCGACGCGGCTTGGGCCAGGGTCGTGGCGGGCGCTGGCTTCGATGCGCTCTATATGACGGGCGCCGGCACCAGCGCCTCCCGCCTAGGCTGGCCGGATGTGGGCCTGCTGACCATGAGCGAGATGGTGGATAACGCCGGACGCATCGCCGATGTCGCCATCGCCCCGGACGGAAGGCAATTACCGCTGGTCGCCGACGCGGATACCGGCTATGGCGGCCCGCTCAACGTGCGCCGCACGATCCAGAGCTACGAGCGGGCCGGGGTTGCGGGCTTGCATATAGAGGACCAGGTCTGGCCGAAGCGCTGCGGCCATCTGGCCGGCAAGGCGGTGATCTCAACCGCCGATATGGTCGCTCACATCAAGGCCGCCTGCGATGCCCGGCACGACCAGGACTTCGTTGTCATCGCCCGCACCGACGCCATTGCGGTGGAAGGCTTCGAGGCCGGCCTGGACCGCGCCGCCGCCTATGCCGAAGCCGGTGCCGACGTGCTGTTCATCGAGGCGATGACCTCGCAGGAGCAGTTGGCGGAGGCCTGCCGCCGCTTCGAAGGCACGCACCTGCTCTATAACATGGCGACCAGCGGCAAGACCCCGCACCTATCGGCTGTCGAAATGCAGGCGTTGGGATTCTCCGTCTGCATCTATCCGGGTATTCTGCTGACCACCGCCATTCCGGCGGTGCAGCACATGTTGCAAATTTTGAAGGATACTGGCGACATCAAAACCGTGCTGAACCAGACGGCGACATTCCAGGAGTTCTTCGACCTGCTGGGCATGGACGAGGTCAAACGCCTGGAGGAGCGCTACGCCGTCAACGACGACCGGCGGGTGGGGTATTGACGGGAACCGGCGGGCGATTTCACCCTAACCCGCTGATTCAATTGTCCCGGGCTTGACCCGGGATCCATGCCTGAGCGCATCTCACGCGCAACAGCCTGTCACGCATGGGCCCCCGCTTTCGCAGGGAAAGGGAAGTCTCGAGACGCGGCGAATGAAACGGCGACCGCTATAGGCTACTCGGACGTCTCGCCCTGCCTGCGCCTAACCGCAATGTTGTAGAGAATCGCCATCATCGAAAACATCAGGCCGCCGCCGATGGCGCCAGCGATCAGATAGACGAGCAATTCGCCGTCATCGGCCACTCCGGGCGCGTCGAACAGCAGGCTGCGGAAATACAGGATGGCGGGGCCGAGGACGACGCCCCACGACATGACATTGCGGACATTGCAGGGCTTCAGGTTGGCCAGCATGTTGGGCAGTCTATAACGTCACGCCGGGAACCCACAGATACCCGTCCGCATCCAGGATATAGGCCTCGCGCATGCCGTGCGGCTTGTCCATGGACCCGGCCAGCACGGTATAGCCGCCGGCTCTTGCCCGCGCCTCCGCCGCGTCGGGGTCCAGGCCCATAACGTGGAGTTCGGCCCCGACGCCGCGCACCTCAGCACTCGCCAGCGAACCGAAGAGCGGATGATCGCTATAGGTGTGGTCAGCGTGCAGGCACCATTTCGAGCCGTGCGCCTCCAGAGCGGCAAAGTCGGGATCTTCGTAGACGATGGTCGCCTGCAACACCTCCCGCGCGAAGGCGGTGGCGTTTGGCATATCCCGCACCAGCAGGTTGACGGTGAGGCCGGTGAGTTCCTTCGAATACTCACCTGCGGGCTGCCGGTCCGGAGTTTCGTCACAATGTTCTCTTCCTAGTGCTGCAGCCTCTGGGCGCTCAATCTGCTATCAGCAGCACATCGCCACCAATCTGTTGCTCGCCCCACCCTTCCACCGGACGATAGCCTAGGTCGCGCAAAAAGTCTGTCATGGCCTTGACGCTGTCACCGTGGCGCGCCAAATGCGCTGGTGATATTTCGAGGAACAGCGCGGGGCGAAACCGGCGCAAAGCTCGCTCAGCACCGACCAGCATACGCAGTTCAGAGCCCTCAATATCCGCCTTGATAAGGTCCACCCGTGCCAATGCCAACTCGTCTGCCATATCGTCTAGGCGGCGGATGCTAATCGGTTCGACCAGAACCGCTCTCTTCTCTGCACTGGCGTCGCCGACAAAGCTCAGCCCAAACCCGACACTGCCGGACCGCTTGACCGGCACTATGAGGTTCAAGGTCCGCTCAGCGTCGCCCAATCCACAGGGATGGATTGTAACATTGCGCAGGCCACGGAACGCCACAACCCGGCGCAACAACGACAGCGCATAGCTGCCAGGCTCGAAAGTGTGCACCGCGCCATCCGGTACCATGGCGGCAAACAGTTTGGAGAACTGTCCACTATGGCCGCCGATATCCAAAACTACGCCATCAGCTGGCAGGAGTGGGCGAAAGAGTGTCCGCATTTCACGATGATGTTGTTGCGTGAGTGCCTTCCAAAGGTGCGCAACCCATGTTAGCCGCTGACGGACGGATAGTTCATCAATTATCGCCATCGTCCTACTCTTCCCCGCCCGGCATCGTGCCCTCGGCCACCAGCGCAGCGATAGCGTCGGCGAGTGGCAGCACCTCCTGGTCGCGACCACCCAGGCGGCGGAGCGCGACAGTGCCCTCCTCCGCCTCGCGCTTGCCGACGACCAGCATGGTCGGGACCTTGGACACAGAGTGCTCGCGCACCTTGAAGTTGATCTTCTCGTTGCGCAGATCGGCCTCAACCCGCAGGCCGGCTTTCTTGCAGGCCGCCGCGACCTCCGTCGCATATTCGTCGGCATCGCTGGTGATCGTCGCGACCACCGTCTGCACCGGCGCCAGCCACAGCGGGAAGCGGCCGGCATAGTTCTCGATCAAAATGCCAAGGAAACGCTCGAACGAGCCCAGGATCGCGCGGTGCAGCATCACCGGACGGTGTTTCTCGCCATCCTCACCGACATAGTTGGCGTCGAGGCGTTCCGGCAGCACAAAGTCCACCTGGAAAGTGCCGCACTGCCATTCGCGGCCGATGGCGTCCTTCAGCACGAATTCCAGCTTCGGCCCATAGAAGGCACCCTCGCCCGGGTTCATGGTGAAGGGCAGGCCCACCGTCTTAATCGCCTGAAGCAACGCGCCTTCCGCCTTGTCCCAAGTCTCATCGGAGCCGGCGCGGATGTCCGGGCGGTCGGAGAACTTCACGGCCACTTCGTCGAAGCCGAAATCCTTGTAGACCGACAGCAGCAACTCGCAGAACGTGCGGGTTTCCTCGGGGATCTGATCCTCGGTCGAGAAGATATGCGCGTCGTCCTGTGTGAACGCCCGCACCCGCATGATGCCGTGCATCGCGCCGGAGGGCTCGTTGCGATGGCAGGAGCCGAATTCCGCCATGCGCAGCGGCAGATCGCGGAAACTCTTGATGCCTTGGTTGAAGATCTGCACGTGGCCGGGGCAGTTCATCGGCTTGACCGCCAAAGTGCGCGACTCGTCGGCCTCGGCGATGAACATCGCCTCGCGGAACTTCTCCCAATGGCCGGAGCGTTCCCACAGCACGCGGTCGATCAATTGCGGCGTCTTCACCTCGACATATCCGCCCGCCTCCAGCCGCCGGCGCATGTATTCTTCGCACAGGCGATAGACGGTCCAGCCCTTCGGGTGCCAGAAGATGCTGCCGACCGCCTCCTGCTGCAGATGGAACAGGTCCATCTCGCGCCCCAGGCGGCGGTGGTCGCGCTTGGCGGCCTCCTCCAACTGAGTGAGGTGCGCCTTCAACTCCTTGTCATTGCGCCAGGCGGTGCCGTAGATGCGTTGCAATTGCTCGCGGTTCGAATCGCCACGCCAATAGGCGCCGGCCAGCCGTTGCAGCTTGAATGCCGTGCCAACATGGCCGGTGGAGGGCAGATGCGGGCCGCGGCACAGGTCGTGCCATTTGCCCTGGCGGTAGATCGAGATCGTTTCGCTCTCCGGCAAATCGCGGATCAGTTCGGCCTTGAACGCCTCGCCCATGGCTTCGAAGTGCCTGATCGCCTCGTCACGATCCCATTCCTCGCGCACGAACGGTTCGTTGCGGGCGATGATCTGGCGCATCTTCGCCTCGATGGTCTCCAGGTCGTCCGGCGTGAACGGCTCGTCGCGGGCGAAGTCGTAGTAGAAGCCGTTCTCAATCGACGGCCCGATGGTGACCTGCGTGCCGGGGAAGAGCTCCTGCACCGCCTCCGCCATCACGTGCGCTGCGTCGTGGCGGATCAACTCCAAAGCCGCCTCGTCATCGCGGGAGAGAATGGCGACTTCGGCGTCCTGATTGATCGGCGTCGACAGATCGCGAACCTGACCGTCGATGCGGGCGGCAATGGCGCGCTTGGCCAGCGACTTGGAGATGCTCTCGGCAATGTCGGTCACGGTCGTACCGGTCGCATAGGTGCGCGTCGCGCCGTCGGGCAACGTGATGGTGACCTCTGCGATTTGGGTATCCGGCATAGCTGTAGCTCCAGTTCAACTCCGCTGCTCAAAAATCAGCCAGCGTAACTTGCTGCACTGCACCTAAAGGGGCAAGGGGTTCGGCGCGCGCAGGATGTCGCTTGCTGCTTGCCATACGGTTTCGACAGGCAGATCGGCCAGATCGGCGGCTTCCAGAATAACCGGCTCCGGATGACCCGCATGCGCTCGCGGGCGGGAGCGGGACGGCCTGGAATCCGGTCCGAACATTACAATGCAGGGCCGCCCGACCAGGCTGGCGATGTGCATCGGACCGGTGTCGTTGCCGACGACCAGACGCGCGCCTCGCATCACCGACGCCAGATCAAGCAGGCTGGTTTGGCCGACGACATTACGCGCAGCCGGGCAGGCCTCGGCGATCAGACGCGCCGGCCCTGCCTCGGGCGGACCGCCGACAATGACCGGGGTGAGCCCTTGCCCAACTAAGCGCTGGGCCAAGTCCGCGAAATGTTGCGCCGGCCAGCGCTTCTCCGGCCGATGCGCCGCACCGCCCGGCAGAAGCACAGCGTAATCCTGCGGCAACTGCAAAGCAGACACGTCGCTCCGCCAGCAGGAAAGGTCGGACAGCGGCATCGGCGCAATTCCAGCGGCCGCCAACTGCCCGGCCTGCGCCTCTACCGTGTGCAGGGTGTTACGAACCGGGTTCAAGTCGCGATGGGAGCATCTGGCGACAATGCCCGACCATTCCGGCCTGCGCCCTGGCCCGAGCAGGTTGAAATACCAACCGGTGCGGCGTGAGGTTTGCAGGTCGTACACCCGGTCGAACCCGGCACCGCGCAGCCGCCGGCGCAAGGCCAGCACTTCACCAAGGCGCCAAAGTTTCGGCCTGTCGTCCAGCCATATATGCTGAAACAGGCCCGTAGCCTTTGCCAGATCGGCAAAGCCCTTGGTGGTCAGCAGCGTGAGTTCGGCATCCGGATGCGCAGTGCGGATCGCCTGCATCGGCCCCAGCGCCAGGACGAAATCGCCCAACGCCGAAAGCTTGATCACCAAGATCCGCTCCAAAACCTCGCTCCTGCCAGAATGCCGGTGTCAGGCGGGTTTGGACAGCAATTCGCGGTAAACCTCAAGCGTGCGCTGGCACATCAGTTCACTGGAGAACAGCCGCCGGGCGCGATAGGTCGCTTTGACGGCCAGGGTGTCCCGTTCCTTCGGCGACATGGAAAAGACCTTGGCCAGCGCTTCGGCCATCGGACCTGGCTTGCCGGGTGGCACCAGCCAGCCGGTCTCGCCATCCACCACGATTTCCCCCGCCGGGCCGTGAGCAGCGGCAACGACCGGTTTGCCCATCGCCGCGGCTTCGGCCATGGTGCGGCCAAAGCCCTCCGGCTCGATCGAGGCGGAAACGACGACATCGGCCATATGAATCGCCGCCGGAACGTCGTCGCAGTGCGAGGCAAATACCAAATGGCGCGGGTGTAAGCGCAGCGATTGCGCATATTGCTGCAACTCGCGGCGATACTCGCCCTTGCCGTCGTCGGCGCCCACCATAACGCAAACCAGATTCGGCAGATGGCGCGAGCGCAACAGATTGGCGACGGCGCCGATCAGGACCGCGTGCCCCTTCAAACGGGTCAACCGCGCCGGCATCAGGACGACGCGCGATTCTTCATTGAGACCCCATTGCTTCGTCAATTGGATCAGGCGACCGCTGCCGATGGCTTCAGGATTGAACGCATTCAAATCGGTGCCTCGGTGGATCACTCGCACAACGCCCGCGGGCGTGTCGTAGCGCTGGCGGATGAGGGCGGCGATATAGTGCGAGATTGCGATGACGCGGTCGCCGCTGGCCATGACGCTGTTGTAGCGCCGCTTGAGCGGCCCATTCTCGTTGTAGGCTGCGTGATAGGTGGTGACGAAAGGCGTGCCGGTTTCGGCGGCGGCGCGCTTTGCCGACCAGGCCGGCGCACGGCTGCGGGCATGAACCAGCGACACCCTCTCGCGGCGGATCAGGTCGGCCAGCTTGCCGCCATTGGCGCGGATGGTCAGCGGGTTCTTGCTGGCGAGGTTGAGGTCAATGTGTTCGCCGCCCAATCGCTGCAACCGCTCGACATTCGGCCCATGCTCGCACGCGACCAGGGCACGGCCGCCGGCAGCGATGATTGCGCCGGCGATTTGCAGCGTGCCGCGCTCGACGCCGCCATGGCCCAGGGCTGGCAGCACCTGCAAAATCGTCGTACCGCGCGGCAGGGCTTGCGTCGGCACGGAACCCGAGGCAATGCTAGCCTGCATCAGATCGTTCCCGACCGACGGAGCCTGGCATGGCTGACCGGCCCGCTTTCCTCGACTGCGACGGCATCGCCATCGCATACCACCACATACCGGCGCGCGGCACAGGCGCACGGCTGCCGGGGGTCGTATTCCTGGGTGGGTTCATGTCGGACATGGAGGGTGGCAAGGCACTTCATCTGGAGGCTGCGTGTCGGGCTCGCGGCCAACAGTATACCCGGCTGGACTATCGTGGCCACGGTCAATCCGGCGGCGTTTTCGCCGAGGCATGCATCTCCGACTGGGCCAGCGACGCCCGGGCCGTCATCGAGGCGGCGACGCGCGGGCCGCAGGTGCTGGTCGGCTCCTCCATGGGCGGCTGGATCATGCTGCTGCTGGCACGGCAAATGCCGGCGCGCGTGTGCGGCCTGGCCGGCATTGCGCCCGCACCGGATTTCGTGCTGCGGATGGAGGCGGAACTGTCGCCGGAGCAGCGCGCAGACCTGGACTCCCAAGGTTATACCTCCCGCCCGACGCCCTATTCCGACGATCCCTATATCATCTCGAAGCGCCTGATCGACGATGGCAAGCTGAACCTGGTATTGACCGGCGGGCACCCGTTCACCGGCCCGGTGCGCATACTGCATGGAATGGAGGACGATGCCGTGCCCTGGCAAGGCTCGCTCGACCTGATGGAGCGGCTGGCAAGCGCCGACGTGCGCGTCACCTACGTCAAAGGCGGCGATCACCGTCTGTCGGAGCCAGATCAACTGGCGCTGCTGGATGCGGCGGTCTGCGAAGTCTGTACCATTGCGATCACCACCGAACACAAAGAAGGCTGAGGCGATGACGAGCTTTTTGGAAGACGACGCGGGCGGCGCCATTCCGCTGCACCTGCTGGAGGCGAGCGAGTGGGACACCTGGATCGCCAACCGGCCTGAGGCGGAGCGCCACTGGGCGGAGGCCATGGGCTTCAAGGCCAAAGCCGGCAGCCTTTGCCTGATCCCCGGCGGCGCCGGCCAAATCGCCGCCGCATTGGCGGGCATGGGCGACGAGGAGCCGTTATGGGCCGCCGGTGGCCTGACGCCCAAGCTGCCGGCCGGCACATACGCGCTCGCCGATTTGTGGGACGAGAGCCAGGCGACGGACATTGCCGTCGGCTTTGCGCTCGGCGGCTATCGGTTCGACCGCTATAAGGAGAAGAAGGCACCGGCGGCGCGCCTCGCCTGGCCGATGGCGGCGGACCGCGGCGTGGCGGAGGCGATTGCCGCGGGCATCTGCCTCGCCCGCGACCTGATCAACACCCCCGCCAACGACCTGGGGCCGGAGGAATTGTGCGCGGCGGTCAAGGCGTTGGGCGACCAGTTCGGCGCAGACGTGACGGAGATCGTCGGCGACGATTTGTTGGCCCAGAACTACCCGACCATCCACATGGTCGGACGCGCGGCGACGCGGGTGCCGCGGCTCGCCGATTTACGCTGGGGCGATCCGAAAGCGCCGAAGGTGACTTTGGTCGGCAAGGGCGTCTGCTTCGATTCCGGCGGCCTCGACCTGAAACCCGCTTCGGGCATGCTGCGGATGAAGAAGGATATGGGCGGCGCCGCCAACGTGCTCGCCCTCGCCCACATGATCATGGCGACGGACCTGCCCGTGCGCCTGCGCGTGCTGATCCCGGCGGTGGAGAACGCCGTCAGCGGCAACGCCATGCGCCCGCTAGACGTGGTCAAGACCCGCAAGGGCCTGACGGTCGAGGTCGGCAACACCGACGCGGAAGGCCGGTTGGTCCTCTGCGATGCCCTGGCCGAAGCCGACAGCGAGAACCCGGAAATCCTGCTGGATTGCGCGACCCTGACCGGTGCGGCGCGGGTCGCGCTCGGCACCGACATGCCGGCCCTGTTCTGCAACGACGACGGCCTCGCCGCGGAACTGCTGAGCGCCGCCGAGCAGGCGATGGACCCGCTATGGCGGATGCCCCTGCATCAGCCGTATAAAAAGATGCTGGAAAGCGATGTCGCCGATCTCAACAACGTCTCAGAAGGCGGCTTCGGCGGCGCAATCACGGCGGCCCTCTATATGGAGCACTTCGTCAGCGACGGCACACCCTGGGCGCATCTGGATATGATGGCCTGGAACAACACCGCCAAGCCCGGCCGCCCGAAAGGCGGCGAGGTGCAGGGGATGCGCGGCGTGTTCCAGATGCTGCGAAAGAGGTATGCTTAAGCACCTCCACCGTTGCGCCCTCGGATTGCCATGGTTTGACGCGATGTTCTTTTCTGTCCCTCCCAACGGTTGTAGGCTGAAGGGAGCGGTCGGTGCTTGGCTGCTTCGAAGTTCCCGAACGGGAACTGAAAAAATGAAACAACGGAGGAAATCCTGATGAAACACCTAGCAAAAACGATAGGGCCGGCTGTGATAGCAGGCTGCTTCGCGCTGGCCTCCAGCGCGGCATGGTCGGCGGAATGCACCCCGTCCAAGTACGGCAAGGACGACGAGATCGGCGCCGCCAACATGATCACGCCGGCCAGCGTTTTGGCCGCGTCGAAGCTGATTGTGAAGGGTGAGAGGCATCCGCTCGGCATCGTGGTCGATCCCAATATGCCGGCGTTTCCGCCGCGCGGGATGATGTTGCAGGTCGTGCAACCGAACCAACAGTTCGGTCGGACCCTGGAGAAAGATTTCGGTTGGGACAGTTCCTATAACGACGACGTCGTGCAGACGTGGCTGGGCATTGGGCCGCAAATCGACGGCCTCGGCCATTTGGGCCAGGCTGGCGAATTCTACAACTGCAACAAAGGTCAGGACTTCTCCGCGCTCACCGGCCTGAAGAAACTGGGCATTCACACCATACCTCCGCTCGTTGCCCGTGGCGTGCTGGTGAATATGGCTAAGCACTTCGGTGTCGAGACGATGAAAGCTGGCCAGGGTATCGGCAGCGACGACATCAAGGCAGCGGCCAAGGCACAGGGCGTGACCTTCAAGCCAGGCGATGTCATCCTGCTGCACACTGGCTGGACCGATGGCACGCTGGAAAGCGACCCGAAAGCCTGGGTCGCCGGCGAGCCGGGACTCAGCAACGAGGCCGCCGAATACCTCGCCAGCATGAACCCGGTCGCGGTTGGCGCCGATACCTGGGGCGTCGAAGCGGTGCCGCCGGTCGAAGGCGACAAGGTCTTCTACGGCCACGTCACCTTCCTGAAGAAGAACGGCATCTACATCCTGGAGACGATGAACACCGGCCGTCTCGCCGAAGAGGGCGTGAACGAGTTCATGTTCGTGCTGGGTCAGGCCCGCCTGAAGGGTGCGGTGCAGATGATCATCAACCCGGTGGCAATGTGGTAGGCAACTAACGGCCCCTGTCAGCCCGCGCGGTCACCATCCAGATCGCGCGGGCGCAGGATCATGAAGGCGACGCGGCCCACCAAAACCGCCACCATAGCCCAGCATGGAATGCACGGCGAGCGTGGCGTCGCGCCGAGGCGGCTGGGGGACATAGGGCGGAACCCTGTTCGCCGGTAGAGCAAGCTTGACACTGTAGAGGCACGGGCTTGGCTTGTCCTGCGCGCCTGCTACGCTAAACTCATTGGCCAATTGAACCGATATGGAACACTCTCACCGCCCATGTCCCAACCGCTCACCGACCTCCTCGTCATCAGCCTGGAGCAGGCTGTCGCCGCCCCGCACCTCACCTGCCGCATGGCCGATGCGGGCGCGCGGGTGATCAAACTGGAGCGGGCCGACGGCACCGGCGATTTCGCCCGCGGCTATGACCAGCACGCACACGGCATGTCCAGCTATTTCGTCTGGCTGAACCGGGGCAAGGAATCGCTCGCCATCGACATCAAGAACCTGGACGACGTGGCGCTGCTGCACCGGCTGCTGGCCAAGGCCGATGTCTGGGTGCAGAACCTGGCGCCCGGCGCGATGGAGCGGGCGGGGCTTGGCTCCGCCACTCTGCGCGAGCAATACCCGCGGCTGATTACCGTCGATATCTCTGGCTATGGCGACGCCGGCCCGCCCTATGACGAGATGAAGGCCTATGACCTGCTGGTGCAGGCGGAAAGCGGCCTGACCTCGATCACCGGATCGCCGGAGGAGCCGGGCCGCGTCGGCGTCTCGATCTGCGACCTGACCACCGGTCTCAACGCCTATACCGCCGTGCTGGAAGCTTTGATCGAGCGGGGCATCACCGGCAAAGGCTCCGGTGTGAAGGCCTCGCTGTTCGCCTCCATGGCCGATTGGCTGGCCTCGCCGCTGATGGCTTACGAGCAGTCGGATGTGATCTGGCCGCGCAACGCGCTGCGCCATCCGTTGATGTGCCCCTATGGCGCCTTCTCCTCAAACGACGGCTCGCGGACCCTGGTGGCGTGCCAGGCCGAGCGCGAATGGCATCGGTTCTGTGAGCATGTGCTGCGGGACAAAGACTTCGCCCTGCATCCCAAGGCCGCGACCAACATCATCCGCGTCGAGAACCGGGCATTTGTCGAGGGCAAGATCGAGGCCGTCACCAGCCAGATCAGTCGCGACGAGTTTCACGCCCGCTTGCGCAAGGCCGACATCGCGTTCGGCGCGGTCAACACCATGCCGGAGCTTTCGGTGCACGGCGCGCTGCGGCGCATCACGGTCGGCACCCCGAACGGCGACATCTCTCACCCCGCGCCGCCTGTCATTCGCGGCGAGGCGCGCGACGATTACGGGCCAGCGCCGGCCTATAACGAACACGGACTCAAAATTCGCGAGGAGTTTTCCGCATGAGCCAAGACCTGGACCATCTCAAAGACTGGATCGGCAAGACCGAGGAGATCGAGGACACGGTCACCCAGTTTCAGGTGCACGGCCTACGCGCGCTATTCGACGACCCGACCGTGCCGAAGGAAGGCGACGCCTGCGGACCGATGGACCACTGGTGCTTTTTCAACCCGCGCGTGCCGAAATCACAGATCGGCCCCGACGGCCACCCGAAGCGCGGCGGCTTCATGCCGCCAGTGCCGCTGCCGCGCCGCATGTTCGGCGGTTGCCGGGCGACGCACCACCAGCCCTTCATCGTCGGCGAGAAAGTGCACCGCAAGAACACCATCTCCGACGTCGTGATCAAGCCGGGCCGCACCGGCACGCTGGTGATCTGCACCGTCACGGTGGAGATGAGCGGCCAGAACGGCCTCGCCATTACGGAAGAGCAGGACATCATCTACCGCGACAACCCGCCGGCAGATGCCAAGGACGGCGCGGTCGGCAAGACCAACCCGGCGCCTTCCGACCACGACTACATCCGCACGATCGAGCCGGACCTGGTCTCCATGTTCCGCTACAGCGCCGTGACCTTCAACGGCCACCGCATCCACTATGACCGCAAATACGTGACCGAGGTCGAAGGCTATCCGGGCCTGATCGTGCACGGGCCGCTGACCGCCAGCTATATGTTGTATCAATCGATGGAGCAGAACCCCGGCAAGACCGTGAAACAGTTCGACTTCCAGGCGCGCGCGCCGCTGTTCGACATCGCGCCGTTTCAGGTGGCCGGCAAGGCGAACGCCGACGGCAGCCACAGCCTCTGGTCGATCACGCCGCAGGGCACGGTCGGCACGCTGGCGACCGTGGCATTTGGGTAAGGTTGCCTGCTTGACCTGGTGCGCGAGAGTTCTTATCCCGGATAACCCATATGGATGCGGTCATTAACTTGGTACGAAACTCGGTTCCTCACATGGAGTCAGTGACTTAAGCGAAACGGAGCGGCGGTTCGCACGGTACACGACTCATGCTGATTGGATCAGCGTTATGGGTCTTCGCGGGCAT
>CAXBDI010000006.1:0-61350 GCA_963974445.1 uncultured Alphaproteobacteria bacterium
GCGCGCGAGCCAGCCCCCGACCGGTGTCGCGCGACCTCACAGAACCCTCCAGATTGAACCCTCCAGATTCCCATTTTGGCTTTGATCTGATTCAAAGGTGGCGAAGGAGATTCGCCATGCCGCCATCCCGCCTGCTGCTTCGGGAAGACTATGACGCCACGATGCTTCGAGGACTAGCGCGGAGCAGCCGTGACAGCCGGCAGACCCGTCGACTCCTGGCGCTTGCAGCCGTATACGACGGTCAGAGCCGAGGGGATGCCGCCGCCCCGTTGGCGGGATGGGTCGGCAGACGCTTCGGGACTGGGTGCATCGTTTCAACGCGGAGGGTCCCGACGGCCTGAGGGATAGGAAGCCGCCGCGCGCGCGTCGCTTGAACGCCGATCAGATGCGGGAGTTGGCCGAGATCGTAGAGGCTGGCCTTGACCCCGAAGTTGACGGCGTCGTGCGCTGGCGCCGGATGGATCTGCAGCAGGTCATCGGAGACCGTTTCAGCGTGCGCTACAGCGAACGCGGCGTCGGCGCATTGATGAAAGCCTTGTCGTTCTCTTTCATCAGCGGCAGGCCCAAACACCCGAAGCAGAATGCCGAAGTTCAGGCAACGTTCAAAAAACTTCCCCCGCATCCTCGACGCCCACATAGGCCAAAGGCGAAACGTGCGCGTGTCGAAGTCTGGTTCAAGGATGAAGCGCGCATTGGCCAGAAGAACGGCCGAACGCGCATCTGGGCGACGAAAGGAACCAGGCCCTCCCTGCCGGCTGACCAACGATACGCCAACGCCTATCTCTTCGGCGCAATCTGCCCAAAGCGCGGCGTCGGCGCTGGCCTTGTGCTGCCCCGCGCCGACACGGACGCTATGCAGATGCACCTTGAAGAGATCAGTTTGCATGTGACCGCCAACGCCCATGGCGTCGTTCTTATGGATCGGGCCGGGTGGCACACGACTGACAAACTCCGCGTGCCGGACAATCTGACCGTTGTCCTGCTGCCGTCACGATCGCTGGAGCTGAACTCGCCTTACGGCGATTGCAAGCAATCGCCTACCGGCCAACAAGTCGAGAACGTCTAGCAGTATCTACGACAGAACTGGCTCTCGAACCGGGTATTCCCAACCTATGACCACATACTCGACGCCGCGGCCGATGCCTGGAACCGCCTCATCGAACGCCCCGAAGCAATCATATCCATCGGATCAAGGCGGTGGACCTTTGGC
The DNA here is from genome assembly GCA_963974445.1 of uncultured Alphaproteobacteria bacterium. Classification (GTDB taxonomy): domain Bacteria; phylum Pseudomonadota; class Alphaproteobacteria; order Bin95; family Bin95; genus JACKII01. Next base: position 1,211 of record CAXBDI010000006.1, read on the forward strand.
GGTCAATCCTAAATGCCGTTGGTACTAGGCTCCCATAGCTTTGGGAACCCCTTCTGAGTCAGTCAAAAAGGCCGTTGGTATGAGCGGAAGTTTCAATGTCAAAAGTGCGATTTGGTGGGCCCGGCAGGATTCGAACCTGCGACAACGCGGTTATGAGCCGCGGGTTCTAACCGCTGAACTACAGGCCCACTAGCCGTGGATACTAGCTGAAACGGCGCAAGGCTAAAACAGCGTTTAGCCCGCCGAAGGCGAAGCTGTTGGAGATGGCGGCGCGCACGGGCATGTCGCGTGCGATATTGGGGATGTAATCCAGATCGCAGCCGTCGCCCGGTTCGGTGAAGGCGATGGTCGGTGGCAAGACGCCATCCAAGGCGCCGAGCGTCGCGATCAACTCAAGTGCACCGGCGGCACCCAGCGCGTGGCCATGCATCGACTTGGTCGAGGAAATGCCGATCTCGTAGGCGCGGTCGCCCAAAGCCCGCTTCAGCGCCTCTGTCTCAGTCGGATCGTTGGCCGGAGTGCCGGTGCCATGGGCGTTGACATAATCGATCTCATCCGGATTGATCCCGCCGTCACGCAGTGCTCCGCGAATCGCCCGGGCAGCGCCGTCTGCGGACGGTTGCACCAGATCGTTGGCGTCGGACGTCATGCCGAACCCAGCAATCTCGCCATAGATCTTGGCGCCGCGCGCTTGCGCGTCTTCCAGGCGCTCCAGGACGACGATGCCGGAGCCTTCGCCGAGGATCATCCCCTTGCGGTCGCGGCTGAACGGGCGGCAGGTGTCGGGTGCTACAACCCGCAGGGCTTCCCACCCCTTCATGGTGCCATACGTGATGCAGCTTTCGCAGCCACCGGTGACAGCCGCCCGCATCTGGCCGGATCGCACCATCCCGAAGGCCGTGCCGATAGCATGATTGGCAGACGAGCACGCCGATGCGATGCAATACGCGGGTCCGGTGATGCCATGCGCCATGGTAATATGGCTGGCGGCGGCATTCGCCATCAGCTTCGGGATCACGAACGGCGGCAGCCGGGTCGCCCCTTCGCCATACAGTCGGTAAAAATTGTCATCGACCGTCGTCATACCGCCGACGCCGGTGCCGAGAATTACGGCCGTCAGTTCGGCCAGTTCGCCTTCGAAGGAAAGGCCCGAGTCGGCGATGGCTTCAGCGCCGGCGATCAACGCCAATACGGCGACGCGATCCGACATATTCAGGGTTTTGCGATCCAGGTGGCCGGCGGGCACCAGCCCCTTCACCTCGCCGGCGACCTTGCACAGCAATCTGGCCGGATCGACCGCGGTGACGGTTGCCAGGCCGCTGACGCCCTCCCGCGTCGCTTTGATATGCGCAGGCGCCGTCAGGCCGAGTGCGGAGACGCAACCGACCCCTGTGATCACAACACGATGCATAAATTCGCCTTACGCAGACTTCGACTTGATGAGTTTTTCCACCGCATCCAGCAGTTGGCCGACGCTTTCGGTATCTGCGCCGATTTCCTCATCCGCCAGATAGACGTCGAATTCCTCCTCGATCTGAAACATCACCTGCACCAAATCGACCGAGGAAATGCCAAGATCATCCAGCGACGCCTCAGGCACAATAAGTGCCTCGTCGACCTCGCATTCTGTTGCGATGATCTGGATGATCTTACTGCGTACGTCCGCCATTCCGTTGCCTCGTCTCACTGTCCCGGCCTAACGCCGAAACCGATTTCGCATGCGTATAGCAATATTTCGAGCAGGTCGCGATAGTCTAATCGTTGCGGCCTTGTAGCAATTCCGCAATCTGCCGCTTCAGCGCCGCCACATCCCGCATCAGCCGTGGCAAGCGCGCGAAGTCAATTTGTTGGCGCAGAGCCTCGGTTTTCGGCAGTGCGGGGTAGCCCGCCAACACCTGGCCAGCCTTAGCATTTTTCCAGATGGCGCTGCCAGCCCCGGCCACGACATCGTCGCCGACCGTCAGATGGTCAGCGACACCGGCTTTGCCCGCCAATACGACCCGATTGCCGATCTTGACGCTGCCGGCAATCGCGACCTGGCCGGAAAACAGGCAATCCTCACCAACAGTCACATTATGGCCGATCTGCACGTGGTTATCCAGCTTGGTGCCGCGTCCGATGACGGTGGAGCCGATGTTGGAGCGATCCACCGCGGCACACGCGCCGATCTCCACATCGTCACCGATTCGCACGGTGCCGATGGATGCGATCCGCCGCAGGCCCTCGATTTTGGCCGAGACCTGGTTGCCGCCGGTCTTGGCCGCCTCGAAACTCGCCTGGTCCGGCGTCACGTAGGAAAAACCGTCCGCGCCGATGCTGGAATTGTTGTGGATAATGACCCGGTCGCCGATCTCCACCCGCTCGCCGATCCGGACGCCTGGATAAATCAGGCAATCCTGGCCGAGCGATGCTTCCGCGCCCACGTAGCACTGCGGTAGCAGCACGGTACCAGCCCCGATCCGGGCCTGCGGACCGATATAGACCATCGCGCCTACCGACACCCCTGCCCCCAGTTCGGCCCCTGCCTCGACGACTGCCGTCGGGTGCACGCCCGGCGTGCTGTAAGGCCGCCGCTCGAACAGGTCGAGCAACAGGCCGAGCGCGTACCGGGGCCGCGGCACCGTAATACAGGCATCGAGGGCACCGGCAGGCGCCTCGAGCCCTTCCGCCAGGATTGCGGCGCGTACGGGGCTTTCGCCCAGGCGCTCCGCCAGCTCCGGGGCCATGACGAAAATCAGGTCGTCGGCCCGCGACGCCTCCAACGGATGCATCAACCGCTGCACCACCAGGGATGCGTCGCCGTCGACCGTGCCGCCCAAGGCGGTTGCAATCTCGGCCAGAGTATAGGGAGCGGACATGTCGGCCTCGTCTGCGTCTGGGGTCGGCGCCCGGCAAGCGGGCGCTATCGGTCTGCGAGCGACTTCGATACCACTTCTACCAGGTCGCGGGCGAGGTTCGGTGTTGCCGCAATATCTTCCAAGGCTGCCCGCATCATCGCCTGCCGGCCCGCATCGTAGCGCCGCCAACGGCCCAGCGGCCCGATCAGGCGGGAGGCGATTTGCGGGTTTAGGCCGTTCAGCGTCTTGATCTGCTCAGCCAGCAAGGCATAGCCGCTGCCGTCGGCGGCGTGGAAGCCGGTCGGGTTGGCCATCGCGAAAGCACCGATCAACGCCCGCACCTTGTTCGGATTGGTCAGAGTGAAGCGCGGATGCAGCATCATTTGCCGCACACGGGCCGCCGCATTCGGCAGCGGCGCCGTCGCCCGCAACGAAAACCACTTGTCCATGACTAGAGGCTCGCCGTCGAAACGCTCGGCGAAGGCGTTCAGCGCCGCGTCGCGCGCCTCGCCCTCTATCTGGTTCAGTAGGCCGAGCGCCGCCAGCCGGTCGGTCATGTTGTCGGCGGCCTGGAACTGCGCGGCGGCAGGCGCAGCGCCCTCCGGTCCGGCGGTCAGATAGGCAAGGGCGACGTTCTGCAACGAGCGCTTGCCTGCGTCCTCCGCCTCCGGTCTGTAAGGCGCGTTCACACGGTGGCTGTCGTAGACACTGCGGAAGGTCTTGGCATGTTGCGCCGCCAGGTCGGCTCGTAACGCCTCGCGCGCCGCATGGGTTGCGTCCGGGTCGATCACTGACTGCTGCTCCGCCAGGTAGTCTTCGCTCGGCAAGGTCAGCAGCGACGCGCGGAAGGCCGGTGTCAGCTCGTCGGCCATCAGGTTGCGCGCGAACGCCTCCAGCAATGCCGTCGGCCAGGTAGCGGAGGCGTCGGCAATCCGTGCCAGCAGAGCGCCGGTCGCCAACTGCTGCATCGCCTCCCACCGGTTGAAGGGGTCGGGATCGTTGGCGGCGAGAAAGCCGCGCTCCTCCGCACTAATTTCCGCCTTCAGGATGATAGGCGCTGAGAAACCACGGTTCAGCGATGGCACCGGGGCGACCGCCACCTGCTCGAACGTGATGCTCTGCTCGGCGCCCAGTAAAGTGACGACCGGTCGCGTCATCGCCTCGCCATCGATTATCAGCGGCAGGTCCTGGCCATCCGGGCCGACCAGCCCCATAGCCAAAGGAATTGGCAATGGCCGCTTGTCGGGTTGACCGGGCGTCGGCGGCGTTTGCTGCGAGAGGCTCAGGGTGTAGGTCTTGGCCTCTTCGTCATATGTGCCCTTGGCCGTCACCACCGGCGTTCCGGCCTGACTGTACCAGCCGGCGTAATGCTCCAGGTCGAGACCATTGGCATCGGCCATCGCATGGCGAAAGTCGTCGCAGGTGACGGCCTGATTGTCGTGGCGCGCGATATAGAGGTCCATGCCCTTACGGAAGCCTTCCGGCCCTAACGCGCTGTAGAGCAGGCGCACAACCTCGGCACCCTTCTCGTAGATGGTCGGGGTATAGAAGTTGTTGATCTCCATATATGTTTCCGGGCGGATTGGATGGGCCGTCGGCCCGGAATCCTCTGGGAACTGGCGGGCGCGCAAGGTGCGCACGTCGTCGATGCGGCACACCGCGGCATCGCGCATGTCGGCGGAGAATTGCTGATCGCGAAAAACGGTCAAGCCCTCTTTCAGCGACAACTGAAACCAGTCGCGGCATGTCACGCGGTTGCCGGTCCAGTTGTGGAAATACTCGTGCGCCACGACCTTTTCGATGCCGGCATAGTCGCCATCGGTCGCGGTATCCGGGTCGGCCAGAATGTATTTGGAGTTGAAGACGTTGAGGCTCTTGTTCTCCATCGCGCCCATGTTGAAATCGCTGACCGCGACGATGTTGAAACGGTCCAGGTCGTATTCGAGCCCAAACACCTCCTCATCCCATTTCATCGAACGAATCAGCGAGTCCATGGCGTAGGCCGACCGGGCGGATTGGCCTGGCTCGGTATAGATATAGAGCGCCACATCGCGCCCACTGGCCGTGCGGAAGCTGTCTTGCAGCCCCTCCAACTGGCCCGCAACCAGGGCGAACAGATAGGCCGGTTTCGGGTGCGGGTCCTCCCACACCGCGAAGTGGCGGCCATCGTCGAGTTCGCCCGCCTCGATCAGATTGCCGTTGCACAGCAACACCGGACAGGCTGCCTTGTCGGCGCGGATGGTGACATGGAAAATCGTCATCACGTCCGGGCGGTCCGGGAAAAACGTGATGTGACGGAAGCCCTCCGCCTCGCATTGGGTGCAGAAAGCGCTGCCGCTGCGATACAGGCCCTCCAGCAACGTGTTGCCGGCGGGGTCGATCTGCACCTCTGTCGTCAAAGTGAAGGCGTCGGGCACGTCTGCAACGGTCAGGCCCTCGTCGTCGACGCTGTATCGGCTCTCCGGCAGCGCCGCCCCGTCCAGCGCGATGCTCTTCAGCGCTACGCCCTCGCCATCCAGCGAAAGCGGAGCTTTGGGATCGCCGTGGTCAGGGTTGCGGCGGAGGGAGAGAACCGCCTGCACCAGTGTCTTGTGATCGTCCAGATCGAACGTCAGCGCGACGCGATCCACCAGAAATGCCGGCGGGCGATAGTCGGCAAGGCGGATCATTTGGGGCTCATCGGTTCGCATGAACTCGCTTTCGTCGGCACAAGGCTGCTCTATGTAGAGGGCTCAGAATTGAAAAAGTCCATTGCATATGGGGAGAGTGGCGCATGCGCCAACTGCTGGGAAGAGCGGCGCGGTTGCCGATGGTCGCAACCCAAAGGTTCAATCGGTCATGAATCGGGCGAAACCCCTGAATTCGCTGGCCGGCGCTGGCGTTGCTCGCGGTGATGCTGCTGTATTATCCCATCGGCATGGCAATGTTCTACAGCGTCGATGAGGACGTGAATTTAGAACCATCGGCAACGGTCTACATGCCGGGTAGCAGTAAGGCGGTCGCCACTGCCATCACGCTGATCGAGCGGGAGGCGGATCAGTGGGCACCGAACCTGCCGTTCTGGCACCCGGGCTCAGTACTGACCTACATGCCGAATTTCCAGTCGGGCCTGATGTACGCCATCAGCCGGTTTGCGGTCGAGATGGGCGACCAGTTGGGCCGGACCCGCGGCTCCAGCGCCATCGACCCGGACCTCGACAAGGCCGCCGGCCTGTTGAAGACCGAAGGCACGCGCTGGTATCTCTCCGGTGGCAGCATTCTGCTGCAAAAGCCGTCGCACCACCTCTACCAGGATGGCGCCGACGCGCTGCGCCGCTACAACGAGCGGCTGGCGATGGGCAATGCGGTCTATGATAAACGCGCCGACAACCTGATCGCGCGGCTCCAGCGCCATCGACCCCGACCTCGGTGCCGCCAGCGCGGCGCTCGACAAGCGCACGCTGGAGAGCAATGCTGGCTATTTCGATAGCCAGGCTGACGACCTGTTCATGGATATCAAGGGCCGAGTCTACGCCTACTACCTGCTGCTGCGCGATGTCGGCGTCGATTTCCAGTCGGTAATCGCCGACAAAGACATCGCGGAGATTTGGGCGCAGATGCTTGGCAGCCTGCGGGTCGCCGCCGACATGTACCCCCTGATCGTCGCGAACGGCGCGCAGGATGGGCTGGTCGTCCCCTCCCGCCTCTCCGCACAGGGCTTCTACCTGCTGCGCGCCCGCACCCAGTTGAAGGAAGCCGCGGACACGCTGGCGAAATAGCAGTCAGCGCTCCGGCGGGCTCCAATCGGCGGGCGGCACATCGCGGCGGCGCAGGCGGATGGCGAGGCCAATCGCAACACCCACGCCGATGGCGACCGTCAAATCGGCGACCACTGTCAGGGTCAAGGTCAAGATCAGCAAAAACCGGTCGGACGGACGGGCGCTCAGGTAACCACGCCATTTGTGCGGCTCGCTCATGTTCCACGCGGTCAGGATCAGCAGCCCGGCAAGCGCCGGCATGACCAGATGGCCGGCCAAAGGTGCGGCCAGCATCATCACCGCCAGCACGGTCAACGCGTGGACGATGCCGGCGACCGGCGTCTTGCCGCCGGCTCTGACATTCGTCGCCGTGCGGGCGATAGCGCCAGTCGCAGGCAGCCCGCCGAACAGCGCGGAGCCGATGTTGGCAAAGCCCTGCGCCAAAATCTCCGCATTCGGGCGGTGTTGCCCTTTGGGCGGGGATTGCTCAGGCGCCGCCGCATCTTCCTGGCCAGTCATCATGCGGTCAGCGACCATGGCCGACAGCAGCGATTCGACGCCCGCCAGAAAGGCGATGGCGATGGCGGATGGCAGCAAGTCCACCGCATGGGCGATGCTCAGGTTGGGCAGGCTGGGCCAGGGCAAATGGTCGGGCAAGGCACCGAACCGGTCGGCAATCGAGTCGACCGGCATATCCGCCAAGTAGACTGCCAGCGACGTCAGGCCAACCGCGACGATGAGTCCTGGCAGCCGCGGCGCGGCCCGCCGCAGCAGGACAATCACAACCGTGGTCGCCACACCTATGCCGAGAGCCGCCGGAACGAACGTCGCCCGCGCCTGCCAAAGCGCCGGCCAGGTCTCCAGGAAATTAGCTGGGGTGGCGGCAAGTGTGAGGCCGAACAGGTCCTTCACCTGGCTCGTGGCGATCAGGATGCCGATGCCGATGGTAAAGCCGTTGATCACGGCCTCCGGCACATAGGCCACCAGACTGCCTAGCCGGAAATAGCCGGCCACCACCAACATCACGCCGGCCATCAGCGTTGCCAGCACCAGACCGTCATAGCCGTGCTCGGCGATCACCGTGAACACGACGACGATGAACGCGCCCGTCGGACCGCCGATCTGAACGCGGCTGCCGCCGAGGGCGGAGACCAGAAATCCTGCGACAATCGCCGTTATCAGCCCATCGGCCGGCTTCGCGCCGGAAGCGATGGCAATAGCCAGGCTCAACGGCAACGCCACCATCGCAACCGTCATGCCGGCGAAAAAGTCGGCCCGGAACTGCGAAAGAGTGTAGGTCCGCAGCGTCGTCAGGATCAGGGGATGGCGCATCGCCTTCGCACCTCGCGGGGTTAGATGGCAAAGCTATTGCAGCGCGCCTATCACGATTCGAATATCAACTGCACCCTGTCCGCCGGGAAGCGGGCGATGCCAAACTCGATTGGCAGGCCATCCATATCGACATCCACCGATTCGGTCACCAACAGAGGCCGGGTCTTCGAGACGTTCAAGGTCCGCGTCTCTTCGGGTGACGGCAGGCGCGCCGAAATTTGAGTGCGTTGCCGCGTGAAGTCAGCAACGCCCGCCGCCGCCAACGCTGCGGTGACAGAACCGCTGTCGCGATAGTCATCGACGATCCGCGGGAACCGCTCTCGCGGGAAAATATGGGTGGCCATTGCCACCGCATGGCTATCTGCATGCCGCAATACTTGCAATATCGAGACGGGCGTGCCGAGTGCGATGGCCAGGGCTTCGGCAACGCGGGTATCGGCGCGATCTTCTGCCGCACTCAATAACGTGCCACTCGGGGAACGTTCCTGGGCGCGCAGCGTTTCAGAAAAACGCGTGCGGCGCGAGATGCGATAATCGATCAGGCCCTTCTGTACGAAGGTGCCTCGCCCCTGTTCGGCGCGTACGATGCCGGTCTCGGCGAGGGCGGCCAGCGCGCGGCGCACCGTGTGGCGGTTGACGCCGAATCGTGAAGTGAGGTCCCACTCCGTCGGCAGCCGGTCACCGGGTTGCAGGACGTTGGTTCGGATGTCCTGCTCTATTTGCCGTGCAATTTGGCGCCAGAGGGCGACGCCCTCACCTCGGGTCAAAATGTCGTCAATCGTCATTTTTTTGTCACTTGTATAGGATAAATTTCGGACTTTAACTGAGGTCAGTTGTATAAACGACCAGACATCGGGGCGGCTAGTTCTTTCCGTAGTATGCACGCGCGTGGATAGGGTATCGGATTGTCAGCATCGAATAAAGACGCCCGCCAGCAATGGATGAGCGTCTTCGCAAAAACAGACGTTCGTGCTTTGAGTGACGCGTGGCAACGGCTGGGGTTCGGTTCCCGTTACGAATGGCTCCGGCCCGCGGAAACCGGCGCCGTCATGGTCCGTGGCCGGATGGGTGGCAGTGGCGCGCCCTTCAATATGGGGGAGATGACGGTCACACGCGCCACCGTAAGGTTGGACAACGGAACGCTAGGCTTCGGCTATGTGGCCGGCCGGGCCCGCCGCAAGGCAGAACTGGCGGCACTGTTAGATGCGGCGCTGCAGCGAGACCAATGCTTGGCCGACGAGGTTCTGCCGCCGATGATCGCCGCTCTCGATGCTTCGCGGAATGAGCGCAGCCGCAAAGCCGCCGCTACCAAAGTTGATTTTTTCACTTTGGTTCGCGGCGAGAACCAGAAATGACCCTACATACCGCCGCATCGCCAGACCTGCTGCCCGGCTTCGCCGATCCGGTTCGCCAATCCCAGCAGTGTTTTCGAGCCCTCCTGAATGCCATGGCGCGCCCCGGCAGCATCCACAATCTGCCAACCCCGGTGGAGAGTCCTGCGGGATGGACCGCAGCGATGACGGCTATCGCACTCTGCCTGCTGGATCAGGATACGCCGGTGTGGCTCGATCCTCCTGCCGCGACGGCGCAGGCGACGGCCCACCTACGGTTTCACTGTGGCTGCCCCATCGTCGAATCCTCGCAAGACGCCACGTTCGCGGTCGTCTCGGCCGCCGAAACGGCCCCACCATTGCACGAACTCAGCATCGGCGACGCACAATATCCGGAGCGTTCCGCCACGCTGCTCCTGAGCGTCGCCGAGTTCAGCGGCGGCAAGCCGCTCTGCTGGAGCGGGCCAGGGATCGAAAGCACCGCCGACATCGCCCCCCGGGGATTGCCGGCCGGCTTCGTCAGGCAATGGGCCGACAACCACGCGCTCTATCCCAGCGGCGTCGATGTGCTGCTGATAGCCGGCAGCCAGGTCATCGGCTTGCCACGGGGCATCGCTATCGAAGAGGGCTTCTGAGATGTATGTAGCAGTCAAAGGCGGCGAACGCGCCATCGAGAACTCGCACGACCTACTGGCCGAAACCCGGCGCGGCGCAACTGACATCCCGGCGCTGAGCGTTCGGCAAATTCAGGAGCAGATGGGCCTGGCGGTCGCAAGGGTAATGACGGAAGGCTCGCTCTACGATCCGGAGTTGGCGGCGCTGGCGATCAAGCAGGCGCAGGGCGATCTGGTCGAGGCAGTGTTTTTGCTGCGTGCCTACCGCACCACTCTGCCTCGTTTCGGCTATACCCGGCCCATCGACACCAGCGCCATGGCGATCCGGCGGCGCATCTCTGCCACGTTCAAGGACTTACCGGGTGGGCAGGTGTTGGGGCCGACCTATGACTACACCCACCGCCTGCTGGATTTCTCGCTGTTGGACGATGACGCCGCGCCAGCCGAAGCGAGACCAGCCGCCGAGCCGGTTGCGGCGTCCATGCCCAGGGTCGCGGACCTGTTGCAGGACGAAGGGCTGATGGAGCCGGCCTCCGCCCCCTTCGACGAGGCCGCCGACCAGCCGTTCGACCTGACCCGCACGCCGATGCAGTTCCCGGCCGGCCGCGACCAGCGGCTGCAAAATCTGTTCCGCGGCGATGAGGGTTTCGTGCTGGCCATGGGCTATTCCACCCAGCGCGGCTTCGGCGGCGTGCATCCATTCGCCGGCGAAGTGCGCCTTGGCGAGGTGGAGGTGGAGTTCGTGCCCGAAGAACTGGGCTTCCCCGTCGTCCTCGGCGAACTCACCGTCACCGAGTGCGAGATGGTCACCCAATTCGAGGGCGCCAAGGACGTGCCGCCGCAATTCACCCGCGGTTATGGCGTCACCTTCGGCCATGGCGAGCGCAAGGCGATGGCCATGGCTCTGGTCGACCGGGCTCTGCGCGCGGAAGAGTTCGGCGAAGAAGCGAAGTACCCGGCGCAGGATCAGGAATTCGTGCTCTACCACACCGACAATGTCGAGGCGTCGGGCTTCGTCCAGCACCTGAAACTGCCGCACTATGTCGACTTCCAATCGGAGTTGGAGTTGGTGCGAAGGTTACGCCGGGAGGCGGCTGAAAACCGGCTGGCGGCGGCGGAATGATGACAGCGGTCCTCACCACTCTCCTTCACCCTGAGCCGGCCCGAAGGGCCGAGTCGAAGGGCTTGGCCTTGAACCCTGCATCGCCCCCTTCGACTCGCCGCTATGCGGCGGCTCAGCGTGAAGACTGTGGTTGGAGGTGAAACCCATGACTCAACCGACCTACAACTTCGCCTATCTGGACGAGCAGACCAAACGGATGATCCGGCGGGTCTTGCTGAAGGCCGTGGCGATCCCCGGCTATCAGGTGCCGTTCGGCGGGCGCGAGATGCCGCTGCCCTATGGCTGGGGCACCGGCGGCATCCAAGTCACCGCCTCCATCTTGGGCCACGATGATACCTTGAAGGTCATCGACCAAGGCGCCGACGACACCACGAATGCCGTCAATATCCGCCGCTTCTTCGCCGTGACCGCGAATGTGGCGACGACAGAGAACACCGCCGAGGCCAGCATCATCCAGACCCGCCACCGCATTCCGGAGGAGCCGCTGCGCGAGGACCAGATCCTGGTCTATCAGGTGCCGAACCCGGAACCGCTGCGCAACTTGGAGCCGCGCGAGGTCGAGTGCCGCAAGATGCATGGCTATGCCGAATATGGACTGATGCAAGTCAAACTCTACGAAGACATCGCCCGTTTTGGCGATATCTCGCTCACCTACGACTATCCGGTGCTGACCAACGGGCGCTATGTAACGGCCCCTTCCCCCATCCCGAAGTTCGATAACCCGAAGATGCACCGCATGGCGGCGCTGCAACTGTTCGGCGCGGGCCGGGAGAAGCGCATCTACGCCATTCCGCCCTATACGAGTGTGAAGAGCCTGGACTTCGACGACTACCCCTTCCTACCGCAGCAATGGCAGGACGTGTGCGGCCTCTGCGGTGCCGGCGACTCGTTCCTGGACGAGGTGATTCTGGACGACGCCGGGGCGCGCATGTTCGTCTGCTCTGACAGCGATTATTGCGGCAAGCGCCGCGACGCCGGCCACGTGGGACCGATGGCCGATGATGCGGCAGAGGTGGGGTATGGCGATTAGAACAATGCCGAGTGCTGCGGCAATACCCAGCAATTGCCCTTACTTCGGCGTCATTGCGAGCCCGCAAAGCGGGCGCGGCAACCCATCGGCGTCACCACTGGAGGTTTGCCTGAGGTGGGTTGCTTCGTCACCTGCGGCTCCCCGCAATGACGCCAGGGTTGAGGTTGCGGGCCGATGACCACCCCCCTCCTCTCCGCCGCCGGCGTCACCAAGCTGTACCCAGGCGGCCGGGTCGGCTGCCGCGATGTCAGCTTCGATCTCTATCCGGGTGAGGTGCTGGGCATAGTCGGCGAAAGCGGTAGCGGCAAGACCACGCTGCTGAACTGCCTCTCCGCCAAACTGGAGCCAACTTCCGGCACCATTAAATTCGACACCCGCACCGACGGCCTCACCGATATCTTTGCGTTGAGCGAGCCGCAGCGCCGCCTGCTGATGCGCACCGATTGGGGCATCGTCCACCAGAATCCGCGCGACGGCCTGCGCATGAGCGTGTCCGCTGGCGGCAATGTCGGTGAGCGGCTGATGGCCGTCGGCGCCCGCCACTACGGCAATATCCGGGGCGAGGCGCTGGACTGGCTGGCCCGCGTCGAAATCGACGCAGACCGCATCGACGACCGCCCGCGCGACTTCTCCGGCGGCATGCAGCAACGGCTGCAAATCGCCCGCATCCTGGTCAGCAAACCCCGCCTCGTGTTCATGGACGAGCCGACCGGCGGCCTCGACGTCAGTGTTCAGGCCCGATTGCTCGACCTGTTGCGCGGGCTTGTGCGCTCGCTGGGACTGGCGGCGGTAGTGGTGACTCACGACCTGGCCGTCGTCCGCCTGCTGGCCGACCGGCTGATGGTGATGAAGGACGGCGCGGTGGTCGAGGCCGGCCTGACCGACCAGGTGCTCGACGACCCGCATCACCCCTACACCCAGCTTCTCGTTTCCGCCGTGTTGCAGGTTTGAGAGCCATGGGCGACACAAATCCCGTCACCCTGAGCCGGCCCGCAGAGCCGAGTCGAAGGGTCTTTGATGGCGTGCTGCACCGCCCCCTTCGACTCGCACTTTCAGCGCGGCTCAGGGTGAAGGCCGGGGCGAATTCGGGAGCAGCCCCATGACCCCAACCCCCATCCTAAAGGTCGAAGCCCTCGCCAAGACCTTTACCCTGCACACCCAGGGCGGTGTGCAGCTGCCGGTGTTCGCCGACGCGCATTTCACCGTCGCGCCGGGCGAGTGCGTGGTGCTGGCCGGCCCCTCCGGCAGCGGCAAGAGCACGCTGCTGCGCTCGCTCTACGCCAACTATCTGCCGGATGCCGGGCGCGTTTTGGTGTGGCATCGCGGCGAGTGGGTCGATCTGGTCACCGCCGAACCGCGGCAGGTGCTGGAGATCAGACGCGAGACCATGGGCTATGTCAGCCAATTCCTGCGGGTGATTCCGCGGGTGCCGATCTTGGAACTCGTCGCCGAACCGCTGCTGGTGCAAGGCATCGATGCGGAGATCGCCAAGGCCCGCGCCAAGACCCTGCTCGCCCGCCTCGCATTGCCGGAACGGCTCTGGAGCGTGCCGCCCGCCACGTTCTCCGGCGGAGAGCAGCAGCGGGTGAACATCGCCCGCTCTTTCATTCGCTCCTTTCCTATTCTATTGCTGGACGAACCGACGGCCAGCCTGGATCAAGCCAATCGCGAGACCGTGGTGGCCCTGATCACCGAGGCCCGGGAGGCTGGCGCCGCCATCGTCGCCATCTGTCACGATGCACCGGTGCGCGACGCCATCGCCACCCGCCTGTTCGACGTTACGGAGTTTGCAACAGCCGCATGAGTGCCCACACCCTCACCAACGCCCGCGTCGTCACCGATGACGCGGCGTTCAGCGGTCACGTCTCGATAGCCGGCGGCACCATCCGGGCCATCGACACCGGGCCGGCAACCGGCGAGGATATGGAGGGCGACTTCCTCATCCCCGGCCTGGTCGAACTGCACACCGACAATATCGAAAAGAACCTGCGCCCCCGGCCCGGCATCACCTGGCCCTCTTCTCTGGCGGCGATCCTGGCGCACGACGTCGCGTGCGCCGGGGCGGGCATCACCACCGTCTATGACTCGATCTCGGTCGGCGAGTATTCGGATGCGCCGGGCCGCCGCGAGTTTCTGAAGGTCAGCGTCGAGGCTATCCAAGAGGGAACCGCAGCCGGCCTTTTCCGCGCCGACCACTACCTGCACCTGCGCTGCGAACTGCCAGACGCCGGCGTCGTCAACCTGCTGGAGCCGTACTGGGAAGAGCCGCTGTTCGCCCTCATCAGCCTGATGGATCACACGCCCGGCCAGCGGCAATGGCGCGATATGGACAAGTACCGGGTCTATATGTCGAACCGGCTTCACCCGGGAGAGACCTTCGAAAGCCGGGTTACAGACAGGATCGAGCGCGGCCAGGTGCTGGCTCCGAAGCACCGCCGCATCATCCTGGACCGATGGCGCACCAAAGGCCGAGACCTGCCTATCGCCTCCCACGACGACACGACCGAGGAACACGTGGCGGAGGCGGCGCGAGACGGCGTCACGATCTCCGAGTTTCCGACGTCGCTTGAGGCGGCGCAGGCGGCTAGGCAAGCGGGGATCGGCACAGTGATGGGCGCGCCGAACGTCGTGCGCGGCGAGTCGCATTCCGGCAATGTTTCGGCGCTGGAACTGGCCGAGGCGGGGCTGGTTGATGGCCTTTCCAGCGACTATGCGCCCTTTAGCCTGCTACACGCGGCCTTTCTGCTGCGCGAAAAAGCCGGGCTTTCGACTGCCGCCGCCGTTGCAACGGTCACAGCGACCCCGGCGCGGATGGTAGGGCTCGACGACCGCGGCCGCATCGCCGAGGGCCTGCGTGCCGATTTGGTCCGCGTTCGCCTGCACGATGGCGTGCCGGTGGTCCGCGCCGTCTGGCGGCAGGGAGAGCGGGTCGCGTAACCCTCGCCTCGACAGCCCGAATCGAAGAGACAGTAGCGAATGACCGTTCTTGCAAACGCACGCATCGTCCTGCCCAACGCCATAGTCGATGGCGCGATCATCCTGGATGGCGACACCATCCAGGCGGTCGAGCGGGGCCGCACCATCGGCGACGTGGATTGCGGCGGCGACTATTTGTTGCCTGGCCTGATCGACCTGCACACCGACGCCATTGAGAAACACTACCAGCCACGCCCCGGCGTCCGCTGGGACCCGGCAGCCGCCGCCATCGCTCACGACGCCCAGATCGCCACGTCGGGCATCACCACGGTGTTCGACGCCCTGCCCTTCGGCACCAGCTACCGCAATATCGAGCGCGCCGAATCGCTGGCCCCTCTCTTGGAAGGGTTGGAGACCGCCCGCAAAGCCGGCGCTCTTAGGGTGGATCACTTCCTTCACGCCCGCTGCGAAGTCACCGATCCGGACACCATCACCCTGCTGGAGCCATACCTAGGCGACCCGCGCCTGCGGTTTGTCTCGCTGATGGACCATGCGCCCGGCCAACGCCAGTCGCCCGACATCGCCATCTACCGCACCCGTCACATGGCAACCATGAACCTGAGCGAGGCGGAGATGGACGAGCACATCACCACCATCCTGCGTCGCAGCGCCGAACTGGCCCCCGGCATCCGCGCGCGACTGGTGGCTTTGGCGCACGAATACGGTCTGCCGCTCTCCAGCCACGACGACCAGACTGCCGCGCATGTGGAGCAGGCGGCGGCGGAAGGCATGGTGCTGTCCGAATTCCCGACCACGATGGCGGCAGCAAAGGCGGCTCGGTCGCTCGGCTTGGCCAATCTGATGGGCGGGCCGAACGTCGTGCGCGGCGGCTCCAACTACGGCAATGTCTCGGCGGAGGAACTCGCGAAGGCTGGGTTGCTGGATGTGCTGGCCAGCGACTATGTACCGGCCTCGCTGCTGCACGCGGTGTTTGTGCTGGGTGGAGAGAATGGCGTGGCCGATCTGCCGACCGCGACCGGTTGGGCGACGGCTGCGCCGGCGAAGGCGGCTGGCCTCGCCGACCGCGGACGAATAGAGGCCGGCATGCGTGCCGACCTCATCCGCGTTGAAATGGCAAGTGAGACGCCGGTCGTCCGCGCCACTTATGTAGCCGGACGCCGGGTCGCCTGACCCGCCGCTACGTCTACTTATAGCGGTCATGCTTGTAGACAAAGTCGCCGCCAGGCGCCGCCGCATGGCAAGCGATGCAGCCGACATCCGCGCCCTTGGCGACCCGTCCGGCCAATTGCATGCCTTTGGGGTTCTTATCCAGCGTGCCATCGGGCAGATACTTGGCCCAGTACCAGTTCTGATTGTCGTTGTCGTAACCGGCCTCGCGCTTGAACATGACGGTGACGGCCTTCAGCCACTTGCCTGGATCGGCGTTCACCTCCTCCGGGCTGACACCGGGGCCGCCATAGTTGCGCTTCACCAGAAGCGGGCCGGTGTGGCCGGCGATGGTGGCGATGCCGTCGATGGTGACCAGCGACATGCCGTGTGGCTCCTGGCCCTCATAGGCCGTGCCTTCCCAGGCGTTGGGGCCGACCAGTCGCATGCGCTGCATCTCCGACCACAGCATCTTGGCGTAGGCGACATTGTTCGGGCCGCTAAACGGCGGCTTCACCTCGCTGTTGCTGGCGGCCGGCGATACGGGGGCGGCGCTATTGCTTTGCGCAATGCTGTCATTGCAGGCCGCCAAGGCCAGCAAGGCCAAGCCGCTTGCAGCTAATTTCAGGGATCTTGAAAGCATAAACTCATCCTCCTTCAGGTTTGGTTATTTGCGGGCCTTCGCCCACAGTGCACACCACCCATTCGGGCTGATCTCACCTTCCACCAGCTTGCAGGCGTCGGGTTTGATGAAATGGCGGCAATCGGAACATTTCCGGTCGCCGTTCGGCTCCGGCTGGTAACGGACGGAAACCTTTTTAGCTTTTGCGATGGCATTTTGCGCACTCGCGACAATCATCACTGCGCCCAGCGGTAAGGCTGCAAGCCAACGCATAGCGCTGCGGCGAGATGGTATTTGCAATCGTTCTGACATCGGCATTCCCCTGTTGGGTGGTACTGCGACGCCCTTGACTGTAGGCCGTTAATCAGACGGTGGGGACCGCATCTCCCCCATACGTGAGAATGTGTGATTCAGCGTGATTTGCGCGTGATCGGCGGCGAATTCCTTGACCGGCCAGCATTTTTGCGCAACAAATGCGGTATCAGCCCGGGGTGCTTTGTGCCGTGGTGGCGCATCGCTGAGAGTACACCCGCAACGGACCTGATCTGGATAATGCCAGCGCAGGGAGGCAGGACATTGGGCTCACCGAAAAACTCTGCTGCCAAACCGGCCGTCGCTATCGTCGGCGGCGGCGTCAACGGCTTGGCTATCGCCTGGCGATTGGCCGGCGCCGGCTGCTTGGTCGACGTCTACGACTCCGGCGCTATCGGCCCCGGAACCCGTGGTGCGACCTGGGCGGCAGGCGGCATGCTGGCCGCCAGCGTTGAGGCGGAGCCGGGCGAAGAGGCGCTCACGGCGCTGTGTCTCGACAGTCAGGCGCGCTGGCCCGCATTCCGCGATGCGTTGCAGGCGGCGAGCGGTATCTCAGTTGGCTACCGCGATGAGGGCACATTGGTCGTCGCCACCAACCGCGACGAGGCCGCGGCGCTGCGCCATCATTTCGACTATCAGGTCGGGCTCGGCCTGAAGCTGGAGTGGCTGACACCAGCCGATGCCCGCCAGCGCGAGCCGCACCTGGGCCGCAACCTGACCGCGGCAGTCTACTCGCCCGGCGACCATCAGGTGGAAAACCGCGACCTGCTGCGCGCCCTGGTCGTTGCCGCCGAAAAAGCCGGCGCCCGCCTGCACCCGAATACAGCGGTCGAGGCGTTGGAGACGGTGAGCGGCAGGACAACCGGCATCGTCGTCGCCGGCCAGAGCGTGGCGGCCGACGCCGTCGTGCTGGCGGCCGGCGCCTGGTCCGGCGATCTGGTGGGGCTACCGCCAGAGGCGAAGCCGCCGGTGCGTCCGGTGAAAGGCCAGATGCTGGCGTTGCAAATGGACCCGGCGGCCCCCATCCTCCGCCATGTGGTATGGGCGCCGGCCACCTACCTGATACCGCGGCTGGATGGCCGTCTGCTGATCGGCGCAACAGTGGAAGAACGCGGTTTCGACGAGACGATTACCGCCGGCGGCCTCCTCGCCTTGTTGGATACCGCCTGGCGGGCGCTGCCGACCATCGAGGAGTTGCCAGTGGTCGAGACCTGGGTCGGCTTCCGTCCGACCAGCCGTGACGACGCGCCGATTTTCGGACCGACCAGCGTCGAAGGACTGTTCCTCGCGACCGGCCATCACCGCAACGGCATCCTGCTGGCCCCGATGACGGCGGATGCAGTCAGCGAGGCCGTGTTGACAGGTCATTTGCCTGCCGTCGCCGAGCCGTTCCGCATAGACCGTTTTACTGCCACAAAGTACGCCGCAAGACCCAAGGGGAAGGCAGTCGCATGACCCAGACACTGACCATAAACGGCGAGCCGCGCCAATCCTCCGCCGCAACCGTCGCCGCTTTGTTGACCGAAGAAGGCGTGAAGCTGGATGCCAAGGGCGTCGCCGTTGCCCTCAATGGCGCCCTCGTGCGCAAAATCGAATGGAGCGCAACGACACTCTCCCATGGCGATTCAGTCGAGATCGTCAAACCGTTTTCAGGAGGCTGAGCCTTGACCATGCAAATGACTACGTCAAAAAACGATGCGAACGACGCGCTGGAGATCGCGGGGGTGCGGTTCAGTTCCCGTCTGATGCTCGGCACCGGCGGCTATCCGAACCGGAAGGTGATGCTGGACGCGCTGGAGGCCGGCGGTGCCGAGATCGTGACGGTCTCCATTCGCCGCATCTCGCTGGAGGGCTATACCGACAGCATGACCGACGTTCTCGCCGGCAAGCATCTGTTACCCAATACCGCCGGCTGCGCGACCGCCAAGGACGCCGTGCTGACCGCACAACTCGCCCGCGAGGCGCTGGAAACCAACTGGGTCAAGCTGGAGGTGATTGGCGACCGCGACACGCTCTATCCCGACGTCGAGGAATTGCTGCGCGCGGCGGAGGAGTTGGTGAAAGACGGCTTCATCGTCCTCCCCTACGCCAACGACGACCCGGTGACCTGCCGCAAACTGGCTGACGTGGGTTGCGCGGCGGTGATGCCGATGGGCTCGTTCATCGGCTCTGGGCTGGGCGTCGCCAATCCAGCCGCCATGGCCCGCATCGTAGCGGACTCGCCGGTGCCGGTAATCTGCGACGCCGGCATCGGTACGGCCAGCGACGCGGCGGTGGCGATGGAACTCGGCTGCGCCGGCGTGTTGCTCAACACCGCCGTCGCCAAGGCGCTGGACCCGGTGCGCATGGCCCGCGCCATGGGGTTGGCGGTGCAAGCCGGGCGCGATGCGTTCATGGCAGGCCGCATCCCGAAATTGCCCCGCGCCGAGCCATCGAGCCCGCAACTTGGCCTGATCGGCGGCTGAATTGCCTCGCCCCCTGCCCTCGCCACCGATCCTGCTGATCACCGACCGCAGCCAGGCAGGACGGGCGGTGGAGGATGTCGCCGCCGCGGCCTTCGACGGCGGCTGCCGCTGGGTTAGCCTGCGGGAGAAAGACCTGCCCGCCGCCCAGCGCCGCCGCCTCGCCGAAACCCTGTTGAAACGCGCCGAACCCTACCGCGCCCGCGTTGGCGTGCATGCGGATGTGGCTCTGGCGGCCAGCCTGGGCCTGCGTGGCCTGCATTTGCCGACCGGCGGCGATGTGGCCGCAGCGAAGCGAGCGGTGGACCCGCGCTGTCTGATCGGCTGCTCCTGCCATTCCGCGGCGGAGATAGCCTTGGCAGCGGCGGCCGGCGCTGACTACGCCACCCTCAGTCCGATCTTTTTGACGCGCAGCAAGCCGGGCTATGGCCCCGCGGTGGGTCTGGAGTCGTTGCAAACCGCCGCTGCCGGATCGCCGCTGCCGCTTATCGCCCTTGGCGGCATCGGCATCGAGCAGGTGCGCCTCTGCCGCGAGGCCGGCGCCAGTGGCATCGCGGTCATGGGCGAGATCATGCGCGCCGCCGACCCGGCTCAAACCATGCGAGCCATGGTGCGGGCCTGGACGGAGGCGGAGGCTCCAGGCAATCGGTAGCCGAGAACAATCCTCCGCCCCTCGCCTAGCGTCCATAGGCAGCATTTGTTTACCGGCGCCACACGACTACATCTGCCCCATCATGAGTTTTCCCAAGGACGCCAGATGAAGCCAAACGAACCGAAGTGGATCGGGCCGGTGACCGACTACGGCCCGCTGGTCATATTCTTCGTCGCCTATTTCGGCTGGGGTCTGATTCCGGCCACAGGCGCGTTGATGGCCGCGACGCTGGCGGCGTTGGTCGCGTCATGGCTGGTGCGGCGGACGATCCCGATGATGGCGGTGGTCACGGCGGTGATTGTCGGAGTGTTCGGCGGCCTGACCCTGTGGCTGAACGACGAGACCTTCATCAAGATCAAACCGACCATCGTGCAGGCGTTGTTCGCGGTCATCCTGCTGGGCGGGCTGCTGTTCAAGAAGCCGATGCTGAAGTACGTGCTGGGCAAGGTTTGGCCCATCGACGACGCTGGCTTTCACAAACTCAGCTTCCGCTTCGGCATATTTTTCGCCGTCATGGCTGTGCTGAACGAGATCGTCTGGCGCACGCAGGACACTGATACCTGGGTGCTATTCAAGGTCTGGGGTCTGATGGGCCTGACCTTCGTCTTTGCGATGACCCAGATCAAAGTGTTCGAAACCCACCGCCTGCCCGAGCCGGGGATAGAACCGGCTTCGCCGGGCGACAACTGAACCATGGTTATCGCAGCGCCGCCCAAAGACCAGGTGGCGCAAGGCATTTTGTATATGTGCGCTGCGGTTGTGTTCTTCTCCAGCCTGAATGCGGCGGCGAAGTATTTGTCGGCCGATTTCAACATGGGTCAGGTGGTCTGGGCCCGCTATGTCGGCTCGCTGGTCGTGATGATCGTCCTGTTCTTTCCGCGGCATCACTGGCGGATATTCCGTCCGAAGCATCTCGGCATCCAAGTGATCCGCGGCCTGTTGCTGTTCGCCTCCTCCGCCCTGTATTTCCAGGGTCTGGCGGCGTTGCAGATGTCGACCGCTGCGACCGTCACGATGACCGGACCGCTGCTGATTACCGCGCTTTCGGTGCCCTTTCTGGGCGAATACGTCGGACCGAGGCGTTGGGCCGCGGTATTTGTCGGATTTATCGGCGCGTTGATCGTCATCCGCCCGGGCATGGGCGACACCAACCTGTTCATCCTGTTCATCGTCGCCAGCACCTTTTGCGGCACATTCTACGCATTGCTCACCCGCAAATACGCGGGCGAGGAGCGGGCGGAGACGTCCGCGACCATCGCCACGATCGTCGGTACCGCCGTCGGCGCGCCCTGGGCGCTCACCGTGTGGGAAACGCCGACCGAGCCGCTGCATATTGGCCTGCTGGGTGTGCTGGGCGTGTTCGCAGCGCTCGGCCACTATTTCCTTACCATGGCGTTTCAACGGGGACCCGCCGCCGTCATCTCACCGTTCAGCTATGGCCAATTGGTCGGCGCGACGGCGTTCGGCTTTGTGCTGTTCGGCGATTTCCCGGATCAATGGACCTGGATCGGTGCGGCCATCATCATGAGCTCCGGCCTCTACATTGCCCATCGCGAGCGCAAGCAGAGGCCAGCTAGCGTCTGATTTTGGCGGCGGGAAATTTGGAAATATCGACACTGATGGAGATTTGGCCGACGATGCCCCGATCCTCTGCTTGTCTTACGGGCCTCGCGCCCTAGTATCTGTTCAGGCTAGGCGGAAAAGGCGGGAGCGATCGAGAGTGTTCGGTTGGTGGTATAGTTGGGTAGTCCTGGCTTGCCGGGGCGCTGTTTCAGGGGCGGCCGTGCCGGAAACAGCGCGGATGGGCCGGCCGTCTCGCGATGGGGCGCAGGCCCGACGTCATTCTGGTCGCCCATCGCTTCCCGCAAACGTTTGATGCGTTGATCGGGCCACAACGCCCGAAGCCAATCTCAAGCAAATCGGAAGGTACGCCAACATGCCTCGTCCCGCCAACCCCGACCTCGGCGCCCACTATGCGCGCCTCGTGGCCAACGGCGGAAAGAAGATCGTCGCGATGATCGCCATCGCACGAAAACTCATCACCGTCATCAACGCCCGCGTCCGAGATACCTGCATCCAACCTGACCCGGAACTGTGTCGATGACGGCGGTGGCGTGTCAACGGCGATACAGGCGGGGACCCCTTTGTTTCGCTCGCGCCACTAGCGTTGCGCCCCACCACCGGCTAGCGTCGTGGCGATGAAGCTCTGGGCGATCAGCGACCTGCACCTTGCCTCCGGCATCAACCGCGCCGCACTCGCGGCCCTGCCGCATTATGGCGAGGACTGGCTGATCCTGGCCGGCGACGTGGCGGAGCGCAGCGAGCATGTGCACTTCGCCTTTCAAACGCTGACCGAACGCTTTGCCAAGGTGATCTGGACACCAGGCAATCACGACCTGTGGACTGTCAACGACGACCCCGAATTCGGCGGCCTGGCTGGACCGGCGAAGTACGCAGCGCTCGTCGACTTGGCCCGCAGCTATGGTGTGCTGACGCCAGCGGACGACTGGCCGGTCTGGGTGGGTCCCGGCGGCCCCTGCACCATCGCCTCGCTGTTCACGCTCTACGATTACAGCTTCCGCCCGCCGGGCGTGACCCGTGCCGACGTGGTGGCCTGGGCCAAGGAAGGCCGCGCCGCCTGCGCCGACGAAATGTACCTGAACCCGACCCCGTTCGCCTCGCGGGAGGCCTGGTGCAAGGCATTGTGCGCCGACGCGGAGGCGAGACTCGAAGCGCTCGACCCGCTCTTGCTGACGATCCTGGTGAACCACTATCCGCTGCGCCAGGACCTGGTGCGCATGCGACGCATCCCGCGATTCTCGCCCTGGTGCGGCACCACCGCGACGAGCGACTGGCCGGCGCGGTTTCGCGCCCAGACGGTGATCTACGGCCACCTGCACATCCGCCGTACCGACGAATGGGATGACGTGCGATACGAAGAAGTCTCGCTCGGCTACCCAAAGCACTGGGACCGCAGCGCCGGCATGCAAACCTACCTCCGCGCCATTCGCCCGGCTTTGGCAGTGTAATACCAACGGCCTTGAGCCGGGGCCCATGCGTAAGAGCCAATAACAAATCGCCCGCTACCGACAAAGTCTCAGAATTTCGCTCGAAACCCTATGCGGCGTAACAATACCTTGCGAGGCGTCGGGTGACGCGGCGGATGTGAGCGATAATGATCCAGGCCTTTGCACTTGCGATGGTCTTCTCGAAGTCCTTGGCAAGACGCCGGCATCGCCCGAGCCATGCGAAGGTGCGCTCGACGACCCGGCGTCGGGATAGAACCTGGAAGCCTTTGGCGTAGTGCGAGCGCTTGATGATTTCCATGGTCCAGTCTCCGATCTTCCGCAGGCCACGTTGCGCTAAGCGCGAAAGTTGGTGATGCTGGTAAAATGAAGGCGGCGTATCGTGGCCGTTGCGAGACCAGCCACATCCCCCGACGCTGTGATACGCCATGGAAGACGATAAAGTTGTTAGCCCGGTCTCGCTGGCCGGACATGAGGGCGAGCCGCAGCGGGTTGCCCGATGGCCAAGTCCGCGTGGCTTAAGTCGCTTTCCGGCGGTGCGGGAAGTTGGCTTTGTCCTTGATGGCGTTCAGTTGGGCAGAGCTCATCGGCTCGTATTTGGCCGGGTTATCCGGGCTGACGCAGGTGGGGCCGCAGTGGACGACCTTCTGGCGGTTTGGGCCGAAGAAGAAGGGCATGGCGTGGCGGATGGCGCCGCTTCTGTTGACGACCCGGTGCGGGGTAGGAACGAAGCGGTCGTTTGAGTAGCGAGCCAGCATCTCG
Organism: uncultured Alphaproteobacteria bacterium; assembly: GCA_963974445.1. Lineage (GTDB taxonomy): Bacteria > Pseudomonadota > Alphaproteobacteria > Bin95 > Bin95 > JACKII01. The sequence goes on from CAXBDI010000006.1 coordinate 25,134, forward strand.
CCGGTGTTAACGATGAAGGCGCCCGGCACGTCCGGCGGGCGAATCCATGTATCGTCCTTCGTCTTGACTTCCAGGCCTGGAAATTTCGACCGGGGCAGGAAGGTGATGAAGCTGCCGTCGGTATGGGCTGCAAAGCCGAACAGGTCGTCCTGGTCCGGGGGCTGAGGGGCATACTGGATCAGGCGCACGGTGCAGTTCGCGCCCTGGAAGTCCGCTGTGAAATAATCCTCCGGCAGGTCGAGCGCCAGGGCGAACACCGGCAGAAACCGCTGGGCCAGCGCCCGCATGGTCTGGAAATACTCGGTCTGTGTGGCTTTGAAGTCCGGCATAGCCGGCGGCCATTTGTTCAGGTCCGTGGCCACGTCTTGCATGGCCGGATCGGGGTCCGGCACGGTGATGTAGAAGGATTCGCTGTAGTTCGGCTTGTTCGCGACCTGGATGGTGGAGGTCTTCATCGTTTGTCCGCCATAGGGCAGATAGCCGATGTTCTGCTCACCAATGCGCAGCGCCATCTTCCGATCCTCATCGAGGGCGAAAAAGTCAGCCGCCGTGCCGAACGCTTGGTCGATAAGGTGTTGCGGCACACCGTGGTTGGAGATTACCAGAAAGCCGGTGTCCTCGCATGTCTGCTTGATCTCAGCGGCCAGTCGTTCGGCGGCGCCCGGCTCACCAGCCAGGAACGGGGCGACATTCAGCACGGGAATGCGCGCGCTCGAGTCTTGCCCCGACATTTGGATTGATTGGTTCATGGTGTGCCTCCAACTGGTGACCGGTCACCCATACCCTTTCGGGATCAGGCGGTTGTCGCGGGCTTCTCGTTCCAACTGCTCGCGGTAATCCGGATGGGCGATAGAGATGAGAGCTACTGCCCGTTCTGCAGCGGATTTGCCCTTCAAATTTACGATGCCGTATTCGGTCACCACATACATCATATCGGAGCGAGGCGCGGTGACGATATTGCCTTCGGTCAGGTTGAGGACGACGCGGCTCTTGCGGTTGCCTTGTCGCTCGTAGGTGGAGGCGAGGCAGATAAAGGATTTGCCGCCCTCGGACGCATAGGCGCCGCGCACAAATTGCAACTGGCCGCCGGTGCCGCTGATGTGGCGGTGCCCGTCGGTCTCTGAGGCCGCCTGCCCCTTCAGGTCGATCTGCGTCGTGTTGTTGATCGCCACGGTTTTGTTGTTGCGCATGACGTTGTGCGGCAGGTTGGTGTATTCCACCGGGGCGCACAGGAAATCCGGATTGCGGTCGATCGTATCGTAGAGATACTGCGAGCCTAGCGCGAAGGTATAGACGCTCTTGCCCGGGTCGAGTTGTTTCTTTGCACCGGTGATCTTGCCGGCCTTGTAGAGGTCGATAATGCCGTCCGTCAGCATTTCCGTTTGAATGCCAAAGTCGCCCGCATCGCTATGCTGCAGCAGCGAGCATACGGCGTTCGGCATGCCGCCAATGCCGATTTGCAGGCAGGAGCCGCTTTCGATCTCCGCCGCGATCAACCGGCCAACCGCCTTGTCGACGTCGGAGGGCGGCGCGCTCGGCAGTTCGGCGCAGGGCAGGTCGTTGCCCTCAATGATATAGTCGATCTCGCCGCGATGGATGCAGCAATGTTCGCCATAGGCATAGGGGAGCTTGTCGCAAATCTCGACGATTACGACCCGCGCCCGCTCAATCACCGCCCGGTGCCAGAGCAGGCTGCCACCCAGGTTGTAATTGCCGTCCTCGTCCATCGGCCGGACCTTCATGATGGCCACGTCGACGGGGTCATTGAACCGGCGGTAATAGTCCGGGATCTCGCCCAGGTTCACTGGGATGTAATGGGCGATGCCGGCGTCGTGTTTCGCGCGGTCGTAACCGCCGAAATGCCAGCTGAACCAGAAGAAATGCTCGCCTTTCGGGTCGGCTTCCAGCACCGCCCGCGGCCGCACCGCGATGCAGGACCGGATTTTGATCTGACGCAGTTCAGCCTTTCGTGCGGCCAGCGCCGTGTCGAACAGATCAGGCTGCACCAGCGTGGTGCCGTAGTCGAGCCAGTCGCCGGACTTGACGACCTTTGCCGCATCGGCGGCGGTCACGACCTTAGGTGTTTTGTTCCCAGGATTGATTTGCATAGCGTTCCCTTGCACCGAGGCGCGCGAATGCTCGGCTGGTGTCGATAATCAGAATGGAAGCTGAGAGTATGCCTGCGCATGGCTTGCTGGCAACTGTTGGGGTCAGGCTTTACCGCTCTTGCTCACGCTCCAGCAGCCCCACCTCGCAGGCCTTGATCTGGAGCGCCAGATACTTCGAGTATATCCGGCATTGCGCCAGGCTGCCGGCGGTGAACCATAGGCCTGGTTGCGGCGTGCGCTGCCACATGTTGCGCAACTCCTGGCCATCGCCATAGCCCCAGACAGGGCCGGCGCGGTCGGCGATTTCGTCGCCCATGAACATGCGCACGGTGTCTTGCAGGTTCTTGTAACCGGTGGCGGTGACCAGCAGGTCGGCTTCGACGACGCTGCCGTCCTTCATCTTCATGCCTTCGGGAACGAAGGTTTCCATGTCGTCGTAATGCACCAGCTTGATGCGGCCGTCGATGATCATGTCGGACGCGCCGACATTAAAGTAGTAGCCGCCGCCGTGGCGCAGATACATCATCTGGAAGCCGGTCTTGTCCTCGCCGCCCGCGTGGTCGAGCCTAAAGCCCGCGCCCTCCAGCGCGGTGAGCAGGTCTTTGTCCTCCTCCAGCATGGATTTGGTGACCTGTTGGAAGGATTTGACCAGCACCGGGTAGGGACTGGCGGTGGCCAGCAAATCGTTGTCGGCGACCGGGGGGCCTTCGTAATAGGCGGAATAGACCCGCTGCGCCTGTTTCAGGCTGACCACGTGCGTCGGGCTGCGCTGCAGCAGCGTAACCTCGGCGCCGCAGGTGGTGAGTTCCTGGGCCACGTCATGGCCGCTGGTGCCGGTGCCGACGACGATGGCCTTCTTGCCGGCCCATTCCTTGCCGGTCTGATAGGCGCCGGAGTGCATGATCTTGCCCCTGAAATCGGCCATTCCCGGCAAGTTCGGCATGATCGGAATGGCGGAGACGCCGGTCGCATAGATCACATGCCGCGGCTTCACCACGCGCTCGCTACCGTCCTCGACATTGCGAAGAGTGACAGTCCAGACGCCCTCGGCCTCGTCATACGAGCCGCTGACCATTTCGGTCGAGGTCCAGACGTTCAACTCCATGGCCTCGGCATAAGCCTCGAACCAGTTCGCCAGCTTGTCTTTGGGAATATAGACCGGCCAGTTCGGCGGGAAGGGCATATAGGGCAGGTCGTTGACCCAGACCTCGTTGTGCAGGGTCAGCGAGTGGTAGCGGTGGCGCCAGTTGTCGCCGACGCGGGCGAAGCGATCGACCATTAGCGTGTCGACGCCAAGCACCGTCAGCCGCGCCGCAACGGTCAGGCCCGCCTGGCCGGCGCCGACGATGAGCACCGCAGGCTCCCGGTCCTCGTACTTCCGGGATTTCTGGCGCAGGTCGAGCCAGTTATCGGCGCCGTATTGGCGGGCGTATTCCTGGCCGCCGGGCCGGCGCTCGCCGATCAGTTCCTCATGGCCGCGGATTTCGTCGAGCGCGGTGGCGAGGATCCAAGCTTTGGACTTGCCCGGCCGGTCCGGATCGGGGACGAGGCGCAGGATACCGTCAGCTTTCCCCGTCGCCGTATCGAAGCCGACGATGGCCTCGATGCAGTCGCGGCCGGCGCGGTTGACCACGCGTGGCGGCGTGCGGTGCTCGGGAAGGTGGAAATTGCGAGGCCGCACCGTGGCGAGGCGGCGGTCGAGCATCGACTCGATCTCGCCGCGGCCATTGAACGTCTCGATTTTCCAGGTGAAAGCCAGCACGTCGCGCCAATGGCCATCGGTCAGAAACAGTGCGGCGGCGGCATCGATATCGCCGGCAGTGACAGCGGCCTCGAAGGCCTGAAGCCAGGTCTCGGTCGGTTCAGTCGGGTTCATCTGAGAGACAAGCGCGTCCATGGCAAGCACTCCTATTGATTGGCGGGCCAATCGCTATCATGCGGTACTTTAGGACAGCCGGGCAGCCGAGGGAATGACTGCCCGGTGTCGCAGCGGCGGCAGGTCAGGTCGGATCGTTGCCGACTTTGACCAGCAGCTTGCCGAAATTCTCGCCCTGGAACAATTTCAGGAAGGCTGCCGGGGCGTTTTCGATGCCTTCGACGATATCCTCCTTATATTTGACCTCGCCAGATTTGATCCATCGCGCCATACGGGTGAGGCCCTCGGGGTGTCGCTGGTTGAAGTCGAACACCAGAAAGCCCTGCATCCGCACGCGCTTCGGGATGAAGAAGCGTAGATTGCGCGGAACCAACTCCGGCTCGGTCAGGTTGTACTCCGCGATACGGCCGCAGACCGCAACGCGGGCGCCGATGGCGAGATGCTCGACGACCGCATCCCAGACCTTGCCGCCGACATTCTCGAAATAGACGTCGATGCCGTTCGGGCACTCGCGGCCCAAGGCCTGCATCAAATCATCGGTGCGGTAGTTGATGGCGGCGTCGAATCCCAGCTCGCCGGTGATGTAATCGGCCTTCGCCTGGCTGCCGACCAGGCCCACCACGCGACAGCCCATGATCCGCGCAATTTGGCCGACCACCGCGCCGACGGCGCCGGAGGCGGCGGAGACCACGACGGTGTCGCCCGGCTGCGGCTGGCCAACTTCGAGGAAGCCGAAATAGGCGGTCATGCCCGGCATGCCGAGCACGCCGTTGGCGGTTGAGATCGGGGCCAGCGCGGGGTCCACTTTGCGCATGCGCTCATAGGGCGGGATGCAGTATTCCTGCCAGCCGAGCCGACCCTCGACGATCTCTCCCACTTTCCAGTCTGGATGCTGTGAGGCGACGATTTCGCCGACGCCGCCTGCCTCCATCACGCCGCCGATCGGCACCGGCGGGGCATAGCTGGGGCCGTCATTCATCCGGCCGCGCATGTAGGGGTCCAAGGACTGATAGATCTGGCGCACCAGGATCTGGCCGGGCCCCGGTTCCGGAACCGGCACTTCCTCCAGCCGGAAGTTGTCGAGGCTCACCATACCTTGCGGACGGGAGGTAAGGACGATGCGGCGATGGGTGGTTGGGATGCTCATGGGATGCCTCTTGTGCTATCGGTGGTATCGCGGCGCGGCGGTGACGGCGGCATATGGCTCCGGAACGCGGTCGCCGCAGCGCGTCTGTCAGGCTTTTCTATAGCATGAAACAAGCAATGCCCAGTTGACCTTCAGCGCGCCTGGTCGCAGCATTCAGGCATCAACAAAGCCATCTCTTCAAGGAAACACGCCATGCAGTATGTCCGCGTCGAGCAGGCGGGGCCGGTCAAGACGATCACATTGACCCGCGGCGAGAAACGCAACGCGCTCAATCTGGCCATGCTGGACGAGATGACGGCGGCTTTTCGCGCTGAGCCAGCGCCTGCCGACCGGGTGATTGTGCTGCGGGCGGAGGGGCCGAGCTTTTGCTCTGGCATGGATCTGGCCGAGCGGCTGCAGAAGCCGGCCAAGCCCAACGAATCGCCGATTGAGGTGATGCTGCACGCCATTGAGATGAACCCACTGCCGGTCGTCGCGGTGGTGCATGGCGATGCCATTGCCGGCGGCAACGAGTTGGCGCTGCACTGCGATTTTGTCGTGGCATCCACCAGCGCGCGCTTCGGCATGAGCCTGGCGCAGATCGGCCTCGCGCCGACATGGTTCCTGACCAAGAAGTTGATGGAGGTGGCAGGACCGGTCGCAGCACGGGAGATCCTGTTGTTGGGCGATCCGCTGCCATCGACCAGATTGCATGAACTGGGCATTATTGGCCGCGTGGCGCCACCCGATGAGCTCCAGAAGGAGGCGCAAAAGGTCATCGACCGTTTGGCGGCGAACGCGCCGCTGTCACTGCGCGCCATGAAGAGCATGATGGTGCGCCAGATGGCTTATCGCGACGATATCGAGCATGCGGAGCAGGATCGACTTGTGAACGCGACGCGGGAGAGCCAGGATTCGAAAGAAGGCATCCGCGCCCGCCTCGACAAGCGCACCGCCGACTTCAAGGGAGCATAGGGCGACATGGCCATTCCCATCCGCATGATCAAACCCTGGCGGCCGTTGACACCGGAGGAGGCCGATAAGGTGGCTGGTAATCTGGGCGTCTATCAACTGGCCAACGATGCTGGCGAGGTGCTGTATATCGGCGCTGCGACTGGCAGGTCGCTGTTCGGCCTGCGCGGTGAAATCCAGGCAAAAGCTGCGGAACCGCCGGAAGGTGCGACCCAGTTCCGGCTGGAGGTCAACACCAGCTACCGCACCCGCCATCGCGAACTGCTAATGGTGCACCAATTCGATAACGAAGGCCGCCTGCCCCCCCTCAACCCAGAAGCGGATGGGCGTGGACTTGGTAAGATCAGCCCAGGCTAAAGGAAGCGCCCTTATGGATCTCTCCCTCTCTGAAGAACAGAAAATGATTGTCGACCAGGTGCGCCGTTATGTGCGCGATGAAATCTGGTCGATAGAGGACAAGCTCGACCCGGATACCGATGAGTTGGACCCCGACGATTTCGCCCGTCTGACCGCCAAGACCGAGGAAATGGGTCTGTTCGGCCTTGATATCCCACCGGAGTTCGGCGGGCCGGATATCGACATCGTCACCCGAACGTTGATCGCCATCGAGATGAGCCAGCACCGGGCCGGGCTCTATGCCCCCTGCTACAACACGTTCGGCGGCGCGGGGCTCGCGCAGATGTTCGAGGCGAACGAAGAACAGCGGGAGAAATGGCTCTACCCAACCCTTCGAGGCGAAAAGAAGGTCTTCTTTGGGTTGTCTGAGCCCTCCGGAGGCTCCGATCCGGCGCGGGCGATTCAGACCCGTGCGGTCGCGGACGGCGACGACTATGTCATCAATGGCGCGAAGCTCTGGATCAGTAATGCGGATCGGGCCGATTATGGCCTGGTATTTGCCCGAACGGACCCCAGCAAGGGGCGTGGCGGCGTCACCTGCTTCATCGTGGATACGGACACACCCGGCTTTCACGTTCGTCGCATCGTGCACACGCTCCGCTCCGCCCGGTACGCGACGGAGTTGCAGTTCACCGACATGCGCATTCCGAAGGCGAATATTCTGGGCAAGCTGAACGGCGGCTTCTCCATCGCCAATGACCGGCTGTCGCGCCAGCGCATTCCCTACGCCGCGACCTGTATCGGCGTGGCAATCAAGGCGCAGGAGTTGGCCATCGAATACGCCAAAATCCGCGAGACTTTCGGTGCGCCGCTCGCCTCGCGCCAGGCGATCCAGTGGATGTTGGTGGACAACGAGTGCGATATCCGCGCCGCCCGCTGGCACACGCTGGAGGCAGCGTCCAAAGCCCATAATGGCGAGCCATTCCGCATGGAAGCCTCCATCGCCAAAGTGACCGCAAGTGAAGCCGGTGGTCGAGTCGTCGATCGTTGCATGCAGATCCACGGCGGGCTCGGCGTTGCCAAGGACATGCCATTCGAGCGCTGGTTTCGCGAAATGCGCATCCGCCGCATCGGCGAGGGGCCGTCCGAGGTGCAGCGCCACGTCATCGCCCGCGATATCCTTGGCTCCAGCCTGCGATGAGCTATAACGCATTGAAGCGGATGCCGCTTGACGGCATCCGCGTCCTTGATTTGGGGCAGATTTACAACGGCCCCTACGCCGGATTTCTGTTGGCGCAGGCAGGAGCGGAGGTTGTAAAAGTTGAGCCTTTGCGCGGCGACGCCTTGCGCCAGCGCACGCGGTCGGGACGCGACATTCCCTGGGCGATGGCAGCGCTGAACCAGAACAAGCGCGGCATGGCGCTCGATCTCAAGACCGGTGCCGGCAAGGCGCTGTTGTTCGATCTAGCCCGCAAGGCGGATATCCTGCTGGAGAACTTTGCGCCCGGCGTGCTCGACCGCCTCGGATGCGGTGCAAGGGAATTGCAAACGGCAAATCCGCGGTTGATCTATGCCACCGGCTCCGGTTTTGGCACGACTGGCCCGGACCGGGACAATCTGGCGATGGACCTTACCATCCAGGCCTCCAGCGGCATGATGAGCGTCACGGGGCCCGAGGGCGGCCAGCCGATGAAAGCCGGCATGGCGATCTGCGATTTCCTCGGCGGCGTGCACCTCTATTCCGCCATCATGACGGCGCTTTACGAGCGCAGCGTGACCGGCGTCGGCCGGGTGGTCGAGGTGGCGATGGTCGAGGCGGCGCTGCCGGTGCTAACCACCAATTTCTCCGGCATGTTCGAGAATGGCGGCGTGCCGGTGCCACGGCGGGGCAACAAACATCCGGCCTTGGCCGCAGCACCCTACAACGTCTACGAATGTCTGGATGGCCATATCGCACTGCTCTGCATTCGCGAGGAACATTGGCACAGCGTGGTCAAGGTCATCGGCCGGCCGGAACTGCTGGACGACCCGAGGTTCGCGGATGCGCGCACCCGTGCGCAGAACGAAGCTCTGGTGGACGAGGTCATGACCGTATGGACCTCTCAACGGACGAAGGCTGACGCAGCCCAGACGATGCAGAACGCGCATGTGGCATGCGCTGCCATCCGTGACCTGACGGAGATCGTCAGCGACCCGCATTTGCGCGGCCGTGGCGCGTTGTTCGATCAGCACCATCCGCAACTGGGCGATATCACGCTGCCGCGCTCGCCGCTGCGGTTTCACGGCGCGCCACTTCCCGCCGATGCGCCTAGCCCAGGTTTGGGGGAGCACAGCGGGGAAATTCTCAGCGACTGGCTCAGTCTTTCGCGGGGAGAGATCGACGTCCTGTATGAAGACGGGGCCGTCGGATAAATAAACCACTTCTACTGCACGATCCGCAACTCCGAGAGTTGGCCGCCGATGTTGCCGAATGCGGCTGTTAGCTCCGAGGCGGACGGTGCATGGAAGTACTTTTGGCCGGGAAAGAGTGGGCTGTCACTTTCTCCCGATGCACACTGCGTGTAGAGCTTTTGGGTGGCAATGTTGACATCGTCGCCGAACGTAATGGTGAAAAGGATGATGCCTGCCGCTTTGATCGCAGCGCAGGCATTCAGCATATACGTATCAAGCATGGACGCTTTGAGACCTGTCCAGTCGGGCCGTCCGTAAGCCATCATACGGTCGCCCACCAGCGCGTTATCGCCATCCGTCATCAAGACAATGACCTTTGAATTGTCAGGAGACAGATAGTCCATTGGCCGATTGTCCGGTGCCGGCGATCCGTCGTTTTGGAACCAAAGACCACGCCAGAGCGGCGAAAGCGTGCGCCATCCCCACACAAGCCCGACGTTCGCGAGTGTGCCGCCATAATACTTCGCCTTCTGCCGATCCACCGCCGTCCACAGCGCCCGGTAGGAACTGGTCAATGGTGTGATCGGCGTGGCGCAATCGGCATTCGGCCCATAGACTTTATTGGGAGTTGGCCCGTCAGACGTGTTGCCGGCAGCGTCCGGCCAAACGTTCTTGTCGTTGCCTTTTGTGTAGAAGACGGTTTGGAATGCAGGGTTGCTTTGATTGACCTTGCCGCCGATGACCGACGACGGCCAAAACAAGGGGTCGAAGCCACGGACCGATGGGGGCAGGTCGCTAACGTCCAGCGGAGAGGGGCGCGCGAGAACACAGCCGCCCCATTTTTCTGGCGCATAATCGCTCCAAGTATGTTTGTTCAGTAGGTTCAGGCCAGGATCGCGGGTCCAGTGTTTATGCTGTGTGCCGATATTGACTCGTCCGGTGTACGGCACGACGGCGACATACAAATTTGGAACGGATTCCTTGCCGCTGAACAAGATATCGAGGAGTACTTTCGAAGCGCTTCTCAAAGAACCAATTTTATTATTCTTCAGCATCGATCCGGTATTGTCGAGCACCAACGCCAACTCGGCGCCATGCGTCCGACGTTCTGTTCTGGTCTCGACTGACAACAAGTGCATATCGCTGCCGGCTTTTCGAACCATACCGGCGATGGGTGACGGTAACTCGACCGTCACCGCCAGGTGCATTTGCTGGACCAACCCGCTGCTGTAGCGGAGCACGGTCTCTATCTTCGCTGCCTTACTTCCCAAATATCCAGGTGGGAAGTTGGCGTCGAATACTTGCCGGATGTCCGTTTCGAGCGTCGGCGAATCGATGTCGCGGGTTGCGGCAAGCGTGGCCGCGTCCGTAGCGGTCTGTAATTTGCTGAACACCATCTGGGCTCTGGCAACGTCGAACGCGAGCAGACTCGACAAGGCTAAAGCCGTACCGGCGATGGCCACCATGATAGAAATTCCAGCCTGCTTACACCGGCTGAACCTGCTGGCGAAGCGTATCGAATCCCACCACATTTTGCGCATGACCTCGGTGCCTGATCCCGTTTCAGGAGCAGTAGAGCGGATCCAATATGGTTGCAGAGGAAGAATATGCGGTTAATCGTGCCGGTTCGCGCGCCGAACAGGCGGAGCGGGCGTTAGAATTCACCTACTGCCCGAACGGTCGCTAAACGACGCCGAACGCCAGCATCGCGTCGGCGACCTTCTTGAAGCCAGCAATATTCGCGCCTTTCAGATAATCGACGCTGCCATCGGGCTTTGACCCATGTTCGACGCAGGCCGTATGAATATCGGTCATGATTTTGCGCAGTGCGAGCCGCAGGTCTTCCTCGTCGCGATGCAGCCGCGCTGAATTCTGGCTCATTTCCAGACCCGACATGCCGACGCCGCCCGCATTCGCTGCTTTGCCTGGAGCGTAAAGGACCCCAGAGCTTTGCAGTACTGCGACAGCCTCGACTGTGCAGGGCATATTGGCGCCTTCAGACACCGCGATGCAGCCATTGTCGATCAGCGCTTTCGCATCGTTTTCATTCAACTCGTTCTGGGTTGCGCATGGCAGCGCGACATTGCAAGGCACGTTCCATGGCCGCTTGTTTTCGTGGAACGTGCCGCCGAACTCACTGACATAGGCGTCGATCCGCGCACCGCGTTGCGATTTGTGCTGTTTTACCCAGTCCAGCTTTTCTTGCCTGATGCCATCGGGGTCATGGATGAAGCCGGTGGAGTCCGAAAGGGTTATGGGCTTGCCACCACGATGCAGGACCTTCTCGGCCGCATAGATGGCGACATTGCCGGAGCCGGAGATGACCGCAGTTTTCCCTTCAATAGCATCCTCAACATGATGCAACATGTCTTCCAGGAAATAGACGGCGCCATAGCCGGTCGCCTCCGTCCGCATCAGCGATCCGCCGTATTCGATGCCCTTGCCGGTCAGAATACCGTTGAAATGATTGGTCAAGCGCTTGTACTGACCGAACATGTAGCCGATCTCACGGCCACCGACGCCGATATCGCCCGCCGGTACGTCAATATCCGGGCCAATATACTTGTAGAGTTCGGTCATAAAGCTTTGGCAGAACCGCATGATCTCGTGCTGGCTGCGCCCCTTTGGATCGAAGTCGGCCCCGCCCTTGCCGCCGCCCATGGGTAGCCGGGTTAACGAGTTCTTGAAAGTTTGCTCGAATCCCAGGAATTTCAAAACACTCTGATCGACAGACGGGTGAAAGCGGATGCCCCCTTTGTAGGGGCCAATCGAGTTGTTGAATTGGACCCGGTAGCCACGGTTGACCTGGACCTCGCCATTGTCGTCAGCCCAGGTAACCCGGAACGACACGATCCTGTCCGGCTCCACCATTCGGTGGAGCACTTTGATTTTGGCATACACAGGGTTGGCATGGATGAACGGAATTACAGTTTCGGCGACTTCGTGAACAGCTTGGTGGAAAACTGTTTCACCCGGATTCCGCGTTACGACCCAATCCATAAACGAGGCCAAGTCGATTTGTTCCACCGTGACGATGCTCCACCTTAAGCTGTTGTTATAGGTGAAAATTATGTGTCCGCGCACTGTGTAGTGCGACGGTTTAGTAGTGAACGGTAGCATGAAAATCCGGTAGCGGTCTATAAACCTCAATTCGGGTTGCAGTGGCCTCGGTCTCGAAGATCCGGGGGACGCGCTCGGCCAAATAAACCCTCCGGCGCTTGTCGTGGCTACTGCTGCCTGGGCTACTGCTGCCTGGACGTCCGCGCAGTCGTTTGTCTTGGCGATCCGTTCTCCCGAAATCTTGAACGCGGAATCGTATCGGAAAAATTCCTGGTTCGATGTTCCCGTGGTAGGTTCATCCGTGCATGAGAACTTATCAAGTGGGTGAAGACATTATGAAAACCGCATCGGATTTGTTCATAGAAGCGCTTGAGGCGGAGGGTGTCGAGTACATTTTCGGGATCCCGGGGGAAGAAAATCTCGACTTTGTCGATAGCCTGTCGCGTTCGACCAAAATCAAGCTCGTCCTGACCCGGCATGAACAGGCCGCGGGCTTCATGGCAGCGACTTATGGCCGGTTTACCGGCAAGACGGGCGTGTGTTTGGCGACTTTGGGTCCGGGCGCCACCAATTTCACCACCGCAGCCGCCTATGCTCAGTTAGGCGGTATGCCGATGATGATGATTACCGGCCAGAAACCAGTGCGCCGGTCCAAGCAGGGCCGCTTTCAGATTTTGGACGTGGTCGAGATAATGGGTCCGATCACCAAATACGCCCACCAACTGCAGTCCGCCGACAATATCCCGTCGCGCGTCCGCGAAGCGATCAGGCTGGCGGAACAGGAGAAACCGGGGGCGGTCCACCTGGAATTGCCGGAAGACATCGCCGCCGACGAGACCGGTATGAAGGTGATTCCAGCCTCCATGGTGCGCCGGCCAATAGCGGAGGAGAAAGCCGTCCGCGCGGCTGCCAAGCGGATCGAGGCCGCCAAGGCGCCTATCCTGATCATCGGAGCGGGAGCCAACCGGAAAATCACCAGCCGGATGCTCACCCGCTTTGTAACCGAAAAGAACATCCCTTTTGTGACGACCCAATTGGGCAAGGGCGTGGTGGACGAGGAGCATCCTCTGTTCATGGGCTGTGCGGCGTTGTCGGCGGGGGATTTCGTTCACCGCGCGATCGAGGCGTCGGACCTGATCGTCAATGTCGGTCATGACGTGATCGAGAAACCGCCGTTTTTCATGGAGTTGGGCGGTACCGAAGTCATTCACGTGTCCTTCAACACCGCGGAGGTCGATCCGGTCTATTTCCCGCAGATCGAGGTGATCGGCGATATCGGCAACTCTATCTGGCAGTTGAACGAGACCCTGAAGCCCCAGGCGCATTGGGATTTTTCGCGCATGCTGGAGGTCAAGGCCGCGCACGACCATAACATCCAACTCGGCAACGACGACCCCCGTTTCCCGATCTATCCGCAGCGGCTGGTGCGCGACGTTCGGACGGCGATGCCCAGCAATGGCATCATTTGCTTGGATAACGGCATTTATAAGATCTGGTTCGCCCGCAACTATCTGGCGGCGGAAGCCAATACCGTCTTGCTCGACAATGCGCTGGCGTCGATGGGCGCCGGTCTTCCCAGCGCCATGGCCGCGCACCTGCTCTATCCGCAGCGCAAGGTGATGGCGATTTGCGGCGACGGCGGGTTCATGATGAACAGCCAGGAGTTGGAAACGGCGGTTCGGATGGGAATGAACCTGACCTGCCTCGTTCTCAACGATAGTTCTTATGGCATGATCCGCTGGAAGCAGGCGAATATGGGCTTTGAGGATTGGGGGCTGGAGTTCGGCAATCCGGATTTCGTCAAGTATGCGGAAGCCTACGGTGCCCATGGCCACCGTGTCGAAAGCTCGGCCGGTTTGAGCGGGGTTCTGGGGCACTGCCTGAATAGCAAGGGCGTGCATCTCATCGATTGCCCGGTCGACTATTCGGAGAATAATGAGATTTTGAACAACAATATCAAGGAACTAAGCGCTGCTGTTTAGCTGTGGCCTAGTTCACTAAGCCGCCGGGCCAAGCCGTGGTTGCGCGCCCAGGCCGCTGCCTTCGACCCTTGGCCGGGGCGAGCCAGCAGCTTGGTGAGGTCTTCCGGCGTATCGATGTCCAGGGCGATGCCCGGCAGGCCGGTGAGTATCAGAGGTTCAACGCCGATGCCGCGTGCCTCGGCCAGATGCGGCTCGAAGCTGTCGTGGCCAAAATGAAAGCGGATTAGCGTCGGGGGCGAGACGGCCAGCGCGTTGGAGCCGCGGAAGTCGTGGGCTTGGACGATCGTCATTGCTTTTTTGCGCCCCTCGCCATGCGCAGCGACAATTGCGTTGATCTCCGCCGATGAGATGGCGGGAATATCGCCCGGCAATTGGACCGCGGCGCGAACATCCTCGGATTCCAGGATCCGCATGGCGCGGGCAACCGCTTGGCTTTGCCCGAGGTTTTCTGGCTCTCCCACGGCCCGGGCGCCGTACCGACCGGCCAGATCGCTAACCTCGGGCTCATTGGTAAGGACCAGGACGCCGGCGAGGCTGCTGCTGACCATAGCCGCCAGCACGTCTTCGACCATCAGGCGAAACAGAGCGCGGCGCTCTTCCGGGGATAGCGCGGGCGCCAAACGGGTCTTCGCGTTCTCGAAATTCTTGACCGGTAGAACGCCCCACATCGACCCGGCTGCTCCCCTACTCGTCCAACGGCAAATCGGGTTCAGCCGGCGGCAGAAGCGCCTGGATGGGGACGTCGAGGGCGTTCGCAATCATTTGTAGAATCTCTACGGTGGGCACCGCGTCGTTGTCCTCGAAATGGGCGACATCGTCCTCGTCGAAACCGATCCAGCCAGCCAAAATCTCTCGCGTCAGGCCGCGATGCTCGCGCCAAGCTGTGATAGGATGCTGGCCGGTATGGACCGCCGCCCGCACTTCCTCGGGCACCTCGAATCCTGGTGCGTTCTGGTGCAGCGGGTTGCGCTGCTGCTCCGCCTGTTGATCGCCCGCCACCTGATTTGGTTCGCCGGTAAGAGCCCAATAGTCTTCAATCGGCAGCACCGCATATTGCGGCCGCCCGTGGGCGTCGAGCAGGAATTGTACGGGGCCTTTAATCATATGCTCTCTCGCGGATCGGTCTCGGTCAGCCACCGGGACAAGACTGCAACCGGTTCCCGCTCATATTCAAGCCGGTCATAGAAACCGAGTGCGACATCGTTAGTGGTGCGCACCATCAGTTCGAGTTTGCGCACGCCCCGCGCCCGCAGCCAGTCTTCAGCCGCATTCATCAATCTGCGCCCGATACTCTGCCCTCGCCGGTTCGGTGCAGCGGACAGGTAGTAAACCCAGCCGCGATGGCCATCGTCGCCAACCATGACCGAGCCGACCACCTCGCCGCCATCCGCGGCCACCAGCACTGCGGAGGTGCTGCCGGCGACCGCACGGTCCAGATCCCCTTCGGGAGGATTCCACCGGCGGGTGAGGCCGCACGCCTGCCATAGCGCCAGTACGGCCGCACGGTCGGTTTCCATGAATGCCCGAACCTGCATCGGGCTAGCAGCCGAGTTTTTCGGCCAATTCCGTGAAACTCCAGGCCGCAACGTCGATGCCCGGGCCGGGCTCAATATCGGCTTTCCGGTTCTTCGTGCCGAATTCCAACGG
This sequence comes from uncultured Alphaproteobacteria bacterium, assembly GCA_963974445.1. GTDB lineage: Bacteria > Pseudomonadota > Alphaproteobacteria > Bin95 > Bin95 > JACKII01. The sequence continues at coordinate 40,632 of CAXBDI010000006.1, forward strand.
CCGGGCGACAAACGCCGTCGCCATCCCCTGCGCTTTCGCGGCGGCCAGGTCGTTGTTATGGGCAGCGGTCATCATCACTTGGGACGGTGGCAGGCCGAGGGCCTCACACGCCCGTCGATAGGCTTCCGGCTGCGGTTTGTAAGCTTGAACGACCTCCGAGCCCAGGATCACATCCCAGGGCAGGCCGCCATTCTTGGCCATGTTCACCATCAACGCGATGTTGCCGTTCGACTGTGTGCCGATAATGAATTTCGACTTCAGCCGCAGCAATCCTGGAACGGAGTCGGGCCAGGGCGGCAAACGGTGCCAGGCGGTGTTGAGGTGATCGACCTCCGCCTCGCTTAAGCCCGTAATCGAGTATTCTTCCAACACTTGCAGCAGGTTCTCGCGATGCAGCACGTCAAGCTTGGTAAACGGCCGCTTGCCCTTGCGGATAGGCTCCATAGCGGGCTGGTACTTGCCACGCCAAGCGTCGGCGAACGCCTCCCAATCGAGGTCGAGGCCTTTCTGCCTGCCCAGGAAAGCCTCGGCTTCCCGCGCGATGCCGCGCCGCCAATCGACCACAGTGCCGAAGACATCGAAAATCAGCGCCTTAACGTTCTGCATTCACCGGCTCCTGAGGAGACTTTGGCGCGGCCACGGCCAGGACGACCACCCAATAGTGCCGGCGCCGTGCGACTGCGGGATCCGAAGCATAATACAGATACGCAGCGCCGATGTCGCGCACGTTGGGGTCCAGCAAATTCTGCTTATGGCCGTCGCTTTCCAGCCAATCGGCGACGACAATCTGCGGATCGCGCTGCCCGACGGCGATATTTTCAAGCGCCAAGGCAAATTTATAGTGCACCCGGGCCAAGCGCTCGGTGAGGCCTTCGCCTTCAGGGTTCTTGTGACCGAAAAATTCCCGCGCAGCCATGTCGGCGGCGTGCGTTTTGGCCGCCGCGTTCAATTTCGGGTTGGTCCGCAGCAACGGTTTCCGTTCCACCAAACGCACCGCATTGATCGCCGCGATCAGCTTCTCCGCGGGCGATGCGGCGGGTGGCGTCTGTGCGTGAACTGCGCCTGCGGATAACAGGTACAAGAGAAGGAGAACGCGAGCTATCATTGGGCGCCAGCAATGCGACGCCGCCATCGTGCTGTCAATCGCTCTCGACGCTGCTGAGTGTCGCGGAGTATGCAATAGCCAATCCCGCCGACGCCAAGGAGATTGTTAAACTTGCCTGTTTCCATGATCGATTCCGCCATTTTCAGAGATTTTTTCGGCACCGAGGCGATGCGAGCCCAATTCTCGGATGAGGGCATGTTGAGCGCCTATTGCCGGGTCGAGGCCGCATTGGCGATCGTGCAGGGTAGGCTGGGCATCATCCCGGCGGAGGCGGCGTCTGCAATTGCTGCCTCTGCCAAGCTTGAAAACTTGGATATGTCCGAGATCAAGGCGCAGACGGAGATTGTCGGCTATCCCATTCTGCCATTGGTGCGGGCGATCGGTAAGGCTTGCCCGGATCGCACCGGCGAATACGCCCATTGGGGTGCTACGACCCAGGATATCATGGACAGCGGGATGGCACTGCAACTGCAGGGCGCGCTCAAGCTGGTCGGTCAGGATCTGGACGCCATCGCTGCGGCCCTCGCCAAACTCGCCGCCGACCACAGCGACACGATCATGGCGGGCCGCACCCATTTGCAGCATGCCTTGCCGGTCACGTTTGGCTACAAGGCCGGGGTGTGGCTGTCTGCGGTGGACCGCCACCGCGAGCGGCTGACGCAACTGCGGCCCCGGGTCGAGGTTGGACAGTTTGCGGGCGCGGCGGGGACGTTAGCGTCGCTCGGCAATGACGGCATAGCCGTTAGCGACGCACTGATGCAGGAACTCGGCCTGGGCCAGCCGACCATGCCGTGGCACGTTGCCCGCGATGGCGTCGCCGAGGCGGTGAACTTCCTTGGCCTGGTCAGCGGTACGCTTAGCAAGATCGCAACCGACATCATGCTGATGATGGCGACCGAAACCGGTGAAGCGTTCGAACCCTTCGTTTCTGGCCGCGGCGGCAGTTCGACCATGCCGCAAAAACGCAATCCGATCAGCTGCGAGTTGATTCTGGGCGCTGGTAAGATCGTGCGCCAGCATGCTGCAGCGGTCATGGATGCGATGGCGGCGGACTTCGAACGGGCGACCGGGCCTTGGCATGTGGAATGGATCGCGGTTCCAGAAGCCTTCGTCCTGGCGGCCGGCGCGCTCAATCAGTCGCGGTTCATGCTGGAGGGCTTGCAAGTTCAGCCCGATCGCATGCGCCGGAATTTGGCGATGACGGGCGGACTGATCGTGTCGGAGGCGGTGATGATGGGGTTGGCGCCGGCGCTTGGTCGGCAAACCGCGCATGATGTCGTCTACGATGCCTGCCGATTGGCGAACACGGAGGGCCTATCGCTGCTGGAGGCGCTGCAGCGCTCGCCAGAGGTGATGGATAGGCTGGAAGTAGCTGAATTGGAATCCCTTTGCGACCCGATGAACTATCTGGGCCAGTCGCGGGAGATGCTGGATCGATTTCTGGCGGGCCGGACTTAGGCGCGGGGGAATTCTGCATGAAGGCCGGTACAAATCCCGCCGAAATCCGGCGCGTCGTCTGCTGTCAGAAAGCCGTGGCGAACCAGAAAATCAAGAACGACGAGATTGCAGTTGAATTTGAAATCGTAGGTATCTCGCACGATGGCTGCGACTTCGGCGATCGGCGCTAGACGGAACGAATCGACCTCACCGTCGGTGTTGTGCGGTTCGAATTCGCGCGGCAGTTCCAGGTCGAAGGTAAATAGCGTGTCCTGTTTCAGCCCCTCTTCTACCTCCATCGCATAGGTTATCTGGCCGGTGGAGCGCATCCGGGCTGCGAGCGCCGCGGGAATGTCCGCCTCTTCCGCGCATTCCTTCACCATGTTCTCATAGAGACCGAGACCGGCCGGCTGGCCGCCTGCCACCAGATTATCCAACTGGCCCGGATAAGTCATCTTGCCCAGAGCGCGGCGTGCAATCCACATTTCGGTACCGGCATCGCCGCTGACATACCCATTCAAATGGACGCCGTAAGCCGGCAGACCAAAATGCGTTACCCAAGCGCGGTCGAGGCTGGCGAGTTGCGTTCCGGCCCAATGCGGCAGCACTGGAAATAACTCGCCGCGCGCCGCCGGCAATTCGCCCGCGCCGGCCAACTCGGTGCAGACGGCGGCCAACTGTTGCGAGCGGATTGCCGGTGTTTCCAAATCCGGCGCCAGCCATACCCGGCTTTCCGTCACGATGAAGATCTCGGGAAATGCGCGCAGACGCTCGGCGAAGGTGTGGCGCATCCAGCCCGCTTGGTCGTCGCCAATGAACCAGGGACGAAATCCACCGAGGTCGTAGTCATTGCAACGGACGATGTGGTCTATGTAGGCCATCGTTGGGGTTTCCTTCGCGTGCCACCGGCTTTACATCATGTCGGTCATGCAGTTTCACGCTCCCATGCAACCGGCGGTTCTGGTGCGCCGCTATAAGCGGTTCCTCGCCGATGTCACGCTCGCCGATGGTCGCGCGCTGACGGCCCATTGCGCCAATCCCGGCGCGATGCTGGGCTTGGCCGAGCCCGGCATGCGCATCGGGTTGTTGCCTGCGAAAAACCCGAAAGCCAAGCTCTCGCACAGTTGGGAGTTGTGCCATGCCGACGGCGATTGGGTCGGCATCAACACTGGGCGGCCGAACCGTCTGGTCGAAGAAGCGCTGACCGCTAACGCCATTCCGGAACTGACCGGCTATTCCAGCCATCGCCGCGAGGTGAAGTATGGCCAGAACAGCCGCATCGACGTGCTGCTGGAGGAGCCGGGCCGCGCTCCGCTCTATCTCGAAGTCAAGAATGTGCACCTGATGCGCCGGCCGGGGTTCGCGGAATTTCCGGATTCGGTGACTGCGCGCGGTGCAAAACACTTGGACGAATTGGCGGAGATGGTGCGGCTTGGCCACGATGCGGCCATGTTTTTTGTCGTGCAACGCAACGATTGTCAGGCATTGACACTCGCAGCCGACATTGACGCAAACTATGCCGCGGCGATGCAGCGCGCTCTGGCAGCGGGTGTGCGGATTTTATGTTATAGCTCTCGCATAAGCACTACGGAGATCGTGATAGAGCGACGCCTGCCATTCGTATGGCAGGGAGTCGAGAAGGATTCGAGGTATTGAACCAAATGGAACAATTCGCGCCGACGCGGCCCCAGGGTATCGAACTGCATGGGGTGGAAGATTTCGAAGGCATGCGCCGGGCCGGCCGGTTGGCGGCTGAGACCCTTGATTTCATCACCGACTACGTTCAGCCGGACGTAACATCGGAAGAGCTGGACCGGCTCTGTCACGAGTTTATCATTGCGCGCGGCGCGACGCCGGCGCCGTTGGGATATCGGGGCTATCCGAAGTCGATTTGCGTCTCGGTCAATCACGAAGTCTGCCATGGCATTCCGGGAGACCGGAAGCTGCGCGACGGCGATATCGCCAACATCGACGTGACGGTCATCTTGGACGGCTGGCACGGCGATTCTTCGCGCATGTATCCGGTCGGGAACATCCGGGTGAAGGCGCAAAAGCTCATCGACGTCACCTATGACGCGCTCATGTTGGGTATCGAGGCTTGCAAGCCGGGCGTTACCTTCGGCGATCTGGGATATGCGATCCAGACCTTTGTCGAAAAGCAGCGGTTTAGCGTGGTGCGCGACTTCTGCGGGCACGGCCTTGGCCGCACCTTCCACGCGCCGCCCAGCGTCTTGCATTACGGTCAGCCCGGTGAAGGCCCGGTGATGGAAGAAGGCATGTTCTTCACCATTGAGCCGATGGTCAACGCCGGTAGCTGGGAGACCAAGATCTTGTCGAACGGCTGGACCGCCGTAACCCGCGACCGGCAGGCGTCGGCTCAGTTCGAGCATTCCATCGCGATCACCGCGACCGGGACCGAGATCTTTACGCTGTCGCCAAAAGGCCTGCACCGGCCGCCATACAAGTAAGCCTTAGCCGGCCGCCTGCTCTGGCAGCGGGTCGTTGCGGCGAAGGTATTTGGCTTCGGCCACACCTGTCACATCCGCCAGGATTTCGCCTAAGTTGAAGTCCTTGGGCGTGAACACTGCCGCGATGCCCATGGCTTGCAGCTTCGCTGCGTCGGCCGGCGGGATGATACCGCCGATAATGACCGGCAGGTGGCCCAGGCCTCGCTCTGTCAAAGCGGCGAGTACGGCTTCGGCCAGCACCATGTGCGAGCCGGAGAGGATAGAGAGGCCGACCAGGTCTGCCGCCTCGTTCAGCGCGAGTTCCGCTATCTCTTCCGGCGTCTGGCGAATGCCGCGGTAAATCACATCGAAACCGGCGTTCTGAGCGCGCAGGGCGATCTGCTCTGCCCCATTGGAATGGCCATCCAGCCCTGGCTTGCCGACCAGAAAGCGCGGTTGATGCCCCAATGCTTCACCCAGGGTTGCGACGCGGGCGGCGAGAGGATCGCCCTTGCTGGCAAGGCTTGATGTGTCGATACCCGTCGGCGGACGGTATTGGCCGAAAACCTGCCGCAAAGTCTCGCCCCACTCGCCCGTTGTGACCCCAGCGCGTGCGGCGGCGATGGACGGCTCCATGATATTTTGCTGTTCCCGTGCCGCCCGATCCAGGTCGGCCAGCGCCTTGGCGACCGTCTTCAGTTCACGGGCCGCTTTCCAGGCCATCATGCTGGCGATTTCTTGCGCCTCGACCGCCGGGTCGACACTCATGACCGCGGCCTCCTCATCGGGCTGCAGCGGGGAGGCGGCGGTCTCCGTGTAGGAGTTGACGCCCACCACCGTCAGGTCGCCGGATTCGATGGCCCGCCGCCGCGCGGCATGAGCAGCCACGAGTTCCCGCTTCAGATACCCGCTCTCCAGTGCCGCGACGACACCGCCTTGTGCAGCGACTGCGGCGATTTCCGCATTCGCGGCCTCAGTCAATTCCCGGACTTTGGCGTCGATGGCGGGATTGCCGTCGAAGATATCGCCGAACTCCAGCAAGTCGGTTTCGAGGGCCAGCACCTGCTGCAGGCGCAAGCTCCATTGCTGGTCCCAAGGGCGCGGCAGGCCCATGGCTTCGTTCCAGGCAGGCAGTTGCACGGCGCGGGCTCGGGCGCCCTTCGACAACGTAACGGCCAGAGTTTCCAGCAGGATGCGGTAGACGTTGTTTTCCGGCTGGCTCTCGGTCAGGCCCAGCGAGTTCACCTGCACGCCATAACGGAAGCGCCGCATTTTGGGGTCCTCGACCCCATAACGCTCACGGCAAATATCGTCCCACATATCGGTGAAGGTCCGCATCTTGCACATCTCGGTCAGGAAGCGGATGCCGGCATTCACGAAAAAGCTGATGCGGCCGACGATGCGGGGGAAGTCGGCATCCGGCACCTGGCCTGATGCCTTCACGCCATCCAGCACGGCGCAGGCATTGGCTAGGGCGAAGGCCAGTTCCTGCACGGGCGTCGCACCGGCTTCCTGCAAATGGTAGGAGCAGATGTTGAGCGGGTTCCAGCGCGGCACCTCTTTGGTCGACCAGACAATGGTATCGGTGGTCAGTTGCAGCGACGCCGCCGGCGGAAAGATGTAGGTGCCGCGCGATAGATACTCTTTGACGATGTCGTTCTGCGTCGTACCGTTCAGCTTTTTGCGGTCGGCCCCTTGCTCCTCTGCTGCGACAACATACAGCGCCAACAGCCATGCGGCTGTCGCGTTGATGGTCATCGAGGTGTTCATCTCCGCCAGTGGGATGCCGTCGAACAGCGTGCGCATGTCGCCCAAATGCCCCACCGGCACGCCCAGCTTGCCGACCTCGCCGCGCGCCATCAGGTGGTCAGCGTCGTAGCCGGTCTGTGTCGGCAGGTCGAATGCCACCGACAGACCGGTTTGCCCTTTGGCAAGGTTGGTCTTGTATAGCTGATTGCTGTCTGCAGCGGTGGAATGACCGGCATAGGTGCGGAAGAGCCAGGGCTTGTCTCTAAAGGTTTCGGTGCGTTGCAAAATGAAACTCCAGACGCGCGATTGAATCGGTGCCACTGGCGCGGCGAGGTTGGCTAATTCTTACGATGAAGGGTATATATCAGACTGAAAATTTCACTCAATATCATTTTTGAGAAATTTTATTCCAAAAAAGCCGTTGCCCTGAAATTCTCAGTTTGATATATGCATCGCAACATCAATCACCGACCCATTCAGGAGGCAGGAGACCCATGGCTGAAGCCGCAACTGTCATTTCCCTACATCCGGACGCCGAAGGCCCGGTGAAGGACTTGTACGAAATCGGCGAGATCCCGCCGCTCGGCCATGTGCCAAAATCCATGTATGCCTGGGCTATCCGCCAGGAACGGCACGGAGAGCCGGATACGGCGATGCTGGAAGAAGTGGTTGAAACGCCATCGATTCGCGACGACGAAGTGCTGGTCATGGTGATGGCCGCCGGCGTCAACTACAACGGCGTCTGGGCCGCTTTGGGTAAGCCGATCAGCCCGTTCGCTGTCCATAAAGCCGAATACCACATCGCCGGCTCCGACGCGGCAGGCGTGGTCTGGGCGGTCGGCGCCCGGGTCAGCCGTTGGAAAGTCGGGGACGAGGTCGTGGTGCACTGCAACCAGGACGACGGCGACGACGAGGAGTGCAATGGCGGCGATCCGATGTTATCCGCCAGCCAACGCATCTGGGGTTATGAGACGCCGGATGGCAGCTTCGCGCAATTCTGCCGGGTGCAGGCGCGCCAGCTCATGCCCCGCCCAAAGCATCTGACTTGGGAGGAAAGCGGCTGCTATACTCTGACGCTCGCCACCAGCTACCGTATGCTGTTCGGCCATCGCCCGCACATTCTTCGGCCGGGCGACAATGTGCTGGTCTGGGGCGCTGCCGGTGGCATCGGCTCGATGGCGGTGCAGTTAATTGCGACGGCGGGCGCGAACGCCATCGGTGTGATCAGCGATCCCTCCAAGCGCAACTTTGTCATGAGCCTCGGCGCCAAGGGCGTCATTAACCGCAATGATTTCGATTGCTGGGGCCAGTTACCGGATGTGAACGACGCGGAGGCCTACGCCGCCTACTCGAAAAAATGCCGCGAGTTCGGCCGGGCGATCTGGGACGTTACCGGCGGCGTCGACGTCGACTTCGTCTTCGAGCACCCGGGCGAGCAGACATTCCCGGTTTCCTGCTTTGTGGTGAAGCGGGGCGGCATGGTGGTCTTCTGCGCCGGGACGACCGGCTACAACCTCACATTCGACGCGCGCTTCGTCTGGATGCGGCAGAAGCGGATTCAGGGCAGCCACTTCGCCAACCTGAAGCAGGCGGCGGAGGCCAACCGGTTGATGGTCGAAGGTCGGCTCGACCCCTGTATGTCCGAGGTGTTCGGCTGGAACGACATCCCTCGCGCGCACATGCAGATGATGGCGAACCAGCACAAACCGGGGAACATGGCCGTTTTGGTTCAGGCCAAGCGTCCCGGCTTGCGATCGCTCGATACCGCCAGCTAAGCGCCTCTGCCGCCGGCTAAGACGTTGGACCGGTTTCCGCGTCCAGTTCACGCGGACCGTCCGGCGTCACTTGATAGACTTTCAGCGGGTGCCTCATCACGTTATCGGGGCCGAAGCGCACATTGCCCGCTTGGCCGCCGAAACCCTCTGGCCGGCGCACAAAGGCCGGAGTCACAGGGCGAATATTCTGTTTGGCGGCCAATATTCCGACCCGACCGCCGTAATACCCCAGCACCGCAATAGAGTCCGGATCGGACTGGTATGTTGTTCTGTACGAAAGGATAAACGGTTCAATCGCAGCTTGATCTAAGGATGAGAACCAACCCTGGTGGAAGGATGGCTCCTTGGCCAGATCTTGCTGCGCCCAGAAATTCGTACCGACCAGTCGAGCAAACGGGTATCCGGCATTGTACAGATCGAGCATGGAGCCGACCGCTATCAGGTTATCGTCAGCGAAGGGCAATAACACGGCGTCGAAGTCATCAGCCGGCGAAGCATCGACGCCTTCGATGCGGGAGATAACTTCCGAAAGCGCAGCATTGCGGCCGCGGCTCCTGTGTTGGTTATAGACCGACGCCATGCCTCTGAGCATGCGGTTGCGGACGCTGCCTTCCGGGAACTGTGCTGCTTGCCCTGCCAGGAAGCCCGCAGGATCCGAGGCTTGGCGCACCTGCGGTACTAGCCGGGCTTCATATGCGCGCCATTCGCCCCGCCGCCGGTCGTATTCGGTCAAGGCTTTGACCTGTTCCGAGATCTGGTTGAAGTCCGTGCCGCTGCTGAAAGTCGCCGCCCGCACGAGCTGAATCTGCCCACGGTCGGACATTGCCTGCACCGTTGAAATCGCAAGCTGAGTGTATGGCGTGTCGGGCCCGAAAATCAGTAGGCGGCCGCGGTTGTCGCGGGCCAGCGCCTGCGCCAATCGCTCGATCTGGTCACTGATGCTGACGCCCATAACGAACACATTGCCGCCGGCCTGATCGGTGTCATTGGTCAGGGTCAGGATCGCGATATTCCTGGCCTGCAGTGTCTGCCTAACCACCGGTACGTGCCGGCCGAACAGCGGCCCGATCACCATGTCCACCTGCTCCCGCAGAGCCGCCGCGGCGGCGTCTCTTGCGCCGTCCGGCGTACCTTTCGTATCGAACGGGATCAGTTCGAAGGGCTCCTGCTGATCCTCGAACACGGCGATTGTTGCGGCATTCACGAATTGCTGGCCAATAGACGCAAACTCACCGGTCAACGGCACCAACACCGCCACTCGCATCGGGCCGCTGAGGCGCGGCACCGAATCACGTTGCGCCGACGATGGAGCCTTTGCCTGCGGGCTGGAAGGCGCCTTTCTGACCGCCGCGCCGCCGCACGCGCTCAATGTCAACGCCAATGCGAGCGCCAAACCCGCCCGCCATCCGATCCGCCACTGCATTGCAATATCCCTGTTCAACGGTGTCATTGCAGGATAGGGGATAGGGATACGGATCGCTAGACTATGAAGCGAAGGTAGGGAGAACGCGCCATGCGTGTCGCAGTGCTGGACGACTATCAACATGTGGCCACCACGATGGCCGATTGGACCAAGCTGCCGAAGGATGTGACGGTTACCTGTTTCACCGACCACCAACCGGATGCCTCAGCGTTGGGCGAGCGGCTGAAAGGCTATGAGATCGTCTGTATCATGCGCGAACGCACGGCCTTCACTCGGGACGTGTTCGAGCGGCTGCCGGACCTGAAACTGCTGGTGACCACGGGGATGCGAAACGCGTCTGTCGATATGCAAGCCGCCGCCGACCACGGCGTGACAGTTTGCGGCACCGCTGGCAGCTCTACCGGGACGCCCGAATTAGCCTTCGGCCTGATTCTATCGCTCGCCCGCAATATTCCCAACGAAAATGCCGCGATGCGTCAGGGACGTTGGCAGCTTTCCATCGGTCAGGGGATCAAAGGACGGACGTTGGGTCTGTTGGGCCTGGGGAATTTGGGCAGCCGGGTCGCACACTATGGCAAGGCCTTCGATATGGAGTTGATCGCCTGGAGTCAGAATCTGACGGAAGAGGTGGCAGCGGCCAAGGGCGTTCGGCGTGTTGAAAAAGACGAGCTGTTTCAACAATCGGATTTCATATCCGTGCACCTGGTGCTGAGCCCCCGGTCTCGCGGTATCGTCGGCGCGCGCGAGTTGGGCCTGATGAAGCCGACCGCCTACCTCGTCAACACGTCTCGTGGGCCGATTGTCGATGAGGACGCCTTGGCCGAAGCGTTACGCGACGGCGCCATTGCTGGCGCGGGCATCGATACCTACAGCGTCGAGCCGATCCCAAAGACCAGTCCGTTCCTCGACCTGCCGAATACGGTGCTGACGCCGCACCTCGGTTATGTGACGGAAGAGACCTACCAAATTTTTTATGAGCAGACGGTCGAGAACATTCTCGCTTGGCTTGCCGGCGCGCCGGTGCGGGTCATCACTGCTTAACACGAAATCGGAGAGGGAATAGGTCATGCTGGCCATAATGACGGGCTTGCACGCGCTTGCGGCGGTGGTTTGGGTTGGCGGTATGTTCTTCGCCTATATGGCGTTGCGGCCATCGGTCGGGTCGCTTAGCGCGCCGGACCGGGTTGCGCTGTGGGCCGGCGTTTTCGGCAAGTTCTTTCCATGGGTGTGGATGACGGTCGTCATCCTGTTGGCGAGCGGCTTCTGGATCATCCTCGTGGAGTGGGGCGGGTTCGCCGCCGCGGGTATACATGTGCATACGATGCTGCTGCTCGGCCTGATCATGATGGCGTTGTTCAGCCATCTGTACTTTGCGCCATTCCGCCGGTTGCGGGCGGCGGTCGCCGCAAACGACACGCCTGCGGCGGCAAAGCAGATCGGGACGATACGGATAATCGTCGCCACCAATCTGGTGCTGGGGCTGATCACTGTGGCGATTGGCGCTAGCGGTCGGTATTGGGGTTAACGCACACCTCGTAATTAGTGGTGCACCGGCCCCTCGCGCCACCGCCGCCGGCCGCTGCCGAACAACCTGAAGGGGTTCGGCAGCCGGTCCGCAATCTTACCGAGGCCGGCGGTTGCCTGGCCAAAGCGCAGCACCTCGGATATTCGTTTGGTCAGAAATTCCCAGGTCTTCGCCTGATCCTCCGAGTTGTCTTGCAGCCAGTAGACAAGCGTCGCGGAGTACACGCCAGCCAACAGCCCGCGCTTGGAATAGTAATTGAAGTCGGTGGACTGATCGCCGGCCAGCCGCCAAACGGTATCCATCGTCGTCGCCAGGCTTTTCGCCGCCTCCGGCGCATGGCGCGGGTCGGCCAGCAGGCGCAAACCCTTGCGGATCGCTTCCCGGTTGGCGATCTGCGATTCCAGCCGGACCCGGATCGCAATCGCGATCTTGTCGCGGGTGCGCATGGTCTCCAGGTCGAGCGTGCTCATTTCCTCCGCCATCTCGTCATCTGCCAGAGCCGCGTGCAGCAGCACCGCTTCGGCAGGGCCACGCGGGAAGGCCAGATCGGCGTCGGCTTCGCTTAACCCGGCGTCGAGTGCGCCCTGCACCAATGTCTCGCGCGTCCAGCCGTCGAATGCGGCGTGCGGTAAGGCGGCCTCCAGGATGGTTTGCTGCAACACAAGGTGCGGGTCTTCCGGTGCCTCCTCATCCGCCGCCAAGCCGGCTTCCAGTTCTTCGTCGCTCATCCCGGCTTCCGCCGCGGCTTCGCGTTCGGGCTCGCCGGCAGCTTCCGGCTTTTCAGGTGTGGGATCGTTGGTGTCTGTGCCGTTCATGGTGCTTGTCCTCGTCAGGTATGCCCGGTCGGATGGTCGTCAGATCTGATTGAGAGCGTAGCGGCCGATTTCCTCGTCGAAGCCGAATTGCGAGAAGTCCTGCATTCGCATTGGGTAAAGGATACCGTCCAGATGGTCGACTTCGTGCTGCAAAACACGGGCCATCATGCCGCGCGCTTCGCCAGATATGGGTTCGCCGCACATGTCCAACCCCTCGAACCGCACGGCGGTGTAGCGCGGAACAGCGCCGCGCAGGCCCGGGATCGACAGACACCCTTCCCAACCGGCCACCTGTTCCTGGCCCATCGGCGTAAGCACTGGATTGATCAAAGCGGTCAGCGGCGTTTCCGGCTCATCGCACTCGCCGCGGCTTGGCGGCACGGAAATCAGGATGACCCGGTGGCTTTCATGAACCTGCGGCGCGGCGAGGCCGATGCCGCCAGCGTCGGTCAGCGTCAAGACCATATCTTTGATCAGATCCTGCACGGAAGCGACGTCCGCTACTTCCGCGGCGCGCTGCAGCAGGATCGGGTGCCCCATTCGGGCGATTTTCAGGATCGGCATCGGCAACTGTTTCCCTTATGGTACGCCCTTTAAATAGGCATGATCAAAATCATTGAAAGCATTTGCGAGCTAGAGTAGAACGCCCACATAACTGGTGCCAGGGTACCAGATGCCTCTTATATGCCTCACCGATGAAACGGAGTGACGAGCCCCCGTGCAAGTAACTGTTCGCGACAACAACGTCGATCAAGCCCTTCGCGCTTTGAAAAAGAAACTGCAACGCGAAGGCGTGTTTCGCGAGATGAAACTGCGCCGGTCCTACGAAAAGCCGTCAGAACGCCGGGCACGGGAGAAGGCGGAGGCGGTGCGCCGCCATCGCAAGCTGATGCGCAAGCGGATGGAGCGCGAGGGCTACTAGGGCCCCGCGGGCACCGCGACGATATATGCGCCGGCCTCTTGGGGCCGGCGTTTTCTTTTAGAGGGAACTGGCGCACAATCCTGCCAATCAATTCAGAGGCGGGAGAGTACAGCAATTATGACATGGCGGATCGGCGTCGATATCGGCGGCACATTCACAGACGTCGCGCTGATTGAAGAAACGTCCGGGCGCATCGGAATTGCCAAGACCCCGACCACACCGGACGATTTTGGCCGCGGTGTCCTCAACGGTCTGAACGAGGCGCTCGCGAAGTACTCTCTGCCTGCGCAGGACGTCATCTTGCTCTCCCATGCGACGACCGTCGTGACCAATGCACTGCTGGAGAACAAGGGAGCGCAGATTGCGCTGGTGACCACCCGCGGTTTCCGCGACGTGCTGGAGTTGCGCCGGTCTGCTCGCGCCGATCTTTACGACTTGTTTCAGGACCCGCCTGCTGTGCTGGTGCCGCGCCATCGCCGGTTGGAGGTGACGGAGCGGGTCGGTGCCGATGGCTCGGTGGTCATCCCGCTGGCCGATGGCGAATTGCCTGACCTCATCACGCAGCTTCAGGAATTGCAGGTTGAGGCAGTGGCGGTATCACTGCTGTTCTCTTTCCAAAACGGCGCGCATGAAAAGGCCATCGGTGCGGCTCTGCGGGCCGCGTTGCCGGGCATCCCGATTTTCCTGTCGTGCGAAGTGCTGCCGGAAATCCGCGAGTTCGAACGCACCTCGACCACCGCTGTCTGCGCCTATGTCGGTCCAATTCTGGAGAGCTACCTGACACGCCTGTCGGAGGCCGCCCGCTCGCTCGGCCTGCCGGACCTGCACGTGATGGGCTCGGCTGGCGGTGTGCTGGACGTGCCGGCAGCCCTCGCCATGCCGGCCGCCGCGGTCGAGAGCGGCCCCGCCGCCGGCGTGATCGCCGCGCAGATGATCGGGCGGCAGATGGGCCAGCCGAACCTGCTGTCGTTCGACATGGGCGGCACCACGGCCAAAGCCTCCCTGATCGACAATGGCCGGGTTGAGACCACTGCGGAATACGAGGTCGGCTCGTCGGCCAGCCAAAGCCGCTGGCTGCACGGCACCGGCCACCCGATCCGCGTGCCGGTGATCGACCTGGCGGAGGTGTCGGCCGGTGGCGGCTCTATTGCCTGGATCGATCCGGCGGGTGCGCTGCGGGTTGGGCCGGAGAGCGCCGGCGCGGCACCGGGGCCGGTCTGCTATGGCCAGGGCGGCGAACGGCCGACGGTGACCGATGCAAACCTGTTGCTCGGCTATCTGGACGCGACTTCGCTGCTGGGCGGCGAACTGCCCATCGACTACGCGAAGGCCGAGGCAGCGTTGACCGAACAGATCGCCGAGCCTCTCGGTCAAACTGCGGAGCAGGCGGCGGCAGGTGTCATCGCCATCGTCAACAACGCGATGGCTGAAACCTTGCGCATGGTGTCGGTCGAGCGCGGCCACGACCCCAGGGATTTCTCGCTGGTCGCTTTTGGCGGCGCCGGACCGTTGCATGCCTGCGCGCTGGCCGACGAGCTGGACGTGCCAGAGGTCATCGTGCCGCCAATCCCGGGGGCTTTTTCAGCGTTAGGGCTGGTCGGTGCCGACATCCGCCGCGACTACGCCCGCACGATCTATGCGCCGCTCGCACATTTGACGCCGGATCAGCTTTCCGCGATTTGGGACGAGATGGCTGCGGAAGGGCGCAAGATGTTGGATGCCGCCAATGTGTCACAGGCGCGCCAGGAACTGCTGCGCCAGGCCGATCTGCGCTACGGGCGGCAGGCATACGAGTTGACCGTGGATGCGCCGGAGGGTGCTGTCACCGCCGCGACCTTGCAGACCATCGCCAACGGTTTCCACGCCGCGCACGAGCGCACTTATGGCCACAAGAACGAGAACGAGCCCGTTCATATCGTGACCTTGCGCCTGTCGGCTGTCGGCCGCCTCGGCCAACCGCGTTTTGCCGAAGCGACGGGCGATGGCAGCAGTCTCAAGGCCGAGCGCCCAGCCTGGTTCGCCGCAACTGGCCGCGTTACCACTCCGGTGCATGACCGGGCTCGCCTGGCCGAAGGGCAGCAACTCGCCGGCCCCGCCATCGTCGAGTCCCTCGACAGCACCCTGGTCATTCCGCCCGGCTGGCAAGCGCGGGTCGATGACGCCGGTTTCCTGCGGTTGAGGCGGGTTGCAGAATGATCCTTAAAATCCTGATGTTCCCCGGCCTTGAGCCGGGGCCTCTTACCGCATTCCGCTCGGCGAGCGGTCCCGGGTCAAGCCCGGGAAACAAGGGAAACCGCCAATGACCCAGCAATTCGACCCCGCCACCTTCGAGGTGGTGAAAAACAGCCTCTCCAAAATCGCCGAGGAGATGAAGATTGTCCTGGCAAAGACCGCCTATTCGCCGATCCTGAAGGTCGCCGGCGACTATTCGTGCGGTGTGTTTGACACTGCCGGCAATATGGTGGCGCAAGGCCCCGACCTGCCGATCCATCTGGGCTCCATGCCCGATGCCGTGCGTGCCGTCGTTCAGGTCTTCAAAGACGATGTGGCCGATGGCGACGTCTTCATCCACAACGACCCGTATTTCGGCGGGTCGCACCTGCCGGATGTCAACGTGGTGACGCCGGCATTCTTCCAGGGCGAGTTGCTCGGGTATTGCTGCGTACGCGCCCACTGGCCGGATGTCGGCAGCGCCACGCCGGGCTCCTATGGGGCCGTGACCGATATCTATGGCGAGGGTCTGCGCCTGCCGCCGGTCCGGCTCTATCGCGATGGCAAGATCGACCGCAACATCGAGGCCATCATCATGGCCAATGTCCGCACGCCGGAGGAGCGGATCGGCGACCTCAGCGCTCAAGTCGCTGCCAATCGCCGCGCCTGCCAACGGCTCGCGGCACTTGCCGAGAAACATACCGCCGACGGCCTGCGCGCGATTATGGCGGAGGTAATGGACTATTCCGAACGCATGATACGCCTGATGTTGGCCAAGCTGCCGGACGGTGAGGCCTCGTTCGAGGATTTCTGCGATGGCGACGGCATTTTCGAAGACGGCGCGGACGAAGACGCGGTCTTCTGGATCCGCATGAAGATCGTCAAGTCAGGCGACACCATCGCCGTCGACTTTGCCGGCTCGGACCCGAAGGTTGCCGGGCCGATCAACGCGCCGCTTAGCGTCACCGCCAGCGGTGTCTATTGCGCGCTGAAGATGGTGGTCGACCCGAAAAGCCTGATTCCGGCCAACTCCGGCGCGTGGCGGCCGATCACGGTGACGGCGCCAAAGGGTTCGGTGGTGAATGCCGAATTCCCGTCGCCGGTCGTCTACGCCAACCACGAGATGAGCCACCGGGTGTGCGATATGACCTTCGGCGCGCTGGCCCAGTTCATGCCGAACAACGTCATGGCCTGTAGCCAGGGCACCAGCGCCGTCGTCACCTTCGGCGGCCAGGACCCGCGGAACGGCAACCGCTATGTCTCCTACGAGACGATCAAGGGCGGCACCGGCGCGCGCCCTGGCAAGGATGGCATCAACACGATTGCCGCGGGTATCTCCAACACCATGAACACGCCGATTGAGGTGCTGGAGATGAGCTTTCCGCTGCGGGTGGATTACTACGCCATCACGGCGGGCAGCGGCGGCGAGGGCCAATGGCGCGGCGGCTGTGGCGCGGAGCGGGCCTGGACCGTGCTCGACCACACTAGCCGGGCCACCGTCTGCTTCGAACGCACCCGCTCCGCCCCGTTCGGCATTTGCGGCGGTGACTCCGGCGCGCCGGCCCGGATCAAGCTGCGGCTGCCGGATGGGCGTGAAAGGGAGTTGTGCAGTAAAGGCGCGTTCGATGCGCCGGCAGGCTCGCAAATCGTGATCGAGGCGCCGGGCGGCGGCGGCTACGGCCCCGCCACGGCGCGGGACGCGGCGGCACGGTCGCGCGATAAGGCGGATGGGTATGTCTCCTAGCGGCATCGGGTTGGACGCGGAATAGAGCGACAGAAAGGCCGGATATGGCAGAACGGACCTACTACGCCCCGACTGGCGGATTACCGGGGCAATCCCAACTCCTGACCAGTCGTGCGGTGTTCACGACCGCTTATGCCGTCATTCCAAAAGGCGTGATGACGGATATCGTCACCAGCGCCCTGCCGTTTTGGAACGGCGCGCGGGCCTGGATTCTGTCGCGCCCGCTCTCCGGCTTTGCCGAGACCTTCTCGCAATACATCATCGAAATCGCGCCCGGCGGCGGCAGCGACCGCCCGGAACCCGATCCCGAGGCGGAAGGTGCGATTTTCGTGGTGGCCGGCAGCATCGAGCTGACATTGGCGGGTGAGAGCCACAACCCTGCCGCCGGCGGTTTCGCCTACCTACCGCCGCGTTCCGGCTGGCGCGTGCGCAACACCTCAGCCGCACCCGCGACCTTTCATTGGATACGCAAGCGCTTTCAGGCGGTCGAAGGTCTTGAATCCCCCAGCGCGATCATTGCGAACGAACAGGACATCGCGCCCGCCGCCATGCCCGATACCGACGGCGGTTGGGCGACGACGCGGATGATCGACCCGGCGGATATCCGCTACGACATGCACGTCAACATCGTCACGTTCGCCCCAGGCGCGGTGATCCCATTCGCCGAGACCCATGTGATGGAGCACGGCCTATACGTGCTGCAAGGCAAGGGCGTCTATCGCCTGAACCAAGACTGGGTGGAGGTCGAGGCGGGCGATTTCATGTGGCTGCGCGCCTTCTGCCCGCAAGCCTGCTATGCCGGCGGGCCGGAGCCGTTCCGCTATCTGCTGTACAAAGACGTGAATCGCCACGCCGACCTGTCGCCGGTGCGGGCGCGTTAGCGGCATGGCGCTGCAAATCAAAGCGCAGCCGTTGACCGCCGCGGCCTTCGCGCCCTTCGGCCAGGTAATCGAGGCGGCAGGTGAGCCGAGCTTCTTCATCAATGCCGGCCGCTGCGGGCGCTATCATGATTTGGCGCAGCCTGCCGCCCTGGGCGATGACGCCCGCATCGCGATCAGCGTTGGCCGCAGCGAGGCGGTCGCGTTGCCCTACACCCTCGACCTGTTGGAGCGGCACCCGCTGGGCAGCCAGGCGTTTGTGCCGATGGCGGCGACAGCGATGCTGGTGATGGTCGCGCTGGACTCCGGCGGAATCCCGGGTACGCCGCTGGCGTTCCTCACGCATAAGGGGCAGGGCGTGCAGTACCATCCGGGCGCCTGGCACGGCGTGCTGGCACCCTTGTCCGGTCCCGCGGATTTCCTGATCGTTGATCGGATCGGTGCAGGTGTTAATCTGGAGGAATACCCTCTGCCAGAGCCCATCTTGATTACCGAATAGGGCCAGTGTCCGCCATGCCTGCAACGATTATTGAGCCCGAGCGCCATACTCCCGTGATCGCGGAGGCTGATGTGGTGATCCTCGGCGGCGGCCCGGCAGGCATTGCCGCCGCCGCCTCCGCGGCTCGCGCCGGCGCGTCGACTATTCTGCTGGAGCGCTACGGCTTCCTCGGCGGGATGGGCACGGCGGCTATGGTCACGAACTTTTGCGGCCTGCATGCGGATATCAATGGCTCGATTCAGCAAGTGGTCCACGGTGTCGTCGACGATATCCTCGACCGATTGGCCCGCCTCGACGGTCTGCGGGAGCCGCACATCATCCAGGGCCCCGACGGACGCCGTAGCGGTGCGCAGGCCTACGACACCGCGGCCTACAAGCTCGCCGCGGATGAAGTGCTGACCGGCGCTGGCGTCGATCTGCGCTTTCATGTGCAGGCGGTGGGTGCAGTGATGGATGGCGAGCGTATCGATGCGGTGCTGGTCGAAACCAAGTCCGGACGTGGCGCGATCCGCGGGCGGGCGTTCATCGATTGCTCCGGCGATGCCGATCTGGCGACTTGGGCCGGTGCACCCTACGCGCTGGGCGGCGACGATGGATTTCTGGCCTTTCCGACTCTGATGTTCCGGCTCGGCAATGTCGATGATGCGCGTGCCGATCAAGAGGGACGCCCCAAATTGCGGGAGTTGATCGCCGAGGCCAACGCATCCGGCGACTACAGCCTGCCACGCAAGGCGGGCGTCATCCGCGGACAGGCGCATGGCGGCGAGTGGCGCGCCAACCTGACGCAGATCAGCCGCAATGGCGGCCCGATCAACGGCGCCGATGCCGACGACCTGGCATTCGCCGAGGTCCAGGGCCGCCGCCAGGTGCAGGAATACTTCCGGTTCCTGCGCGACAAGGTGCCGGGCTTCGAAAAGGCCTACCTGCTGGAGACCGCGCCGCAGATCGGCATCCGGGAGACCCGCCGCATCCAGGGTGCGTTCATGCTGGACGGCGAAGACGTGCTGGAGTGCCGCGATTTCGCCGATTCCATCGGCGCCAACGGCTGGCCTCTGGAAACGCACGAGGCCGGCGACGTCAAATGGCAGTTCGTCGGTGGCCGCGGCTATCACCAGATTCCTTTCAGCACGACCGTGCCGCAGGGGGTCAGCAATCTGCTGGTTGCGGGCCGTTGCGCCTCGACAACGCAAAGCGGGCAGGCATCGCTGCGGGTGTCCGGGCCTTGCTTCGCCATGGGACAGGCGGCGGGGACCGCATCGGCGATGGCATTGTCGGCAGGTGTCTCCGCTGCCGAGTTGCCGATTGCCGGGTTGCAGCGAAGGTTGGTCAGCAACGGCGCGTTTCTGGGCGATGTGCCAGGGCTCTGACCACTGGCGCGATAACCGGGGCGTTCGGTAGTGGGTCACTTTGAAATCTAGCTAGATCAGCCTGTGTAGGTTCCATTTGCGCTAATCACTCCTAGGCCCCATATTGCTGGCATGGCAGCTAGAGATAGATCAACCTACGAAATCGAATGCCCGTCTTGCAGAGTGACAGGTGCCGTTGACGTTTCAGAAAATGATTATGCCTTCATGAGGAAGCTAGGCTTCACGGTGGATGGAGTTGAGGGGCCTTTTTAGGTCATTCCCGGCCAGAGTTGGGCATCTACGAAGATTACCTGTGAATGTGGGGATCAGGTAAAAGCATGACAGACAAGCCTAAGAGACCGCGGGACGCCAACCAGCTTGCTAAGTTGATCGCAGATATTGCGACAGGTAAGGACGTGAAGCACGAACCTGACACGTCCGGACAACGTAAGGGCGGACTTAAGGGTGGAAAGGCGAGAGCGGCTTCCATGACCCCTGAAGAACGTGAGAAGATTGCCAAATTGGCGGCAGAAGCCAGGTGGAAGAAAGGTTAAGCCGCCTCTTTGTCTGAGAAATTTTTGCGTTCCTCAATGTCGTCACGAAAATCGAAAAGCATTTGTATCGGTTTTTCTTTATCGTTGAAGCCATTGTAAGCCTCAACGTCAGTTGATAACTGGACACAATCCCCAACGATTTGTTCTCGGCGCTGAATAAAAGCTTTTTGCATATGCTCTCTCGGGGCGTCCTTTATGATGGCCCAAAAAGTGTACTGAACTCCCCCCTTTGATACGTAAGCGATGCGTACGCCCCACTGGGCATTTAGCTTGACGTTGGCGTCCAGTT
>CAXBDI010000007.1:0-59803 GCA_963974445.1 uncultured Alphaproteobacteria bacterium
AGCCTGCTCGTGGCGGTCACTCGTGGCGGTCAGTGGTAAGGGGGGCTATCTTTGTGTGCCACCGCCCGAGCCTCACACAACCAATTGCCGGACGGAAAGTAGCGGTTGCCGAAGTGCGCCCGCGTTATTTGCGACAGACGGACATTTAAAGGACTGACCGATGCGCCAACTCTCCGAGCATGCGGCCACGCACCACCGCTACTACCTGATCCTCATCGTGGCGGCGACGCTGGTTCTGGCTGCGGCGGCTGTCGTGCCGACGCTTAAGCCGAGCTGGCTTCCGTTTCTGCCGCCGCTGACCATCGACACCGATCCGGAGAACATGCTCTCGGCCGACGAGCCTGTACGCCTCGACAATGACCGCCTGAAGCAGCAATTCGGGATCAGCGACTTCGTCGTTGTCGGCGTGGTGAATGACAGCAACGAGAACGGCGTCTTCAACCCGCGCGACCTCGCCAACATCAAGGCCCTGACGGAGACCGCGCAGGGCCTGAGCTTCGACGTGGTCATCGACGGCGAGAGGCGTAGCGAGCGTGTGGTCAGCGGCGATATCATCGCCCCATCCACGGTCGACAACATTGAAACCAAGGTGCCGGGCAGCGTCTCCTTCTCCTATCTGATGCGGGAGGCGCCGAAAAGCCAGGAGGCCGCGCTCCAGGTGCGCGACCGGGCGCTGAACATCCCGCTTTACCGCGGCACCCTGGTTTCGGAGGATGGCAGTGCTCTGGCGCTTTACTACCCGATCAGCAACAAGAAGATCAGCTATGCCGTCGCGCAGAAGTTGCGTGAGAAGATCGACACCTTCGCAGACACCGGAGCGGCCTACCACATCACCGGCCTGCCCGTGGCCGAGGACCGTTTCGGGGCAGAGATGTTCTTCCAGATGGCGATGTCGGCGCCGCTGGCGATGCTGTTTGTTTTTCTGCTGCTGTTCGCTTTCTTCCGAAACGTTCGACTGATCCTATTTTCGCTCGCATTGGCGATGATCCCGGTAATCATGACGATGAGCCTGCTCGTCGTCTCCGGCTATACCGTGCACATCATGTCGTCGATGATCCCGATCTTCATCATCCCGATCGCGATCCTCGACGATATCCACATTCTGTCCGACTTCCATGATCGCTATAAGCCCGGCGCGGATCGCTTCAAGGTGATCTCCGGGGTGATGCGCGAGCTATGGCGCCCTATGCTGTACACCTCGCTCACGACCTCCGCCGGATTCGCCTCGCTGATGCTGACCCCGAACCCGCCGGTACAGGTATTCGGCGCCTTCATCGCGATCGGTGTCCTAATCGCCTGGTTCGTCACAGTGACGATGTGGCCAGCCTACCTCATGGTGGTCTCCGAGGATACGTTGAAGCGCTTTGGCGCCACCGGCCGCAAGGATGATGAAACCGATCGCTTTTCCCGCAGCCTCAAGTCCGTCGGCGGTTTTGCCGGGCGTCGCGCCAAGCTTGTCCTGGCGGCCACCGTGGTCGTACTCGTCTGGGCCGGCGTGGGAATTTCCAAGATCGAGGTCAACGATAACCCGATCCGCTGGTTCGAGAGCGGACACGAGATTCGCGTCGCTGACCGGATCATCAACGACCGCTTCGCTGGCAGCTACATGGCCTATTTGTCGCTGCGACCGGCCGAGCCCGTTACTGCCGGCAAGCAGCCATTCAAACAGCCGGAGACGCTGCGCTATCTGGACGCCATGGGCCAGCACCTGGAGCGCGAGTTCCCCATGATTGGCAAGGTCGCCAGCTTGTCCGATATCGTGAAGACGGTGCATCGGGAATTACTGAACCAAGAGGCCGAATACCGCATTCCCGACAGTGCGCCGGCAGTGGCGCAGACGTTGCTGACCTACGAGAACTCGCACAACCCGGATGACATCTGGAACTTTGTCACGATCGATTATGACCAGGCAAATATGTGGTTCCAACTCAATAGCGGCGACAACAAGGACATGTCCGCCGTGGTGACTGCGGCACGTGACTATATGTCGGAGAACCCACCGCCCATCCAGCTTCAGGCCACCTGGTTCGGTCTTACCTACATCAACCTAGTGTGGCAGGAGAAGATGGTCATCGGCATGTTGGAGGCGCTGCTTGGCAGTTTTGTGGTGGTGGCTCTTTTGACCAGCCTGCTGTTTCGTTCACTGAGTTGGGGCCTGTTGGCGATGGTGCCTCTCTCCGTGACGGTAGCGACGATCTACGGTATCATCGGCTGGGTCGGCAAGCCCTACGACATGCCAACCGCCGTACTGTCGTCGCTCAGCCTCGGCCTGGCGGTCGATTACGCCATCCATTTCTTGGCGCGCAGCCGGCAGATATTCGCCCGCGAGGGTACGTGGGAGCGCACGCTGCCCTTGGTCTTTGCCGAGCCGGCGCGCGCGATCACCCGCAACATAGTGGTGCTAGGTGTTGGCTTCCTGCCGCTCCTTGCCGCCTCTCTGGTGCCCTACAAGACGGTTGGCATCCTGATCTCTGGCATCCTTCTGCTCGCGGGCGCGGCGACGCTGCTGATCCTGCCGGCGTTCGTTACCTCGCTCCGAAACCATCTCTTCAAAAAGGAAATGCACGATGAAACGCCTGACTCTTCTGGCGCTCGCGCTGCTGCTGACGCCCATGGCGGCGGCGGCGCAGAGCGACACTGATCCTACCGCCCAGACGATCGCCGAGAAGGCCGAACAGGCCGCTTACTACCAGGGCGAGGACGGCCGCGCACGGGTGGATATGAAGATCGCCGACCCGCGGGGCGGCACCCGCACGCGGATCATGACGATCCTGCGCCGCGACACGATGGAGGGCGGCCAGCAGACCGGCGAGCAACGCTTCTACGTCTATTTCCACGAGCCCGGCGACATCCGCGACACGGTGTTCATGACCTGGAAATACCCCGCCCGCGACGACGACCGCTGGCTCTATCTGCCGGCTCTCGACCTGGTACGGCGAATCGCAGCGGAGGACGAGCGCTCGTCCTTCGTTGGCTC
Organism: uncultured Alphaproteobacteria bacterium; assembly: GCA_963974445.1. Classification (GTDB taxonomy): domain Bacteria; phylum Pseudomonadota; class Alphaproteobacteria; order Bin95; family Bin95; genus JACKII01. Next base: position 2,978 of record CAXBDI010000007.1, read on the forward strand.
GGACTACTTCTACGAGGATGTGTCCGGCCGTTCCGCCGCAGAGGACACACACACGCTGCAGCAGACGACGGATGAGTACTACGTGCTGCGCAGCGAGCCGAAACAACCGGGTCTCGTCGAGTTCGACTATTACATCTCCTATATTCATAAGGCAACCTTCATCCCGGTTCAGGTCGAGTATTACAAGGCCGGCGACACGAAATACCGGCAGTACACGGCCAACAAGGTGGAGACCATCCAGGGCCACCCGACGGTCGTGCAGTCGACGATGAAAGACCTCGCTGAGGGCGGGCAGAGCACTCTCACCTACCGCCAGGTCGAGTATGATGTCGGCCTGTCACCGGACCTTTTCAGCGAGCGCTACCTGCGCAACCCGCCCCGCGACCGCCTGACCTCGGAGTAGCCGAAATGCGCCGCGCCGCCCTTGGCCCCGGCTTGACGATCATGTCCCTACTGCTCGCCGCCTGGGCGGCCCAGGCCCAACCGACACTGCCGGAAGGTCTCGATGACGGCGGCTCGGCACAGCGGCAAAATGAGAAAGCCGTCCCGTCGCTACCTGAAGGTTTGAATGACGGCATACCTGTCAATGGCGTATCGGACCCCGGCGGGCCGCAATTGCCCGAGGGGCTCGGCGGCGAATTGGGGGCGGACGGCACTGACGATGCGCCAGGCGCGGGCGACAATCAGGAGGAAGAAAAGAGAGGACCGGCGTTCGGCCTGCTCGACGATTGGCGGATCACCGGCTACGTCGACAGCCGCGTCGGTCCACGGCTGGTCGCGCCCCAAGATCAGGAGGGCTTCTCCCTGGCCGAGACCCGGGCGGAGATAAAGGCGCTGCGGCACTGGCAGGACATAACCGCCACCGTGACCGCGCATTTTGTTGGCGACGCGGTCGACGAGCGGCACGAGCCGGACCTGCAGACTGGCGACGGCGTGGTCGACCTGCGCGAGGCCAACGTGCTGTGGCGCGCCACCGATTTCATGGATGTCAAGGCGGGCCGGCAGATCCTGACCTGGGGCACGGGCGAGTTCGTCTTCCTGAATGATCTGTTCCCGAAGGACTACGAGTCCTTCTTCATCGGTCGACGCGACCAGATGTTGAAGGCGCCGTCGGACGCAGTGAAGATCTCATTCTATTCTGACATTGCCAACCTGGACGTGGTCTACACACCGCAGTTTGATCCCGACCGCTACATCGACGGCGACCGGCTGAGCTACTTCAACCCCTTCGAGCGGCGCATCGTTGGCGACGGCACGCCGCTCGGAACCGACGTGCGGGACGATATTTTCGCCGACGATGAGTGGGCCGTGCGCCTGCACCGTTTGGCTGGACGCTATGAGCTAGCGCTCTATGGCTACGATGGTTTCTGGAAAAGCCCCAATGCCCTGCTGCCGCTGGGGCGGAAGGCGGCCTTCGCGCCGCTTCGGGTTGGCGGCGCCAGCGCCCGCGGTCCGGTTCCCGGGCTGGGCGGCATCGCCAATCTCGAAGTCGCTTACTATGACAGCCGCGACGACCGCGACGGCACCGACCCCAACGTGCCGAACAGTGAAATGCGGTTGCTGCTGGGCTATGAACGAGAGGTGATCACCAGCATGAAGGCAGCCGTCCAATACCAACGCACCCGGCGCATGGACCATGACGCCTACTTGCGCACCAAGCCCGCCGACGCGCCCACGATCGACGAAACAAGCGAGCTTTGGACGTTCAAGCTCACCAAGGATTGGCCGGAATCTCAGGTGTCGGCAACCTTCTTCGCGTTCTACTCGCCGTCGTCGCAGGACGGATACCTGCGCCCGCGGGTCAGTTGGAGTCCGGGCGATCGCTGGACGTTGGAGGCCGGCGTGAACTGGTTCTTCGGCGCCGACGGCCACACCGAGTTCGGCCAACTGGTCGACAACAGCAACGTCTTCGTCGGCGCCCGATTCGGGTTTTAGCCTAATGCTGCATGCGGTATGTCGGCTCAACTGAACGCCTTTGCCAGCGCGATGCCAAGGCGACTTGCATCGCCGATATCTTATAGATAAGACTAGAGGTACAGGAACATGAGTGCCGGAACTATTTGAGGATAGTGCAATGAAAGCGTATCTTGTTGGGTTTTTCAAAATATCCGACCCGAAAAAATACTATTCTGACTATGTGGAGCCGGTTTTGAAGATCATAGCAAAACATGGTGGCCATCCACTTATTGTCTCGGACCAGTGCTTGAACAAAGAAGGGCATTTGCCCGAAGGCCGGTTCGTCGTGATTGAATTCCCCGACATGAAAACCGCAGAGACGTTTTACAACGACCCGGAATACCTACCGTACAAACCAGTGCGGCAGGCATTGACCCATTCGACCCTGGCATTTGTTGAAGGAACCGCCTAGCGGCTGTCGCTCACACCAGCCCGTCGCCGTGCTCCAATGGCGGCTCGGACCAGGTGCCGGTGAAGTCCGGCTGGTTCTTCGGTTCGGCGGCGATGAAGGCCGGCAGCACGCGGCAGCGCCCGAATATGCCGGCGATTAGGGGGAATGGCGTCATATCGACGTTGAAGCGGCTGATGCCCTTGCGCACCTGCGGCACCAGATGCAGATCCGCCCAGCCGGGCTCGTCGCTGTAGCAGAACGGCCAGACATGCTCGCGCTCGCGCAGGTGCTGCTCCAGCGTGTTGAAGCCGACGTCGAACCAGTGCCGCTGCCAGAGATCGATACCATCCAGATCGACCTTCAAGCTGCGGTAGAGAAAGCGGCGGATGCGGATCACGTCAATGGCGTGCATCTCCGACGTGATGTGCTGGCCGAAGGCGCGCGCCTGACCGCGGCGCACCGGGTCCTTGGGTAGCAGCGGCCGGGTGGGGAAAGTCTCCTCCAGGTATTCCAGAATAGCCGTCGCCTGGGCGAACACCCGGCCATCGACGTCCAAGGCCGGCATCAGCCCCTGGGGATTGATCCGCAGGTACGCCTCCCGCCCGATGGCGCGCACGGACACGTATTCATAAGGCACGTCCTTCAGGGCCAGCGCGATGCGCACCCGCTCGCCGGCGGAATTGACGAAGTTGGAATAGAGCTTCAAGGCCATGGTACCGGCGCCCTTGTGGTTGGCTGGGCCGCGATGTTCGCACCATCCGGCATACATGCCAAGTTGCGTAGCGGGGTGCGGGACTTGACCCGAGAACCAAACCCGCCGCATCTGCCTATCCCCATTCGGCGAACGATCCGGAGAGCAACACGTGACCGACCCCATCATTTCCATCCAGGGCCTGACCAAGACCTATGCCTCCGGCTTTCAGGCGCTGAAGAGTATCGACCTCGACATTCGCGAGGGCGAGATCTTTGCGCTGCTGGGCCCGAACGGCGCGGGCAAGACGACGCTGATCTCGATCATCTGCGGCATCGTCAATCCTTCTGGCGGGCGGGTGTTGGTCGCGGGGCATGACATCGTCCGCGACTACCGCAAATCCCGCGCCATGATCGGCCTGGTGCCGCAGGAGTTGGCGACGGATGCCTTTGAGACACCGCTCGCCACCTGCCGCTATTCGCGCGGCCTGTTCGGGCGCAGGCCGGATGCGGCGCATATCGAGCGGACGCTGAAACAGCTTTCGCTCTGGGACAAGCGCGACGGCATGATCATGGCGCTGTCCGGCGGCATGAAGCGGCGGCTGATGATTGCCAAGGCGCTGAGTCACGAACCGCGGGTGTTGTTCCTGGACGAGCCCACTGCCGGCGTCGATGTCGAATTGCGCAAGGATATGTGGGCGCTGGTCGAGGGGCTGCGCCGCGACGGCGTCACCATCATCCTGACCACGCATTATATCGAGGAGGCGGAGGCGATGGCCGACCGGGTTGGCGTCATCAACCATGGCGATCTGATCCTGGTTGAGGAGAAAACCGCACTGATGCAGAAGATGGGTCAGAAGCGCATGCTGCTGGACCTGACCGAGCCGCTGGCCGCGATCCCGCCGCGCTTTGCTGGCGTCGAGCTGGAACTGGCCGATGACGGCAACCGCCTGATCTACACCTATGACACCCGGGCGGAACGGACCGGTATTACCAGCCTACTGTCCGACCTGCGCGATGAGGGCGTCCGCTTTCGCGACCTGACGACCAAGCAAAGCTCTCTGGAGGAAATCTTCGTGTCCCTGGTGCAGGAGGGTTGATGGCAATGAACCTGCAAGGCATCTGGGCCATCTATCGCTATGAGATGCAGCGCACCAAACGCACCGCGCTGCAAAGCGTGGTCTCGCCCGTGGTCTCCACCTCGTTGTATTTCGTCGTCTTCGGTAGCGCCATCGGCAGCCGCATCCAGGAGATCGACGGCGTCGAATACGGCGCTTTCATCGTGCCGGGCCTGTTGATGCTGACGCTGATGATGCAGAGCCTCTCCAACGCCAGCTTTGCTATCTACTTCCCCAAGTTTATTGGCACGATCTTCGAGATGCTGTCAGCCCCGGTCTCATTCTACGAGATCGTCATCGGCTATGTCGGTGCGGCAGCGACCAAGTCGTTGATTCTGGGCGCGATCATTCTGCTGACCGCCTGGGGTTTCGTGCCGCTGCGCATCGAATACCCGGTGGTGATGCTGCTGTTTCTGGTGCTGACGGCGATCACCTTCAGCCTGTTCGGTTTCCTGATCGGCATCTGGGCCGACAATTTCGAGAAGCTCCAGGTCATCCCGCTGCTGGTGGTGACGCCGATGGTGTTCCTCGGCGGAAGTTTTTACTCCATCGATATGCTGCCGGAATTCTGGCAGACGGTGTCGCTCTTCAACCCGGTGCTGTATCTGATCAGCGGCTTCCGTTGGAGCTTTTACGGCATTGCCGACGTGAACGTCTGGATCAGCCTGAGCGCCATCATGCTGTTTCTCGGGCTTTGCGTAACGGCGACCTGGTGGATTTTCAAGACTGGCTACAAGATCAAGAAGTAGCTGGAGTCCGGTTGCCGCGCAGCAGCCACAAGCCCGCCACCGCCGCCGGCAATCCGCTGAGCGTGAACGCCAGCAGGTAGCTGTCGGTCATCACGACTAAGGCGCTGAAGACGCTGGGCAGCAGGATTTGGCCGAGATTGCCGAAGGCGAGCACGCCGCCGGTCATGCTGCCGACCTGCCCCTCCGGCGCCAGACGCGCCGTCTCCGCCAGCAGCACCCCGTGCCAACTCACCGCCGTGGCGGAGCCGGCCAGGACGACGATGACGATGCCGGCCATATGCCAGGCGCTGGTGATCAGGCCCATGGCGGCGACAGCGACGAACATGGAAAGGCCAAAGCCGGCCAGCAGCATCTTGGCAGATACGTGGCCGCTGGCGACCCATCCCCAAATGATGCGGGCCGGAATGGCGATGGTCATGGCGAGGCCGAAGACGCCGCCGGCGGTCTCCACCGATTGGCCGACAACCTCAACCAGATAGGTAACAGTGAAGGTGGTAAAGACCGCTTGCACACCGATAAAGGCGAACCCCGCCGCCGCCAAGGGCCTGGACGCCGGGTCGCTCAGCACCATGCGCAGGGTGCCGAACGCATCGTTCCAGTGGAGTTCCTGGGTCGGCACCCGGTCGGCATCGAAGCGGGCACGCACCGGCTGCAACAGCAGGGCCAGCAGGCAACAGGCCGCCGCGGCGACCAGCGACGCCACCTGCCAGCCATAGAGCACGGCGAGCGGCGGCAGGGTCAATCCGGTCAGCATCACGCCCACCGGCACGCCGGTCTGCTTGATCGAGAACACCACCGGGGCGATGCGCAGCGGCGAATGCTTCGCCAGGATATGGCTGGAGGCCGGGGTCGCGACGGTAGCTCCGAGGCCGAGCAGGGCTGCTGCCACGATCATCGCCGGCACTGTGCCCGCTGCCATCACCACCAGCCCGACACCGACCACCAGCAGTGTCGCCTGGCTCATACGCAGGGCGCCGTAGCGGCGAATGAAGTTGCCGCACGACAGCGTCGCGAACAGGCCGAACGCCGCGGTCAGGCTGACGAACACGCCGATATAGGCGGGGTCGAGCTGCATGTCGGCCGCGACCAGCGGCCCGAGCACCGGCAGGGTCATCTTGGCGACCGTGGCGAAGGCCTGCTGCACCAGCATCGCGATCAGACCGGTGAGCAGCAGCGAGTTCACGACTCGCCGGCTCGCTCGCGGGTAAGGGCCTCGAAGACGGCCAGCGTCTCGTCGGAGACATGATGCTCCATCCCCTCGGCGTCGCTCTCCGCCGTGGCGGCGCTGACGCCGATGGCGCGCAGGAATTCCAGCACGATGCGGTGGCGGCGGCGCGATTCTGCGGCCATCGCCTCGCCGTCTTCGGTCAGGAAGATGCTGCGGTAGGGGCGGGAGACCACTAGGCCGTCGCGTTGCAGGCGGGCCAGCGTCTTGTTCACGGTCGCGTGGCTGACGCCGAACCGCTCCGACAGGTCGACCGCCCGCGCCTCGCCGTTGACCGCGATCAGGTCGCTGATCAGTTCGACATAATCCTCCGCCATCTCCGTCTGGTGAGCCTGGCGGATGCGGTCGAAACTGGCGGCCTGGCGGCCAGCGTCTCGCAATTTGGGCGATTTGGGCATGAGGACTTCAGACAAACAATGGCTCGGGTCGGCAACACTCTTCGAATGGTTTGCCGGGTTAGGCGCGCTCTGACAAGGCTTGACGAGAATTTAGCCTAGGCTACATTTATAACCATGCATTTGATAATGTGAGCAAGGCTATAGAATATAGCCGACACGGCACGTTCCGCGAGGCAACCATATGCGGCTTGGCCGCTTGATCGTCCTGATAGCAGTTCTGGCGCTTTTCGGCGGGTTTTCGGCTCGCGCTGCGACTCCGCCTGTGGTGGTCGCGACGATTGCGCAGATAGGCCAACCGCTGAGCGAGATCGCCGGCGAGTGTGCAAACGTCGGGTCACTGCTGGGCGAGGGCGTCGATCCGCAGGAGACGCGGATGCTGGTGACGGCGCACGACGCCTTCGCCTATTTCGGCCGGCTGATACAGGCGCTGATCGAGGGCGCTGCAGCAGCCGGGCATTCGGTGCCGGCCTGATCGCTCTGGTGCGCAGGGCCGCCAAGCTGGAGCCGAGCGCCGCCATGGGCCTGGTGTTCACCATACTGTTCGCGCTGGGGTGATGGTCCTGGTGGCGGGCTTCAAAGAGTTGCGCATCGCCAGTTTCGACCCGGATTACGCGACGCTGCAAGGCTATCGCCCGCGCCTGATCGACTTTGCGCTGACCGCGGCGGCGACTCTGGCGGCGTTCGCGACGGTGATTGCCGTGGTCGGCTATAGCGGCGCGGCTGCGCTGGAGACCAGCGGTAGCGCGACCATGGCGACCGCAGGCGGGCTGGCGGTGGCCGCGGCAGTGGTGATCAGGCGTCTGGGTTTGCGCGCGCGGCGCCCGGTTGCAGCCCACGAAAGCGGCCCAGATAGCGCGGTACGACCGCTTCGACCGGCGTCGGCTCGATCCCCAGATCAGTCAGAGTTTTAGCCCCCTCGCTGACGACATTGTCATGGGCGAGGAGTTTGAGCTGGTCGCGGGTTAGCGGCGGGTTTGGCAGCAACTCCAAAAAGCGCGCCTGGATCGCCGCGATGGCGCTGGGCAGAGGCAGCAGCAGCCGCTTCTTGCCGGTTTCGGCGAGCGTGTATTCCATGATTTCCTTCATGGTCATCACCCGCGGCCCGCCTAGCTCGTAGGTCTCGCCAGCACAGGCATCGTCATCCAGCGCCTTGCAGATCGCATCGGCGACGTCGCCGACATAGACCGGCTGCATGCGGGTCTCACCGCCGTCGATCAACGGCAGCGCCGGGGTGAAGCGGGCCAGATCGGCGAAGCGGTTGAAGAAGTCGTCCTCCGGCCCGAACACGACGCTGGGGCGGATGATGGTGGCGGACGGGAAGGCATCGCGCACCGCCGCCTCGCCCGCGGCCTTGCTCTGCGCGTAGAGCGACTCGCTGTCGGCATCGGCGCCGATGGCCGAGAGGTGCACCAACTTCTGCGCCCCAGCCGCCGCGGCGGATTTGGCGATGGCCGCAGCGCCCTCCGCCTGCACGCTATCGAACTGCTGGGCGCCGCTTTCGAACAGGATGCCGACCAGATTGACGACCCAGTCCATTCCTTCGCAGGCTTTGGCGACGCTGTCGGGATAGCGCACGTTGGTCAGCATCGGCGAGATCTGGCCGACGGCGCCCATCGGCTTCAGGAATTTCGCGCCCTCCACATCGCGGCAGGCCACGCGGACCGGATGCCCGGCCGCCGCCAGACGTTTCACCACATAGCGCCCGATAAAGCCGGACCCGCCGAACACCGCAACGCGTTCAAGTGCCATCGCTGAACCTCATAACTAGTCGAGCACGCCGCCTGCCGGAGAGGCTACAGCGCTTGCGCCCTACCGGGTTGGTATGCCGGAGACCACGGCAGGCGGCAAGATGGGCATACCGTCGCCGCCCGGCCACTATTGCCCGGGCGCGGCAATCACCACGGTCGCCGACAGGATCATCCGCTCGGAGACCTGATCGCCCGGCGAGCCTCCAGCGTCCTCCATAGCTTCAGTGGACATGGCCATGGCCTTGCCGCGGACATTACGCGGCACGGCAACCACAGGCCCGCCGCCCTGGAATTGTACCTCGTGCACGCGGAAGCCCTGGCTCGGAAACAGTTCGGCCACCGCCTTCGCCTCCGCTGCGGCTTTGGCGTAGATGGCCTGGCGCAGCTTCACCGCCGTGGCCTCCCGTTCCGCCAGGGATGGCGAGAAATCGACGGCCAACACCCGCACCTCCCGGCCCTTCTCGCTTGCGGCCTTCGCTTTGTCATACAGGCCGGAGAGGGCGTCTTGGCCGAGGCGCGCCTCGGCCACGATCAGCAAGCGCTCGAACCCGGTATCAGTCTGCTGCCGGTGCGAGCCGGTGATGTACCAGTGCCCCAGCGCCACCTTGTCGAGGATCGCGGTGGGGTTGGCCGCCGCCTCCTGCGCCGTCGCGTCGGTCAGCAGCGAGTTGATCTGCACCACCACCCGAGCGGTTTCGGTTTCGACCCAGGCTTCCTCGGTCACCGTCAGCACGATGCGGTCGGATGGCGGCGGCTGTTCGGCGGCGGCGGGTGCGGCGGCGGCTAGGGCCACGGCGAGCAGGGCGGCTAGAGCTTGCATTCGCATACGGTCATGTCCTCTGTATCGATGATCAACGCGGCCAGGCGCCGGAAACGCCGGTTGCCAGCCAGTGGACGAGTGCGGCATTCACCTCGACCGGCTTCTCCTGCGCCATCCAGTGGCCGGACGCGATTTCGCGCCACGTCAAATCGCTACATAGGCCGTGCATCGGCTCCGCCAAGCGCGAATCGATGCATTCGCAGGTATAGTCGTAGCTGGCCGCCAGGAAGAGCACCGGCATTTCCAGCCGCCCATCATTGGCGGCGCGGGCCGCGTATTCGGCGTTGCGGGCATGGTTCATGTACCAGGAACTGGGCCCGAAAAAGCCGTTGCGTGCCAAAGCGGCGGCATAAATGCTGAGGTCGGCCTCGCTGAGCACCGCCGGGTCGCGCGGCACGTCGGGCGCCACATCCACCCCGCCGAACCAGCCGCCGTCCTTGCGCACCGCCGCCGTGCGGGAGGGCAGTCCGCGGCCCTTCGCCGAGCCGGCGCGGAACAGCGCCTTCACCGCCCGGTAGGGATCGGCATCGAACGGCGCGATGGCGGCGTCGAAACTCTCCTCGTAGAAGCGCTGATACTCCCATTGGCCCACCGGATACTCGGCCTCCGGATAGACCGTGCGGTCGATCAGCGGCAGCGCGGCGTCCAGCCCCTTCTCCAGCGCGCCATAGGGCACGCAGAGATTGGCAACGGCCAGGCAGCGCTCCGGATGGTGGCTGGCGATGCTCCAGACCGCCGGCGCGCCCCAGTCATGGCCGACCCAGACCGGACGCTCGACCCCTAAGGCATCGGCGAGGCCGATCATGTCGCCGACAATCCGCTCCAGCGTGTAATCCTCGTGCCGGCCATAGACGGTGGAGCGGCCATAGCCGCGCATATCCGGTGCGATCGCCCGGAATCCCAGGTCCGCGAGGCAGGCAAGCTGATGGCGCCAGCTATGCGAGAGTTCCGGCCAGCCATGGCAGAAGATCACCGGCGGGCCATCGGCGGGGCCGGCGGCGAGGTAGAATGTCTGGTGATGGTCGCCGGTGCGGACAACGTGCTCGGTTACCGTGCTCATGCGCGTGTCTCTCCCCTTCAGGCAGTCCTAAAAATCCAGGTCGGCATAGTGCGCCGGCGGCGGGAACCCCGGCAATACATCCGCCAGAATCAGCCGGAAGGTCGGCCGCGACTTTATACGCTGGTACCAGTCCTTGGCCTCCGGCGCGTTCTCCCACTGCACTTCTCCCAGATAGTCGAGGACAGAGAGTTGGGCTGCGGCAGCAATATCCGCGAGGCTGAACCTGTCGCCGGCCAGCCAGTTGCGATGGTCGGTCAGCCAGCCGATGAACGCCAGGTGCGTCACCAGGTTCTGGCGTCCGGCGCGGATGGCGGCGGAGTTGGGCTCGCCGTCGCGGCGCAACCGCTTCAGTAAGCGTTCGCCATGCACGTAGCGCGTGACCTCGTCATGGAATTTGATATCGAACCACGCCGCCAGCCGGCGGGTTTCAGCGCGCTGCTGCGGATCGTCGCCAAGCAGGCTGGGCAGCGGCACCATCTCGTCCAGATATTCGCAGATCGCGTTGGACTCCGGGATGGTGGTGCCGTCGTCCTCCACCCATACCGGCACGGTGCCGGCGGCGTTCAACGCCACGAACTCCGGCCGCCGGGCCCAAGGCGCCTCGATTTCCAGCGACACGGGAATGCTTTTCTCTGCCGCAAAGATGCGAACCTTGCGGCAGAAGGGCGAGAGCGGATGGTGATACAGGGTTGCCATGCTGGTCAATATAGCGCCGTGTCGCCGCGCGTGCAGGGGGAATGCGCGCACCGGTCCGATTGCGGTGCGACCTGAGGCTTCTACAAAGGCGTTTTCAGGTCTACGGGCCGCGTTGATTTTGGACGGATCGCCGGAATGTCGCTCACCGCGCTTGTTTTACTGGCCCTGGTGCAGGGCATCACCGAGTTTCTGCCGATCAGTTCCTCCGGTCACCTGATCCTGATGCGCGAATTCGGCGCAGCCGCCGGCCTCGATACGGTCGGCGCCAACGCCAACGCCGACCTGGTGATGGATGTGGCCTTGCATGTCGGCACGCTGGGTGCCGTGGTGTTGTACGTCTGGCGCGACCTGTGGCGCATGGCGGCCGGCGTTGCGCAGGGAGTGACGGGAGGCGAGCGCGGCGAAGGCTGGCATCTGGCCTGGCAATTGGTACTGGCGACGCTGCCGGTGATTGTGATTGGCGCGCTGGCGAAAGACCTGATCACCGACTCGCTGCGCACGGTCGAGATCATCGCCTGGACCACACTGGTCTTTGGCGTGCTGTTGTGGGTTGCCGACCGCGCGATCGACCGCTTGACCCTGCCGCAATTGGGCTATGGCCGGGCGCTGGTCATTGGCCTCGCGCAAGTGCTGGCGCTGGTCCCGGGGGTGAGCCGCTCCGGCATTTCCATGACGGTTGGTCGAGCCGTCGGGCTCAATCGGGTCGATGCCGCCCGCTTCGCGCTGCTGTTGTCGATCCCGACCATCGTGGGCGCCGGCACGTTGGCCGGGCTGGACCTGTATGAGGCCGGCGACGCGCAGTTGGAGTTGGACGCGCTGATCGGCGCTGGCCTCGCCTTCGTCAGCGCCTGGCTGGCGATCATTCTGATGATGCGCTGGCTCGCCAGCGCCACTTTCCTGCCATTTGTCCTCTATCGCTTGGCGCTGGGCGCGGTGTTGCTGGCAATCGCCTACGCCTGACGCTGCGATCCGTGCTAAAGCAGGCGCTATCATGAAAATTCTCGCCTTCGACACTGCCGGACCGGCGCTGAGCGTCGCGGTCACCGATGGGCGGTGCGTGCGCAGCGCCTGGCACTATCCTTTGACGCGCGGCCATGCGGAGCAATTGCTGCCGGCGGTGCAGGCGGTGTTGCGGGCGAGCGGTTTCGCCCTGAGCGATCTGGACGCCATCGCGACCACCGTCGGCCCCGGCTCCTTCACCGGCCTGCGCACCGGGCTGGCCGCGGCGCAGGGCCTGGCGCTCGGCAGCGGCAAGCCATTGGCCGGCATCGGCCGGTTCGAGGCGTTGGCCGAGGCATCCGGCGTATTCCTGCGCGGGCCGGTCGTCGTCGCGATGGATAGCAAGGCGCGCAGCCTCTATGTGCAGGTGTTCGACTGGGCGGGAGAGCCCGCGCAGGGTTGGCCGGAGACCGGCCTGAACCGGGCGGCGGAGGCGTTTGGCGACGTTGTCTGGCCGGAAGACGCCCTACTGATCGGCGATGGCACGCCGGCCCTGCTGGCGGCCGGCGTGCCGTTGCCGGATAGCGGCAAACGCGCCCTCCCCGCCGCTGCGGTCGCAGCGTGTGCCCGCCGTGCGCTGGCGGCGGGGCACACCGGCCTGCCGCCGCAGCCGCTTTATCTGGCAGGTCCGCGGGCGGTGGCGCCGAAGGATGGCGGCCGGCTGCGGGCGCGCTGACCATGGCGGACCTGATCCCCCTCACCCGTGCTCTGGCGGAACGCGCCGCCGCGATCCACGCCGCCGCCATGGCGGACGGTCTGGGCGGCGAAGCCTGGGGGGCGCCGTCGCTGCGCGGCCTGCTGGGCACCCCCGGCACGGTCGGCTGGCTGGCGGAGGATGCCGGCCTGGTCATGGCCCGCGCCATGGCCGGCGAGGCGGAAATTCTCACCCTGGGCGTCCACCCGGCCTACCGCCGCCAAGGTGTGGCGCGGGCATTGCTGGCGGCATGCTATGCGGTGCTGCCGGCGATGGGAGCGGAGCGTCTGTCGCTGGAGGTGGCGATCGACAATCTGCCGGCTCAAACCCTGTACCGCGCCGAAGGCTTCAAACGCACCGGCCGCCGCCCCCGCTACTACCGCCGCGGCGCCGAGCGCATCGACGCGCTGGTGATGGCGCGGTGGTTGTGACAAGCGCTAGGCAAACTTCCACTGTCTCATCCTGAGGTGCGCAGGAGGGGCGTATCGAAGGATCGCCCCAAACTCCGGCGGGCGGCCCCCTCTTCGATACGCCGCTGCCCGGCTACTCAGGATGAAATTGGAGGTGGCGGGCGCCGCTGAAAGAGAGCGGAGCGGGTCGTGAGCCTTGCCGCGCCTACTCCCGCGCCGGGCCGGGGAAGCGTTGGCGGAGTTCGAATTTCAGCGCCTTACCCGTAGGATTGCGGGGAATGGCATCGACGAATTCGACGGCTTTCGGCAGCTTGAAGCGCGCCAGCTTGCCATCGCAATGGCGCAGCACGTCGTCCGCCGTCAGCGCGGCATCGGCCTTGACCGCTACCACCAACGGCGATTCGCCCCAGCGCTCCGAGGGTTGGCCGATGACCGCGCATTCGCGCACGCCCGGGTGGGAGAGCACGGCGTTCTCGATCTCCGCCGGGTAGACGTTCTCGCCGCCGGAGATGATCATATCCTTGATGCGGTCGTGGATGGTGATGAAGCCGTCGGCGTCCATCACCGCCATGTCGCCGGTGTGCAGCCAGCCGTCGCGCAGGGTCTCCGACGTCGCCTGCGGGTTGTTCCAGTATTCTTTCATGATGTGGCCGCCACGCATCAGCACTTCGCCAGGTGTGCCGGGCGGAACGTCGTTGCCGTCGGCATCGGCCAACCGCATCTCCGTATGGAAGAACGCCTTGCCGGTGGAGCCCATCTTGGCCATCGCGTCCGCCGGGCTGATGAGGCAGCCAGGGCCGCAGCACTCGGTCAGGCCATAGATCTGGTGGATTTCGATGCCGATATCGCGATACCGCTCCATCAGAGCCACCGGCACCGGAGAGGCGCCGCTCATGATCCAGCGCAGTTGCGCATATCCGGCGGGGTCGACATCCGGCACCTGTAGCATCGCGCCCAGCATGGCCGGCACCGCCAGCGTGACGGTGATTTGTTCCTCCGCCGTGATCCGCCACATCGCGGCGGGATCGAAGGCGCGCATCAGCACAGTCGTGCCGCCGCCATAAATCGCCAGCAGCAACGGTACCAGCCCGCCGACATGAAACAGTGGCAGCACCACCGAATACCGGTCTCCCAGGCGAACGTCGGCGGTCGCCAGCAGCGCCGACAAGGCCCAGAACGTCGTGCGATGGGTATGCACGACACCCTTCGGCAGGCCGGTCGTGCCGCTGGTGTACATGATGTAGAGATTGTCGTCGTCGAAGCCGCCGCGCGCCGGCTCCGCCGCATCGCCTCGGGCGGCCAGAGCCTGGTAGTCCTGGGCAAACGGTGCGAGCGGCGTGTCGCTGGCGACCTGCAACCAGCGCTGCACCGGCGTCTTGCCGGCGGCGTGCAGGGCCTGGGCCTGATCGGTGAATTCGCTATCGAAGATCAGCATCTCGGCACCCGAGTCGTTCAGGATATAGGTCAGCTCAGCGGGGACCAGCCGCCAGTTCAGCGGCACCGCGACCGCCCCCAGCTTGGCACAGGCCAGATAGGTCTCGTAGAACGCCGAGCCATTCATCAGCAGCAACGCCACCCGTTGCCCCGGCCGCACGCCCAGGCCACTGAGCATGTCGGCCACTCGGTTGGTGCGGGCGTTGACCTGGGCATAGCTGAACCGTTCGCCGGACCCCATATCGACCAGCGCTTCCAAATTCGGGTCCCGCCGGGCGCGATTGCTCAGAATATCGCCAATGTTGATGCGCATGTCGTGGTCCTACCCTGTACGATTGGTTGCTTTGTCGACCGTCGAAAAGTCTAAGCATCGCATTCGCGCCTGTCATGCGATATGAGCATTCATCCAATTGAGACCCGTGCGAGGAGCATACGCTTTGGCCGAAGACCGCCACGTGCCGTTGCAGGGCGCCAGCAATATGCGCGATCTGGGCGGCCTGCCGCTGCGGAACGGCGGGCGGGTGCGCCGTGGCCGTGTCTTTCGCTCGGCATCGCTGAACGGCCTGACCGCGGCGGATCATGACCGCCTGCGCGCGCTGGGTCTGGGCACCGTCGTCGATCTGCGCTCACCCAGCGAGCAACGCGACACGCCGTCGAACCTGCCGCCGGGGTTGGCGGTGATCGCGCCCGGCGATGGCGGCGCCGGCCCGCAACCGGGGGCAAGGCGCAACCGCAGGCCACATACGGAAGCCGCCGCAATCGAGATGATGCGCCAAGGCTACCAGACCTATCCGCATCGCATGGCAGCGGCGACCAAAGCGCTGTTCCAGGCAGTGGCGGATGCCGATGCGGGGGCGATCCTGGTGCATTGCGCCGCCGGCAAGGACCGCACCGGCTTCGTCGCGGCGATGCTATTGCAGACGGTCGGCGCCAGCGCGGAGACCGTGATGCAGGATTACCTGGCGACGAACCTGATGTGGGACCGCAAGAGCGACCGCATCTCCTTCCTGCCGAAACCGGCCAAGGAGGCGATCTTCTCCACCCGCACCGAATACCTGCAGGCCGCGCTGGAGACCCTGCTCGGCGAATTCGGATCGACGGAGGACTATCTTGCCAAAATGTGTGGCATCGATACGGCGACGGTAAGCGGCGTGCGCGCGGCGCTCATCGAGGCCCGCTAGAGACTTTCGGCCTCCGGCAGCGCCAGTGCCCTGAGTTCGGCAGCGTCGAGCACCTGGACGTGCTGCGGCGTCGGCAATTGGATGACGCCAGCCTCCACGAGCTTGGTCATGGTGCGGCTGACGGTTTCGATGGTCAGGCCCAAATAGTCGGCGATATCGCCGCGCGCCATCGGCAGGTCGAAACGGTCTGCCCGTCCCGCCCACTCGGCCGACGCCAGCAGGAAAGCCGCCACCTTCTCGATGGCGGTCTTGCGCGACAGCAGAACGATATGGTCGTCGGCCGCATGCAGCCGGACTGACGTCATTTCCGCCAGTTGATGATTCAACCCGGGAAAGGTCTTGGCCAGGGCGTCCAGATCGCCGACATCGATGCGGCAATACTCCAGCGGCGTCACCGCCTCCGCCGTCGCGGCATAGGCGTTGCGGCCAAAGCCGCCGCCGAAAAAATCACCGCCATGCAGGAACCCGACAACGCTACGCCGCCCGTCCGGGAATGTGCGCACGACACGGACGACACCGCGGCGGATGGTGAATAAATAGTGGGCGGGGTCGCCCTCATAAAACAACGCCTGGCCGGCCGGCGCCTCCAGCATGTCGGTCTTTTCGGCGACGCGGATGAGATTTTCAGCCTCCATGCCGGCGCACAGGCTATGGTCGCGGACCGGACAAGTGGCGCAATCCGGCATGCGCGCCGCCGTTCGCACCGACGGCCGATACAGCTTCTCGCGGCCAGGGGTGTGACGCCAAATGTTCATCGGCAGAAGCGGCCTTTACCTCAATGGGATGGTCCGACAACCATCGCGCGTCCAAGGCCCGGGATCAAGCACAGAACACCCCAATCGTCGGCGGTGCTTCGTCGCCACCCATACGAAATTCCCGGCGCGAGCCTTTTTCCGGCCTGACACGCAATAGACTATTCAGCGGAGCGATTGCTAAGTCAGGCCGGCTCGGCCATTCTCAGCATAGGCAGGGATGCACCGGGGGTCCTGTGACAACCTGTACCTTTCGATTGATCGACACCGCGAATGGTGTCATGTTTTTGGCGCATACCTCCCATGCGGATTTGGGACAACGGGATACAAGAGTGAGGGTGAAATGAAGGCAATTTTGGTTCCTTTAAGCGATACGTCCGGAATGCCCTCTATGGTGCGCTGCGCGGCTCGGGTCGGTCAGATGTTCGACGGTGTCGTCGAAGGTGCCTATGTGCGGGCGGAGCCCAGCGTCATCCTGGCGAGCGACGATACCGGCGCCACCACCCCGGCGCTGATCGAAAGCTTCGAGCGCGAGGATGCGGCGCGGGCGCAACGCCTGCAGCAAGCCTTTATGGAGGCAAGTGGCAAGGAGGGCGGCGATCAACGCACCATTGTGACCGAGATCGGCGGCGCCGGCGGCGGGTTGGGCGGCTATGGCCGGCTGTTCGACCTGATCATTGTCGGACGCCCGGGCCGCGATTCGGATAGCCCGCCGATGACCACACTGGAAACCGCCCTGTTCGATACCGGCCGCGCGTTGCTGATCGCGCCGCCGATCGCGCCGCCGACCGTCTCGCAAAATGCCGTCATCGCCTGGAATGGCTCCAGCGAAACCGCCCGCACCATCGCTCTTGCCATGCCGCTGTTGCGCAAGGCCCAGAAAGTGACGGTCGTGACGGTCGATACCGGCGTGGTCACCGGGCCGGACGGCGGCGGTGTCGTGACCTATCTGGAGCGCCACGGCATCAAGGCCGAACGCGACGACGTCGCCGCCGGCAGCCGCGGCGCCGGCGAGGCCATGCTGGACGAGGCGCACAAGCTGGGTGGCGACCTGTTGGTGAAGGGTGGCTATACCCGCTCCCGCCTGCGCCAGACCATCTTCGGCGGGCCGACCAGCCACATCCTGGCCAATGCCGAAATTCCTGTGTTGATGGCCCACTAGGAGCCCGGCGGCCGCGTCAGCCTGTTGCGGCCTGCAATACCAGCATGAGATTGTTCGCCGGCATATCGTGCCGGTGGCCAATGGTAAGCCCGTTCGCGGCGGCCAGATCGGCCATCG
The DNA here is from genome assembly GCA_963974445.1 of uncultured Alphaproteobacteria bacterium. Classification (GTDB taxonomy): domain Bacteria; phylum Pseudomonadota; class Alphaproteobacteria; order Bin95; family Bin95; genus JACKII01. Next base: position 20,578 of record CAXBDI010000007.1, read on the forward strand.
TATCCACGTCTTTGTAGCCGATGGCCGGGTCCTGCCCGACCAATTGCTGGTGAAAGCGCCGGTCGCCCTCGGACGCATAGACGCCGCTGCGCAGAAATGGGCCGTAGAGGAACCATCGACCGCCCGGCCGCAAAACGCGGGCCGCGCCGGTAAACAACCGCTGGACCACGGCTTCGCTCACCAGATGCAGCAGATTGACCACCATCAGCACATCCAGACTGGCCGGGGCGACCGGCCATTCTTCCCAGCCGGCGTTCAGGACCAGCGGTGGCTGAATATTGGCGAGGCCACTCGCCGCGATCCAGGCGCGGATGCTGGCCAGCCGGTCGGCGTCGATATCGGTCGGTGTCCACTCGACCTCTGGGAACGCGGCGGCGAACTGCACGCTATGCTCGCCGGTGCCGCTCGCCAACTCCAACGCAGCGCCTCGCGCCGGCATATGCTGGCGAAGCACCGCCAGGATCGGGGCGATATTGCGAGCCGCCGACGGAGACGACAGCCGCCGATCGGCGCCGGGCACCAACAGCGATTGCGCGCCGGTGTGGGTTTTCTCCATCATGGTAAAAGCTGGCTCCGTGGCGGACGGTCACTTCGTTGAGCCGTAGCACAGCCGGCGGTGGCGGAGGGCGGAATATTTGCGGCGGAACTGATTGGACGCTGGCGGGCTCAGGCTGAGGGCGCACCCCAATATGACGCTAAAAGAGTTAAGCCAATTTACGCCTTTTGGCGGATATAACGCGCGAGTTGACACCGCCCCATGACAGCTCACCGCAAAGGCGGGCGTATTCGATCTTTGGGCAGCGGTCCATCACAACCGCAAGACCCGCCGCCTCTGCCCGCGCCGCCGCCTCGTCGTTGCGCACGGTCAATTGCATCCAGACGAACTTCGCACCATGAGCAATCGCCTCGTCCGCAATCTCACCCGCCGCCTCCGACGCACGGAATATATCGACCATATCCACCGTCTCCGGCAGGTCGTCCAACGAAGCGTAGACCGTCTCCCCCAGGATCTCCTCACCTGTCGCACGCGGGTTCACCGGGTAGACCTTATAGCCCTTGGTCTGCAGATACTTCATGACGAAGTAGCTCGGCCGGTTCCAGTTCGGCGAAGCGCCGACCATGGCGATGGTCTTGGCGCCGGCCAGAACGTCCCTCAGATAGGCGTCGGCGTAGTGGTCGTGGTTCAATGTCTGGTCTCTTTCGCTATCGTGCGACGGCGCTGCGGATAAATTGTTGAATACCACATATGGTGGCCGCAACCAAAACCCTCACCCCATGCTGCCGCCATCCACCCGCAGCGTCGTGCCGGTGGTGAAGCTGGAGGCGTCGGAGGCGAAGTATAAAGCCGCGCCGACGATCTCTCCCGGTTGGCCGCCGCGCTTCAGGGCAATGCGCGTGGCGGCGCGTTCCTCGAACTCCGGCGAGTGGAACCAGCCGACGGAGATATCGGTCTCGAATGGCCCTGGCACGATGCAGTTCACCCGCACTTTCGGCCCATACTCCAACGCAAACGTCGCGGTCATATGGTTCAGCGCCCGCTTCGCCGCGCCATAGGGTGCGGTGGTCTTGTTCGGATTGACGCTGGCGGTGGAGCTGACGTTGATGATGGAGCCGCCGTCGCCCTCCGCCATCCGCTTGCCGACCATGGCCATCGCCCGGAAAGGCCCCTTCAGGTTCACGGCGAAGACCTTGTCGTACAGCGCCTCGTCCACATCGTTTAGCGAGGGGTAGAGCGGTGAGAGGCCGGCGTTGTTCACCAGAATGTCGATGCGGCCGAAATGGTCGTAGGCGGCCTCGACCATCGCCTCGACCTGTTGCCAGTCGCCGACATTGGCGGAGTAGGGAAAGGCGCGGCGGCCCATGCCGCGGACTTCTTCGGCCAACTCCTCGCACTGGGCGAGCTTGCGGCTGGCGATCATCACATCGGCGCCGGCCTCGGCGAAGGCCCGCACCATCTCTCGCCCCAAGCCACGGCTGCCGCCGGTGACGAGGGCGATCTTGCCGGAAAGGTCGAACAGCTTTTCATACATGGACAAACGCCTCTTGCTTGCATTCGATCTTGCCCGCAGCGCCGCGGGCGTTAGGCTTTACAGCATAGCGTCTCCCTCACCCGGTGTGAGCCCGAAAATGACCGACTACAGCCGCTGGACCCTGGTCCATCAAGTCCGCGATCAGGCTGCCGCCCTCGGCGAACGCGTGTTCATCACCTTCGGCGATGGATCGCCGGACCTGACCTACGCCGCCTTCGACCGCCGCTCGGATGCGGTCGCCGCGGCGCTGGTAGCACGCGAGGTCGGCAAAGATGACCGGGTGATGCTACTGGTGAAGAACCGGGCCGAATTCCTGATCGCCATGATCGGCATCATGAAGTGCGGCGCGCTTTTCGTGCCGATCAACACGGAGTTGCGCGGCGCTTTCCTGCAGCACCAGTTGCGCAATTGCGAGCCGAAGCTGGTGATCTGCGATGCGGGCTTGCTGAACGCCTTCGATGGCGTCGATGCGGCTGGGACGGAGCCTCAAAACCTGATCGTCATCGCCGGCGATCTGCCTGCCGCTCTGCCGCCGGCTCTGGCACCGGCAAAGGTCGAGGACTGGGAAGCTTTCGAGGCCTCCGGCGCGGGGCTCTCGTCTCCGGATTTCGAACCGACCAAGGACACTATCGCCGGGATTATGTATACGTCCGGCACGACCGGCCCGGCCAAAGGCGTGCTGCTGCCGCATGGGCATATGTACCTGTTCGGCGTTGGCTCCAACGGCGCGACCGGGCTGACGGCGGCGGATGTCTATTACGTCTCCATGCCGATTTTTCACGTCAACGGCCTGTTCATCCAGGTGACGGCGGCGCATCTGGCCGGCGCGCGGGTGCATCTGGTCGAGCGCTTCAGCCCGAACCGCTGGCTGGATGAGTGCATCGAGTGCGGCGCGACCATCACCAACCTGCTGGGCGTGATGCCGGAGTTCGTGTTCAACACCGCCCGCAGCCCGCGCGACCAGGACCACAAGCTGCGCCTGATTATGGCCGTGCCGATCTCAAAGCAATGGGGCCAGGACTTTGAAGACCGCTTTGGCGTGCGCTTCCTACAGGGCTTTGGCATGACCGAATGCGGCATGCCGCTGTGGGGCGACCGCAACGATCCCGAGCCCATCATTGGCGGTTGCGCCGGCTATGTCGATGAATCCTATTACGAGCTTTGCATCGCCAACCCGGAAACCGACGATCCCTTACCGCAAGGCGAGGTCGGCGAGTTGTTGGTCCGTCCGAAAATCCCCGGCTGCTTCTCCTCCAGCTACTACAAGATGCCGGAGCGGACGGTCGAGGCGTGGCGCAACCTCTGGTTCCACACCGGCGACGCCTGCCGCATGGATGAGAATGGCCGGTTCCATTACATCGACCGCATCAAGGACTGCATCCGCCGCCGCGGCGAGAACATCTCCGCTTTTGAGGTGGAGCAAGTTTTGAACGCCCATCCACTGATCGCCGAAAGCGCCGTCGTCGGCGTCAAGGTCGAGGGCGCCGGCGGCGAGGAGGAGGTCAAGGCGGTGATCGTGCCGGAGCCGGGCCAGGAGCGCGTCGATCATGTGGCGCTGCTCGATTACTGCGCAGAGCGCATGCCGCGCTTTGCGGTGCCGCGCTTCATCGAATTCACCGGCGAGTTGGACAAGACCGCGTCCGGCAAACTGCGCAAAGGCGACCTGCGCGACGCCGGCGTCACGGCAGCAACCTGGGACCGGGAGAGTGTCGGCTATCGGGTAGCGCGGCGGTAGGACCCGCCGCTTAAAGGGAGAACAGCCATGCGCGCCGCCGTTTTGCAGGGCAGCACCATCGCGGTGCACACATTGCCCGATCCGACCCCTGGCCCCGGCTGGCTGCTGGTGGAGCCGCTTGCCACCGGCATCTGCGGCTCCGACCTGCATTATCGGGAGCGGGCAACCGCGGCGGAGGCGGGGCTTGCGGCAGACGAGCGTCACACCCTGCCGCGGATCGTGCCGGGGCATGAGTTCTCGGCGCGATTTCTGGAAGCCGGACCGAATACCGAATGCGCTTTCAAGCCCGGCGACCGTTTGGCGCCACTGCCCTTCACGCACAGCGCCCACGCGCCGAATGGGTTTGAGGTGATCGGCCTCTCGCCCAAGTATTCCGGCGGATTGGCGACGCTCAGCCTGGCCGATGCCGCCCGCGCCTTCGCCATCCCGGACGACGTGCCGAGCGACCTGGCCGCTCTAACCGAGCCGCTGGCGGTCGGCCTGCATGCCGCAAACTTGGCAACACGAAACCGCGGCCCGAATGTGGTGATCGGCTGTGGACCGGTAGGACTGGCGGTGATCTTTGCGCTGCTGCGCCAGGACCGAGGGCCGATTTTGGCGGCGGATTTCTCCCCCGAGCGCCGGGCCGCGGCAGAAGCCTTGGGCGCGGACATCGTGCTCGATCCCGCGGAGACGTCGCCGTTCAGCCGTTGGGATGATCTGGGTTTTGATCCGCATCCCTCCTCGCCATTGCTCGAACGCGACTTCCGCGGCCTGCCGCCCGGAGCCAACATTTTCGATTGCGTTGGCGTGCCGGGGCTGCTCGACCAGATCGTCAAGAACGCGCCGCAGCACTGCCACATCATCACAGTCGGTGTCTGCGCCCACGAGGATAAGCTGACGCCGCGCGAGGCCATCATCACCGAACTGACCCTGGAATTCAGCTTCGCCTATCGGCCGGCGGAGTTCGCCCAATCCTTGCAGGCCATCGCCGCCGACCCAGATCGGGTTCGCCGCATGATCACCAGCCACCTGCCCTTGGCGGAGACCGCCGCGGCCTTCGACCGCCTCGCCAGCCGGCCGGCGGAGATCAAGGTGCTGATCGATCCGCATTCCTGAAACGCGGTGAACTGGCCAGAGGAGCACATCGGGGGTATGCCATTCGGCAAAGTCCTGGTCCAACTCAACCCGTAGCGCCGTGGAGCCATCGCCAATGCCGACTTACGAGCATATCCTCTATGAAATCGAGCAGGGCCGCGCCCGCATAACGCTGAACCGGCCGGCGAAGCGCAACGCGCTGTCCGGCGCGCTGCTGGAGGAGATGAACGCGGCGCTGTGGGAGGCGGATAATAACAAGGCGGTGCACGCGGTGATCCTGCGCGGCGCCGGCCCCAGCTTTTGCGCCGGCTACGATCTGACGCCCTCGCCGAACACGTCGCACACGGGTGGCGGCGATGAGGGAGCCCAATATCGCGACGGCGGCCTCTACAACCAGCCGACCATCGATGACGACATCTGGCGGCTGGAGAAGAGCCAGCGGGCGCGGATGGCGCTGTTCGATATCCACAAGCCGGTGATCGCTCAAGTGCATGGATATTGTATCGCTGGCGGCACTGATATCGCCCTGCTCTGCGACATGGTCATTGCGGCGGACGACGCCATCATCGGCTTCCCGCCGGCCCGCGACCTGGGCTCGCTGCCGAACCAGATGTGGCTCTACAACTGCGGGCCGCAATGGGCGAAGCGGCTGCTGCTGACCGGCGACACGATCACCGGCGCCGAAGCGGCGAGCATCGGTCTGGTGCTGAAAAGCGTACCCGCCGATTTGTTGGAGGCGGAGGTCGAAGGCTTGGCAGACCGTATGGCCAAGATCGACCCGGACCTGCTGGCATCCAACAAACGCATCGTCAATCTGGGGTTGGAACTAATGGGCGCCCGTACCTTGCAGCGCGTCGCGGCGGAAAACGATGCCCGCGCCCACCTTGCGCCAGGTACGGCAAAATTCCGGCAAGTGGCCAAGGAAAAGGGTTTGAAAGCGGCGCTGCAAGGACGCGACGCCGAGTTTGGCGACGGCCGCGCACGGGTGCATGGCCCGGAAATCCGCGACGCGCAGGGCCGCCTGATCGACTGAGACGCGGCCCGCGCGCCGCTGTCCCTTGCGCAGGGGCAGACGCTCGCCGTAAACCCCATCGCATGCGCTTAGCTCTCTACCAACCGGATATTCCGCAGAACGCCGGCACGATCCTGCGCCTTGCCGCGTGCATGGGCGTGGGCGTCGACGTGATCGAGCCGTGCGGCTTCATCTGGGATGACAAGCGGTTGCGCCGTGCCGGCATGGATTATCTGGACCGGGTCGACCTGGCCCGCCACCGCTCGTGGGAGCGGTTTCTGGAGACGCGGGCTGCTGGCCGGCTGGTGTTGCTAACGACCCAGGGCGCGGTGCGCTATACCGAAGCCCGGTTCTCCGCAAGCGACACGCTGCTGCTTGGCCGCGAGTCCGCCGGCGTGCCGCTTGATGTGCATCAACGCGCCGATCTGCGCGTCCGCATACCGCTGACCCCTGTCGCCCGCTCGTTGAATGTCGCGCTCGCCGCGGCCATGGTGCTGGGCGAAGCGCTGCGCCAGACCGACCTGCTGCCCGAGGATCCCGCATGACCGAGCCCGACCGCACAACCGAAGACCGCAAAGCCCAGGCCAGCGAATGGTTCGAGGCGCTGCGCACCCGCATCTGCGCCGAGTTCGAGCGGCTGGAGGACGAACTGGCCGAGGGGCCGCACAAAGACCTGCCGCCCGGCCGGTTCGAGCGCAAGCCGTGGACCCGCAACGCGGTGAACGACGATCCGAACTCCGGCCCTGGCGGAGGCGGCGTCATGGCGGTGATGCGCGGGCGGGTGTTCGAGAAGGTGGGCGTCAACGTCTCGACCGTGCACGGCCAGTTCTCGGAGAAGTTCGCAGCAGAGATCCCGGGTGGCGCCGAAAACCCGAACTTCTGGGCGGGCGGTGTCTCGCTGGTCGCGCACATGCGCTCACCGCACGTGCCGGCGGTGCACATGAACACCCGCCATATCGTGACGTCCAAAGCCTGGTTCGGCGGCGGCGCCGACCTGACGCCGATGGTGCCGGACGAGGCTGACTCCGCCGACTTCCATGCGGCGATGCAGGCCTGCTGCGACCGCTTCGACCCCGAATACTATCCGAAATATAAAAAGTGGGCGGACGAGTACTTCTACCTGCCGCACCGGGAAGAGGCGCGGGGCGTGGGCGGTATCTTCTACGACTATCTCGACACGGGCGACTGGGATGCCGATTTCGCCTTTACCCAGGCGGTCGGTGAGGCATTTCTGGACATTTACCCCAAGCTGGTGCGCCGCCATATGCACCGCGCCTGGACCGATGCCGAGCGCGAGCATCAGTTGATCCGCCGCGGCCGCTATGTCGAGTTCAACCTGATCCACGACCGTGGCACCCAGTTCGGCCTGAAGACCGGCGGCAATACCGAGGCGATTCTGATGTCGCTGCCGCCTGATGCGAAGTGGCCGTGAGCCGGCGCGGCTGAGCGACGATCCGCCGCCAACAGCAGCAACCCTTCAAGCCAGCGGAGTGTGCAAGATTGCCGGCGTTGCCACTGGGCCTGCCGAGGAGCCGCCGCACCCAATGCCAGAGTTTACGCCCACCATCCAGGCGCTAATCGACAAGCACTTCCCGCCGGAGACCCACCCCTACCGGCTGTTGGAAGAGCAGGTCGAGAGCTACCTGTCGCCGGATGCCACGGTGTTGGAGATCGGTTGCGGTCGCGCCGCGCCTGTGCTGACGAAGATGAAGGGACGGGCGGCGAAGCTGATCGGCATCGAAGTCATCGACTTCACGGTGCAAGACCCGGACTTGCAACTGCTGACCCGCGACGTCGCCGACATGCACGGCATCCCGGATAACTCGGTCGATCTAGCGTTCTCCCGCAGTGTGATGGAGCACGTGCCCGATGCCGAAGGCGCCTTTCGCGAGATCGCCCGGGTGTTAAAGCCCGGTGGGCGGTACGTTTTTCTGACGCCCAGCTTCTACGACTACGGCTCGCTGGTCGCCGCGGCGATTCCGAACAAGCTGCACCCGTGGATCGTGCGGCGCGTCGAAGGGCGGGCGGAGGCCGATACCTTCCCGACCGAATACCAGTGCAACACCAAGCGCACGGTCTACCGCCTCGCCGACGATCACGGGCTGACGGTGGAGCACTTTCGGTTCCTGGGCCAATACCCAAACTATCTGAAGTTCAACACATTCCTGTTCCGAATTGGCTGCCGGTACGCCAAATTCCTGGAGCGGACCCCGGCCCTGCACCACCTGCAAGGCTGGCTGTTCGCGACGGTGCAAAAACCCGAGACCTGACGGCCACAGCGCTCTCAGCCGGCCATATGCCCCTTGAAAGCCGTCGGAATGCGTTGGATGTCCTGTAGCAGGTCCGGCGGCATGTCGCCGGCCATCTCGGCGGAGGCGCTGGCGGAAACCGTGTCGCTGATGCCACCAAACCGCGCCTCGATCTTCGCCGCAATCTCGTCATGGCGGCCGATGGCGGCGCAGAGGTGCAGCAGGTCGTCGGAGATTTGGGCGGCCAGTTGATCCCATTGCCCAGCCTTGGTCATCCGGTTCAGCTTCAGGCCCAAATCCTCCAGTCCGTGCGCCGCCAGCACCGGGTAATACGCTGGCGTCGAGCCATAGAAGCCGATGCGGTAGCGCACCCATTCGGCGACCTTGTGAACGGTCTCGTCGTCCGGGCCGGTGGCGATGAAGCCGCCGCCGGAGACCTCGAACGTCTCACGCGCCCGTCCGGCGCTGGCGAGGCCGCGCTCGATGCGCGGGGCGATGGTCTCGTCCATGTATTTGCGGGTGCAGAAGGGATGCAGACGCACGCCGTCCGCCTCCTCCGCCGCGACGCGCATCATCACCGGGCCGACCGCGGCCATTGTCACCTTCGGCACGCCCAGCACCGTGTTCTCCGGCACGAAGTTCGGGGTCATCAGGGTGAAGGTGTAGTGCTCGCCCTCATAGTCGAGCTTCTCGCCGGTCTCCCAGCAGCGCCAGATCGCCTTCAGCGCCTGCAGGTATTCGCGCATGCGCGGCGCCGGCGGCGTCCAGGGAACGGAGAAGCGCTTCTCGTTATGCGCGCGGATTTGCGTGCCGAGGCCGAGGACGAAGCGACCGCCGGACGCCTCGTACAGGTCCCAGGTGACGTTGGCAGCACTCATCGGCGAGCGGTTGAAGGAGATGGCGATGCCGGTCGCCAACTCCACCCGCTCGGTCACCGTCGCGGCAACCGCCAGCGGCAGGTAGGGATCGTGCTTGTTCTCCAGCGTGACGATGCCGTCATAGCCGGCGGCCTCCGCCGCGCGCGCCGCATCGGGAACCTTGCGGAGATTGTCCTGCGGGATAGTGGTGTTAATGCGCATCGATATAGACTTTCGCATTGCCGGAGTGTAGTGGCCGCCCGCCCGTTATTGGGCGACCATAAGCCAATTCTGCCGCTGCCAACCGACCAGCTTGCCTTTGCCGTCCTTTCGGCATTCGCTCTGGACCAAGCGCCGGCCGGTCTTGATCGGATCCGGCACGTTCAAGCACTGGCCGGAATGCTCGGCGATCAGCAGCCAACCACCGCTTCCACCGGCCTGGTGCTTCCAGCGGAAATTTGCATTGCTACTGCAACCGGTAACGATCACATCCGAGCCGCTTTTCTTGCTGGCGCCACGCACATTCATGCAACGCCCCGATTGAACATGTTTCAGGGTGCGGTTCTTCAGGCTGTAGACAAATCTTTGTTTGTCGTCGCGAAGCCTGCAGGGGGTTGAATAGTTCACCCGCCAGGTTTTGGTATTGACATTGGCGCAATGATCTTTGTTCCCGAGTAGGCTGACGATCGTGACGATGGGATCGGATGTGACGGGAATTTCCCCGCGCAGAGATTCCAACCGCTGCTCAGTCCAACAGCGCGACGGATCGTCGGAAACGGCGCAGCGGCTCTCGTTATTGCGTTTCAGCCAGAAATGATAGACACGGTCGCGCAACTCTTCGGCTGGCAGAAAGCGCTCGGCCTGCCGGGCGGTGTCTTCGACCACGGGCGGCAACTTGGCGCGCAAGCGCAACGCTTCATCCAGAGGGGCGGCGGCTTCGACTTTAGGCTCCAAGGCGACCGGATCGCAGGGGGCGTCTGTCGACGGTGCGCCGCCACACGTATGGATCAGACGCTTGGCGTCTTCGGCGCGCTGCTGGGCCATCGATTGCAGTTCCAGCAAAGATTGACGGCTGACGCCGCGGCCCAGCAGAAAGCCTTGGTTGCGGGCCAACCGGTCGTCGGTCGCGTCCAGAACCGCCTTGGTATCCCGGGAGAGGCCCAGCCAGGCGGAATAGAGATTTGCGAGCCGGTCCATCGCCGCGAATCCGGACTGACTGTCCGGCTTGTCATCAGGCCAGTTCGGCAGGTCGCCGTATTGCCCAAGGCGGAGCTTAAATGTCCGCGGTCGTTCATCGACCTGTTTCGGAAATTGACCAACGGCATCGTAGAATTTCTCTGGTTCTGGCGAGAAATTGTCGCCACTGCCGCCAAGTTGGAACCATCGCATTGTGTATTGCGCAGTTTTCGCCGCCGTTTCGACAGCGCTTTTAAGGCTGCCGGATGCAGTGACACCCCAACCCTTACCGGTCATTGTCGCGGTGATGGACTGCTGCTGCGCGAGCGACCTGGTTTTGAAGGTGAAAACGGCCGCCAATTCGCCGCCGCGCACAATGCTTTTAACATATGCGTCGCCGCACACTTTGCGAAACCGCACAGGATCTTTCTCGGCAAGTTCGGCGTATTGCGGCATCAACCGGATTAGGCCACGCAAATCCGGCTTACCCGAAGTTTGCGGTAGCCCGGCCGCCAAGCGGGTCCGACGGCCGACGGTCTCTGCGTCGGTCGCTAACAGCGCCAGGTTCTCCTCCGGATTGTCATAGCTCCAGCGTCCAGATTGGACCAGTGCCACCACATTGTCTGCATGCTCGCCAGGCGGCGCGACGAATTGGTTATCATGATAGATTGTGCCGTAGACGGTGATGTTGGTAGCGCTGCCGTCAACGTCAATTTGTTTGGCATAGCTGGCCTTACCGGCTACTTCGACCGCTAAACCTTTGTACTGGGTAGCCGCGTCGACGCCGATAGCGCGCTGCATTTGATAGGACGAGGACACCTCCTTCAGGCTCATGTCGGTGATCTGGCCCTCGTCGGGGTCGGACGCGCCCTTCAAGAACACGATGCAACTACCGGCTGTTGGGCGGATAGTGCTGACATTCCAACCCTGGCCAAGCGTCATCCCGATGCCGACCGGCACGTCAATCAGCCTATCGTCGGCTCGCAATTGCGCCGGCAGCAGTGTCGCCGCAACCAAAAGCGACAGGCCCGCAGCGACCGTTCTGGTTGGGCCAAGAATGGCGCGGGCGGGCATCTGCCTTCGAGCGGTTCCCATGCAGGTCGCATCCTTACGAAAATCGTCGCAGCTTGTAGTCTCCAATCTAACCTGCCATAGGTTCGGACCAGGGCATACCGATTTGCTGGCCGACACGGTTGCAGGTGTTGGCCGTCGGGAGCAGGCGAATGGCTCAAGATGACGAAACCTTGGATTTCATCCCAGAGGTCTGGCACGCGCCGGACGGCACTGCCCTCTCCTGCCGCGACAAGATCAAGGTGCTGAACGAGAACCTCGAAGAACTGCAGCAAATGGCCCAGGACGCCCTGGAAGACGCGATCATCATGGGCGCCGACGAGACCCAAATCCGCGAGGTTTTGCGGCGGATGGTGGAGGGGCTGGAGAACCCGTATTGAGGCGCGGCTACCGCGTTCCCTTTCCCTGAACTCGTTTCAGGGTCCATGCCTGAGAACAACCCACAAAGTCCGGACGCTACGGGCAACGCTTCGGCATGGATCCCGAATCGAATTCGGGACAAGACAGGCGGGAAGAACCAGCGTTGGAGAGTCCTCATCACACGCCCGCACTAACGGATGGCGTTCGTTCCGTTGCTCATGGCTCGACCCGCCGGCGTCACCCTTAACCATTTCTTCAGAAATTACTGCGGGGCGGTGATGTACGTCACATCGTGCCGCCGTCTGTCGCTCTATTTAACGGGCAACAGGAAAGCGTTAAGGGGATGAAAACTATGGCCCGTTTTGCATGGTTCGATAACGACAACATGAACTACGGCGGCATCGTGGCTGCCGAGATCGACACCTCCGTCGGCGCCTTGGCCGACCCGGCGGCGTTTACGGCGCTGACCCGCCGCGCTGCCAATCAAAATGATGGCGGCCGCCAGCCCGACAAACGAAACACAAGCCGCCGTTTTGCCATGTCGGAGATCACCGCGACGGTCGAGGATGCCCTCTAAGCGTCCAGCCCGGCCGCCAAGTCGGCCCAGAGGTCTTCCACATGCTCGACGCCGACCGAAAGGCGAAGCAAGCCCTCCGGCACGTCGGAGTTGGCGCCCTCCACCGTCGCCCGGTGCTCGATCAGGCTCTCGACGCCGCCGAGGCTGGTGGCCGGCAGGATCAGGCGCAGGCGGCTGACCACCCGCAGCGCCGCCTCGGCTCCGCCTGCCACCTCGAACGACAGCATGCCGCCGAAGCCGCCGCTCATCTGGCGGGCGGAGACCGCGTGTCCCGGATCGCCCGGCAGCCCCGGATAGCGCACCAACTCCACCTTTGGATGCTGCCAGAGCCGGCCGGCCAACTCCACGGCCGCGGCAGACGCCGCCCGCACCCGCAAATGCACCGTCCGCATGCCGCGCACCAGCAACCAAGCCTCGAACGCGCCGAGGATCGGGCCGGAGCTGTGGCGCTCGACAATCACACTCTGCCACAACGCCGCGTCGGGCTCGCCCGTCACCAGCGCGCCGGCCAGCACGTCGGAATGGCCGTTCAGATATTTGGTGGCGGAGTGAAACACCAGGCCGGCGCCGTGCTCCAGCGGCTTGGTCAACACCGGCGTCGCCGTGGTCGAATCCACCGCCAGCAGAGCGCCCGCCCCGTGCGCCAATTCCGCCGCCGCCGCAATATCGGTGACGGTCCAGAGCGGATTGGCCGGCGTCTCGATCCACACCAGCGCGGTCTTGCCGGGCCGCAACGCCGCCTGCATCGCCGCCAGATCGCCTGCCGGAAAGAATGAGACATCCAGTTCCAGCCGAGGTCCCTGCTCCCGCAGCCATTTCAGCGTGCCGAAATAGCCCTCGCCCTGCACCGCCAGGTGACTGCCCGCCGGCAGCGAGCGGAACAGCGAGGCGATGGCGGCCAAGCCACTGGCGAACAGCAGGCACTCGCGCCCGCCCTCCATCCGCGCGATCACCTCCTCGGCGAGGCGCACGGTCGGGTTGTCGGCGCGGCCATAGACATAGCCTGCCGCCGTCGGCTGATAGTCGTGGGGCCGGCGCGCGAATGTGGTGGCCGGCTGTAGTGGGGCGATAACGCCGCCGGTCGCCTCGTCGATGCGGTGCAGCGCCTGGGCTGCGACGGTCTCCAGTCGCCAATCGTCGCTCATCGCGCGGTCGTCCTCTCCACATGCCGGCAGGGGTGCTTGACAGCTATACAGGCTCGTGCAGCTTGCACTGCAAGACATGCTCAACTAGGTGCCTCATTATGACTTACCGCGCTGGCCGCCACTTCCTGCAGATCCCCGGTCCGAGCAACGTGCCGGACCGCATCCTGCACGCCATCGCCTACCCGACCATGGACCACCGCGGGCCAGAGTTCGGCGAGCTCGGCAAGACGGTGCTGAGCGGTATCCGCCGTATTTTCCAGACCGAACACCCGGTGGTGATCTATCCGGCGAGCGGCACCGGCGCCTGGGAGGCGGCTCTGGTCAACACGCTGTCGCCCGGCGACCGGGTGCTGATGGCGGAAACCGGCCAGTTCGCCAGCCTGTGGCGGGAACTGGCGGAGCGCCTAGGTCTCAAGCCCAAGTTCCTGCCCGGCGACTGGCGCCATGGCGTCGTGCCGGAGCAGGTCGAAGCAGCGCTGAAGGCCGACAGCAAGGGCGAGATCAAGGCGGTGTGCGCCGTCCATAACGAGACCTCGACCGGCGCCACCTCCCGCATCGCCGAGGTGCGCCAGGCGATCGACGCCGCCGGCCATCCGGCGCTGTTCATGGTCGATACGATTAGCGGCCTGGCGTCGATGGATTACCGCCATGACGAGTGGGGCGTGGACGTGTCGATTTCCGGCTCGCAGAAGGGGCTGATGCTGCCGCCGGGCATCAGCTTCAACGCGCTGTCGCCGCGGGCACTGGAGGCACGCAAGAGCGCAGGATTCGCTGTCTCCTACTGGGATTGGCTGCCGATGCTGGAGTTGAACGCCAGCGGCTATTTTCCGTACACGCCCAACACCAATCTGCTCTATGGCCTGCGCGAGGCGATCGCCATGTTGGAGGAGGAAGGGCTCGCCAACACCTTCGCCCGCCACGCCCGCTTCGGCGAGGCGACCCGCCGGGCGGTTGCCGCCTGGGGGCTGGAGGTGCAATGCGTCGAGCCGCGCGACTACTCCAACGTGCTGACCGCCGTGCGCCTGCCGGAGGGCCACGACGCCGATGCTTTCCGAGCCAAGGTGCTGGAGCGATTCGACATGTCGCTCGGCAACGGCCTCGGCAAGATCAAGGGTCGGGTGTTCCGCATCGGCCATCTGGGCGACTTCAACGACAGCATGCTGATGGGGACGCTCTCGAATGTCGAGATGGGGTTGAGCCTGGCCGGCGTTCCGCACGACAAGGGCGGCGTCGATGCCGCCATGGCGTTTCTGACCGGAAACGCCGGGCCGGCTTGATGGAACTCCGCACCCGCGCCTGCCGAAGGAACTTTTGACAACGGGCCACGCCTGGGCGCGCACCGGGAGGTGGCGGGGCCTTTCTGAATTCCGCATTCGTTGTAGACTGGCGGACAAGCTTTCATCAACCTATGCGTGTAACAACTCCTTCCCTTCACAACAGGAGCAGGTATCTCATGATCCCGCAGATTTACGCAGACGGCTTTTCCAATATCAGTTTCGTGAACGGCATGGTCCGCATCGACCTGGCCTCGACACCGCCGGGCCCGACATCAGCCAATTCTGCGCCGGCGGCGGAGGTGCACCATCGCATTGTTCTCACGCCGCGGGCCTTTCTGCAGTCGATGGGCATGATGCAGGACCTGATGCGCAAGCTGGTCGACGCTGGCGTCGTGCGCCGCACCGACCAGAACGAAGACACCAGCCTCGTCGGCGAGAATACGCCGGTCAACTAGGGGCAACGTTTTGGCGCGCATGTCATTTGCCGAAACTGGCAAAAGTGTGACGGCCGTCACTCCCAACCGCCGCCTTTGCGGGCTATATGTAAGAAGGCTAGGAAAGCGGCTGCGACGCCGCTGTCCGCACCTTCAACTCTCCCTGACCCTATCAGATCTTGTGGGGATGACCCCTTCGCAAGATCACTTCAAAGGGAAGTCCGGATCAACTCCGGCTTGCCTCTTTTTCTGGGACTGAGGGATCTTCTGGCGATCGTTCATTGACATTGCCAGGGTACGATGCCACGTAGGGGTAGCCCGTTTCTAATAGCTAGCTGCGTAATGCGCTCGTCGTTCTAGGCGCTCGCGTGTTCTCAGTAACGTTCTGAATAGGCGACACCGCTGGCCGAGCTACTTTGGCCACATGATCGACGAAGAGAGACTCTATGACTACCGGAACCGTAAAGTGGTTCGATACCGTTAAAGGCTTTGGCTTCATCCAACCCGATGATGGCTCCAAAGATGCGTTCGTGCACATTTCCGCAGTCGAGAAGGCCGGTCTGACCGGTCTTCGCGAAGGCCAGAAGGTCGAGTTCGACTTGGTACCTGACAAACGTCAGCGCCTGTCGGCCGAGAACTTGCGCGCGATCGACTAACGCTTATCGACGCGCCCGCCGCATGTCTCGCAAGAGGTGTGCGGCGGGCGTTTTTTATTTGACTACATTCTGGATCAAAGAAGGGACCCGGCCCCATGAAAACAGCATCCACCGGCGATACCGTACATGTCCACTATCGCGGCACCCTCGATAACGGCACGGAATTCGACAGTTCCGCCGGCCGCGACCCACTGCAGGTCACTCTCGGGGAAGGCCAGGTCATCCCCGGTTTTGAGAACGCCCTGATCGGCATGGCTGAAGGCGACACGAAAACCGTGACCCTTCCGGTCGACCAGGCTTATGGCGAAAAACAGTCAGGGCTGGTCCACGAGGTGAAGCGGGACCAAATTCCACCGCATATCGAGTTGGAAGTCGGCAGCATGCTGGCCGCCTCCGACCCGCAGGGCCAGCAAATGCAACTGACTGTGGTCGGCCTAGAGGGCGACACCGTCACCCTCGATGCGAACCATCCGCTGGCCGGGCAGGCGCTGACCTTCGAGCTGACCATGTCGAAGATCGCGGCTTAAAGGCCGTTGATCAGGCGGCCATTGTGGCGGCCGCTTCGGCCCGGATTTGCTCTGGCGTGCCGAACAGTTGGCGATCCAGGCCGATGCGCTTGAACCAATAGTGCAGGCCCAGATCGTCGGTGAAGCCCATGCCGCCATGCACTTCCGTTGCGGCGCGGGCGATCATCCGGCCGACCTCCGCCATATGCGCCTTGGCGTGACAGGCGAGGCGATGCGCTTCCTCCCCCGGCATTTCCGTCTGGGCGTGCGTGGCGTACCAGGTCAGCGCGCGGGCCGGCTCCAGCGCCGTGATCATGTCCGCCAGCGCGTGCTTAACCCCTTGAAATGAGCCGATCACCCGCTCGAACTGCACCCGCTGTTTCGAATACTCCAGCGCCTGCTCGAACATAGCGTCAGCGGCGCCGACGGCATCGGCTGCCAGTGCGACTCGCGCCAGATCTAACGCGCGGCGGGTGAGTGCTGCGCCGCCAGGGATCGGCTCGGCCTCGACACCATCGAACCGCAGTTCGGCGAGCGCGCGGGTGCGGTCGATGCTGGTCATTGGGGTTTGCCTGAGGCCCGCGGCCCCTGCCTGGACCAGCCAGAGTTGATCCGCGCCGGATGCGGCGATGAACGCGTCCGCGGCACCGGCGTCGAACGCCGCCAGCGCCTTGCCGGAGAGCTTGCCGCCCTCTGCGGTGACGCCCGCCCCTGCCCGCGCACCGACCGCCTCGCTCAACGCCAGGCCGATGCGCGCCTCGCCGCCGGCTATGCGCGGCAGCCATTCCGCCGCCAGAGAATTGCTGCCGCTTTCCGCCAGCACCAGCGGCGCCACGAAGGCCGTGCCGAGATAGGGTACGGGCGCGACGGCGCGGCCCAATTCCTCGACCACCAGGCCGGCGTCGAACGTGCCCATGCCGAGGCCGCCATATTCCTCCGGCACCAGCACGCCCATCGCCCCCAGTTCGGTCAGACCGGACCAGAGCCGCTCGTCATAGCCGGAGCCATCGGCGGCGATTTCGCGGACTCGATCCAGCGGGGCTCGCTCCGCCAGCAGGCGGCGCAACTGATCGCGGAAGCTTTCCTGTTCAGACGACAGACCGAAGCGCATCAGGCGCGCGCCCCAGGCGCGGTGCGCCCTCCCTGGCCTTGCGGCGGGATCACGGCCTTCGGCTCGCGCGGCAGGTCGAGCCCACGCTCGGCGATGATATTGCGTTGGATGTTGGTGGAGCCGCCGCCGATGATCAGGCCCAGGTCGTGCATGTACCAGGTCTGCCAGGCGCCATCATCGCGCAGATACTCGCCGTCTTCGTATAGCACACCAAGCTCGCCCATGGCATCGATGGCCAGCGCATCCAGTTCGTGGTTCAGGACGGTGCCGTAATACTTCGTCACCAGCCGCGCGAGGCCCGGGTCGCGGCCCTCCAAATCGGCGGTCAGCACGCGCATATTGTTGAACTTGAGCGCCAACACCTTGGCCTCCAACTGCATCAGCCGGTCGGCCAGCAGCCGGTCGTCGATGGCGCGTTGGCCGTTGACAGTCTCGCGGCGCATCAGTTTGACCAGGCCATCGAAGCGCGCAATCGACTTGTTCGGATCGCCGAGGCCGCCGCGCTCGTGCTTCAGCGTGACATTCGCCACCTTCCAGCCCTCGCCACGGCCGGCGACGATATTGCCGGCCGGGATGCGCACGTCGTCGAAGAACACCTGGTTGAACTCGCTCCTGCCCGTCATCGTTTTCAGCGGCGAGACGGTGATGCCCTCGCTTTTCACCGGCACCAGCAGGTAGGAGATGCCGCGGTGCTTCGGCGCGTCCGGCTCGGTGCGCACCAGGCAGAACATCATGTCGGAGAAGTGCGCGCCGCTGGTCCAGATTTTCTGGCCATTGATCACCCACTCGTCCCCCTCCAGCCGCGCATTGGTGCGCAGCGAGGCCAGATCGGAGCCGCTGCCTGGCTCGGAATAGCCCTGACACCACCACTCCTCGCCGGTGATGGCTTTCGGGATGTAGCGGGCTTTCTGCTCCGCCGTGCCGACCTCCAGCAGGGTCGGCACCAGCATCATGATGCCGATGCCGGCGAGCCCGGCCTGCACGCCGGCGGCGGAGAATTCCTCGCCGATGATCATGTTTTCCAGGATGTCCGGTTCTGCGCCATATCCGCCGTACTCGCTGGGAATATTGCGGGCGGCATAGCCGGCCTCGATCAGCCGCCGCTGCCATTCGAATGCCGCCGGCGTCGGCGCACCGCGGTCGCGCGACGTGATGGCGGGCGGCGCGTCCGACCGGTTCGCCGCGAGGAAGGCGCGCACCTCTTCCCGGAAATCGAGATAGCGTTGGTCGAGCGAGAGATCCATGGCGCAGGCTCCGTATGCGGCGGTCACGATGGTGAGACACTTTGGCGGAGAGGCAGGTGCGAAGGCAAGACTGAACACAGGGCGGTCGTGGTTCGCGTGCTCCTTCCCCGACTTCCCGTCCCACCCTTCGATACGAGCCTGCGGCTCTACTCAGGATGAAATGGGGGGATGGGCTGCGGGAGCCATTCGGCTCATACCGCCTCCACCATAACCGGAAACAGCGGCGCCAGGTCGTCCACCTCCATCACGTGGTAGGCGCTGAAGCGGTAGGCGGTGCCTGCCGTCAGTTCCGGCGGCGTGAAGGGGAAGGCGATGTTGCCGCTGGTCGACAGCCGCCCCGGGAAGCCGTGGTGCAGCAGGTATTGCTTGGTCGATTTCGCCACCGTCATCGCGCGCGCGCTGGTGTCGGCGATCACCTCCGCCATGACGAAGATTTCGCGTGGCGGCGTGGCGGGAGGCTCCGGCCAGTTATAGACAGCATCGAGGCCATAGAGGCGGAAAGTCAGCGTGTAGTCCGGCTCGGCGCCATCGGGGCAGACCAGGCCCTGCACCACGCCCTTCACCTGCTCGGTGATCTGGCGCGCGCCGGCGATGAAGCGCGGGTCGGCGGAGCCAGCGAGCAGCACCGCGCGCTCGCCCACCCGGGTGGCACTCTCCAGCTTCACCGTCATTTGGCTCGCCGGGTGCCAGAGCGCGCCGGAGACGCGGGTGCGCCGCTCGTCCACGGCCTCATAGTGCGCGGCGGAGACGTTGGCCCGGCCTTCCGGCTCGATGATTTCGTTCGGGTCGGCCTGCTCGTAGAGGCTGTGCGCCGCAACCGACATCGGCGTGGCGCGGCGGTCCGGGTTCATGCTCTCCAGCACAAAGCCGTCCCGATCCAGGGTTGCCAGGATCGGGTCGCGCCCGCCCGGATCGCAGCAGAGCGAGGCGCACTCGATGATCTTCGCCATATGCATTGCGGGACCCAGCGGAAAGCCCAGCAACTGCGGAATGCAGGCATAGATGCCGGTGTCGCAAGCCCGCCCGGCGATGATCACGTCGGGCTCCTGCTCCAGCGCGCGGATGAAGGCTTCGGTGCCCGCCTGCCCGACCAGAGCGGATGCGCCGTCGACCTCAGCCTCAGTCAGCTCTGCCAGCAGGCCGAGGCTCCGCACCTTGCCGGCCCGCACCGCGGCCTTCACCGAATCGCGCGGCATGTCTGAGCGGATGACGGCGAGGCGAAGGCTAAGCCCTTCCTCGCGCGCGATCTGGCGCACCATGGCGAGCGTTGCGTCCAGATGCGGGCCGGCGCCGGCGCTGCCGGCTGAGCCGATGATCAGCGGGATATCCAGCGAGCGGGCGCCCTTGATCAGGGTCGCCAGATCGCGCCTGGTCTGCTGCGGCGACGTCGCCATGTCGCCGGAGCCGAGGAACGCCGGGCCGATGTCGGTCGAGCCCATGTCCGCGCCGATCATATCCGGCTCGCGCCGCAGCGCCTCAGCGAACGCGGCTTGCGGCACGCCATAGCCCAACTGGCCGCTGGCGCCGATCAGTTTCAGAGGGCGGGAGGGGTCGGCGGCGAAGCGCTCGCGAAGGCGGCGGACGGCGCTCATAGCTCCAATTCCAGCAAAGGCACATGCTGTTGCGCGCCATAGACGTCGTGGTCGCCGGGACTGCCCGCCGGCATCAGGCGCGGCAGGGTGATCTTCACCGCCAAGGCCACCGGGTAGGGCTGGATGCGCACATCATCCGGCGCGACGCCATAAAGCGGCGCGATGCGCCCGGCGTTCAAACCCGGCGACTGCACGCAGCGCTCATAGCTGGCGCGGTCGGCAAACATCAGGTCGAAGGTCAGGTGCAGCGGCCCGGCATTCTTGGAGCGCACCACGCGGGCGAGGTCGATCAGGCGCAAGGAGTCAGTTCCCTCTACAGTCGGCATTTGCCGGCCAGTTTGCGCCGTGGCGAAGCGCGAGGCCAGCGGTTATGCTGCCCGAAACACGCTTACGACCGCCGTCGAGGAAACCCCACATGACAGACCGACCCATCCAAGGCCCCGGCTTCCACACCCTGGCCGTGCACGCGGGCGCCTCGCCGGACCCGGCGACCGGCGCGCGCTCGACGCCGATCTATCAGACGACGGCCTATGTGTTCGACGATGCCGACCACGCCGCCTCGCTCTTTAACCTGCAAAGCTATGGCTACATCTATTCCCGCCTGACCAACCCGACGGTCAGCGTGCTGGAGGAGCGGGTGGCGGCGCTGGAGGATGGCCGCGGCGCCATCGCGACAGCGTCGGGCCATGCGGCGCAAATGCTGATCGCCTTCACGCTGATGCAGCCGGGCGCGCACCTGCTGGCCTCGAACAAGCTCTATGGCGGCTCGCTGACCCAATTCACCAACACATTCAAGAAATTCGGATGGGATGCGACACTGCTGGATCCGGACGATCCCGCCGCCTTCCGCGATCACATCCGGCCGGAGACCAAGGCGATCTTCATCGAGAGCCTGGCCAATCCCACCGGCGTCATCGCCGATATCGCAGCGTTCGCGGAGATCGCGCACGCGGCCGGCATTCCGCTGATCGTCGATAACACGTCGGCCACGCCCTATCTCTGCCGCCCGTTCGAGTGGGGTGCCGATATCATCGTGCACTCCACCACCAAGTTCATCTCCGGCCATGGCAATGCGATGGGCGGCATGGTGGTCGACAGCGGCAAGTTCGACTGGGGCCAGAATGACAAATTCCCGTCGCTGACCAAGCCGGAGCCGGCCTATCACGGCCTGACCTTCTACGAGACCTTCGGCGACCTGGCGCTGACCGTGCACGGTCACGCCATCGGCCTGCGCGATCTGGGCGCGACCATGGCGCCGATGAACGCCTTCCTGACCATCACCGGCTGCGAGACCCTGGGCCTGCGCGTCGCCAAGCATTGCGAGAACGCCATGGCCGTCGCCGAATACCTGGAGGCGCACCCGGCGGTGAACGCCGTGACCTATCCGGGCCTGAAAAGCTCAAAATACTATGACCTGCACCAGAAATACCTGCCGAAAGGCGCCGGCTCCGTTTTCTCGGTCAGTCTCAAGGGCGGCTATGAGGCCGGGGTGAAACTGGTCGAAGCGCTGGAGATGTTCAGCCACGTCGCCAATATCGGCGACACCCGCTCGCTGGTCATCCACCCGGCCAGCACGACGCACCGGCAATTGGACGAGGCGGCGCAGATCGCGTCCGGCGCCGGGCCGGATATGGTGCGGCTCTCCATCGGCATCGAGGACGCCACCGACATTATCGCGGATTTGGATCAGGCGTTGGCGGCGGCTTCGGGCGGGTAAAGCGAACAGCGCGAGCTATCTGCCTATCGCTCTCATTTACCTCCGCCCCGGACTTGATCCGGGGTCCATGCCTGAGAGCCAAACACAAAATCCGAACACTGCCGGGCTGTCTCAGGCATGGGTCCCAAATCAAGTTTGGGACGGGGAGGAAATGGTGGAGGCGGAGTACTTTAGCGGCAGTTCACCTGCATATAAGGCTTCCCAATGGCCCGCTCGACCAGTTCCAGACGGTCCTGGCCGTAGAACATGTCGCCGTCGACGAAGTAGGTCGGCGAGCCGAACACCGAGCGCTCGATGGCTTCTTCGGTGTTTTTCTTATATTGCGCTTTTGCCTCGTCGGAGCGCGCTTTCTCAAGCAAAGCTTCCCCGTCCAGATCGAGATCCTTCGCGATCCGCACCAAAGTCGCTGCATCGGAAAGGTCGGCGTCGTAGCGCCAATGCTGTTCCAGGCATGCATGCGCCAGCTTGTCGATAGCCGGCCCGGTCTCGCCGGCGGCGATCAGGAAGCAGTTGGGCAGGTCGATATCTTTGCGATGATGAGTCGGCATCTGGCCCAGCACCGGCGCGCCCCGATGCTCCGACCAGCGCTCGATTTCGCGGCCAAAGAAATAGGCGCGATGGTTCGCGGTCCGCTCGCTGGTCGGCGTCGAGCCCGCCGCCGGCACCACCAGGCGCAGATCATTGGGCTTGTGCACCAGCGTCGCGCCGGTCGCCTTCACGATCTCCATCAGCTTGGCGGAGCCCAGATAGGCGTAGGCGGAATGGGCGGCATAAAAGTATTCGATTGTGGCCATTAGAGCCTCCTTCAAGCGGTGGCGCGGAGCGAGGCAGTCGCGGCCTCGTCGATAATTCCATCGGCATCACACACCACGCCATAGGCATCCCGCGCCGCGTCAACACTGACCAGCCCGTTGCGGACGTCATCCGCGACCACGGCGGCAGGTCGCGCCTTTGGTGAGCCTAGACCACCGCCGCCGGGCATTTCCAGCAGCAAGCGCTCGCCGGACGGGATGGTCTGGCGGCCCTTGCCCTTCAGTTTGGTTTTGTCTTTGACTGCGATCACGCCGGTTGCGCCGGGATCGCCGCCATTGCGGCCACGCGGCGGATGTTCGATCCGGTCGAACATGCTGGAGATCGCGAAGGGTGCGCCATCCGCATGGCCAACCTCCATAATCTGGCCGGTGCCGCCGCGGTACTCACCCGCACCGCCCGAGTCGGGCCGGTATTCCTTACGCCAGAACACCAGCGGCGCCACGGTCTCGTTGATCTCCACCGGCGTGTTGCGGACGCCGCTGGGGAAAGCCGTGGCGTTCAGGCCGTCCTTGGCCGGACGCGCACCGGTGCCGCCGGTGTGGAAGGTGTTCATGGCGAAGGCTTTGCCGCGCTGGTCCGGCCCGTCAACGACGCCGTGCCCGCCCATCAGCACCGGGTTCCAGAGGCACGACGTGCCCTCCGCCGGCACCTGGTCCGGAATGATCTGGTTCAGGCAGCCCAGCACCACGTCCGGCAGCATCTGGCCGATGACGTGCCGCGCGGTGACGGCACACGGCTCCGGCGCGTTCAGGATACAGCCCTCCGGCGCTGTGATCCGCACGGCCCCCAGCGAGCCGGCATTGTTCGGCACCCGATTGCCGACGACGCAGCGCACGCCGAAGCTGGCATAGGCCTCGGTATAGCTCATCGGCACGTTGATGCCGTAGGCGGAAACGCCGGACGTGCCGGTGAAATCCACCGCAATGTGGCCGTCCTGGATGGTCATGGTCGCCACCAGGTCGAGCGGCGCTTCGTAACCGTCGATGCGCATGGCGTTCTTGTAGATGCCGTTCGGCAGCTTGGCGATCTCCGCCCGCATGCCTGCCTCCGACGCCTCGATGATGTGGGCTGCCAGCGGAGAGACGTCGGCCATGCGGAACTCGTCCATCATCTCCAGCAGGCGCTTGGAGCCGACGGCGTTGCAGGCCACCAGCGAGTAGAGATCGCCCTCGACCTCCACCGGGTTGCGCACGTTGACGGCGATAATGTCGAGCACATAGCGCTGCATCTCGCCCTTGCACGCCAGCGGCATGATCGGCAGGCGGATGCCCTCCTCATAAATCTGCCGCCCGTCCGGCCCGAAGCCGCGGCCGCCGATATCCGCGACATGGGTGGTGCAGGCGAACAGGCCGACCACCTTGCCCTCGCGCCAGGTCGGCGTCACCACGGTGAAGTCGTTCAGATGGCCGGTGCCGAGCCAGGGGTCGTTGGTGAAGAAGACGTCGCCTTCCTCCATGGTCTCGACCGGGTACTTCTTCAGAAAATGGCGCACGCTGGCGGCCATGGCGTTGACGTGGCCAGGCGTGCCGGTGACGGCCTGGGCCAGCATCCGGCCTTGGGTGTCATAGACGCCGGCAGAGATATCCCCCGCCTCCCTGGCGCTGGTGGAGAACGCGGTGCGGATCAGCGTCTGCGCCTGCTCCTCCACCACGGCAAGCAGCCGGTTCCACTGAATCTGCCGCTCCAGGTTTTCAAGCGCGGGTGGCTGGTTGGGGGTGGGGGGCATGGGGTCGGTCTCTGGTCGCGGACAAGGGCCAGTCTAGAATGAAGCTTACTGACGTCTAGATCAACAATTGGTGCTCGCCTGAAGAACCGCACGCTAGCCGCCCTCAATGAGGAAATAATCCTCATCCACGCGTTGTAACTTGATGGTTCGCACCAAACGAACACCGACACCGTAGCGAACCATCAGCCCGGTTAGGCGCTCACCGTCGATCAGGATCAGGCGCTTTGGGCTTCGCTCCGCATACTGGATTGCCGGTTTGCCAAATGCGCTGGTTGTAACGAATACGCCCTTCAACGCACCGCGCTCATCCAGAGAACCAGCAAACTCCCGTATCTGGCTGACTTGGATCGTATTCTCACGGGCATATCGTTTGGCCTGCAGGTAGACGATGTCGAGGCCCAATACATCCTCGTTAATGATACCGTCAATGCCCCCATCCCCACTCTTGCCGAGGCGCTCGCCGCGCCCAGGCCCGCCATAGCCCATCGCCAACATGAGATCGACAATCAGTTGTTCGAAGAACTCCGGCGACGCATTGTATACTCTGGCAAGAAGGTCATCGCGAAGATCGGTATCAATTTCCTCAAAGGCCGCTTCTATCCGATCTTCTGGTGTTTGGTCGGATGGGGTCGGGGCGTCTGGTAACTCAACATTGCTGTTAACGTCCTTTCGCTGATGGGCAGTTTGAAAGGCAATAAACTCGGGAAAGACCTGCAGGGTACGAGTGTTAATCCCCTCCGGACATTGCGCATAAAGCTCACGTCCTCTTACGGTCGCCAGGGCAAAGCCACGACTGGGACGTTCCGCGCATCCTGCCTTGACGAGGTACGTGACAACCCACTGAACGCGGTCAACGATTCTTGTCTTCCGACCGCTAGGAACGAGTTCATTCGTCTCTTCGGCACTCAGAGAAAATTGATCAATCATACTCTCTGTTAGCTGGCGCGAATTTTTTGGGGTGTCGAGAATTTGCCCGAGGATCGGTCGCATAAGTGTTTGAAAGTTAGGCACAGGCATGTCAGGATCCCAAATTTGCGACGGGTTACAAGCGTGGGCCGATGATCGACGCCCTATATTCAACAGTACCGGGGCCGCGTAGTCTGGTGCAAGTTGCGCGAAGGCCGCGGATTATTCATCTCCCTTGCGCTTATCGGTTTGCCATGCCGTAATCCTGGGCAAACACTTCCCCATTCGAGGAACCACCTCCATGCGGCAAATCCGAATTGGCGACATTACCATCGACGCCGTGATCGAGCGCGACGGCCCGTGGCGAAAGCCGGCTCAGTTCTTCCCGGCCTTCGATCAGGCGGTGTTCGACGGGCATGTGCCCAGCATGGAGCCGGAGGTATTCGACCCGGCGACCGGCATGCTGGTCATGACCTACCAGACCTTTGTCGTGCGCACGCCGCACCACACCATCCTGGTCGATACCTGCACCGGCGAGGACAAGGGCCATCCCGCTCCGTTCGACTTTCCGGGCAAGGAGCGCTGGCGGGAAGAGCTGTTCGCGCTCGGCATTACCTATGAGGACGTAACCCACGTCTTCTGCACCCACCTGCACATCGACCACACCGGCTGGAACACGACGCTGCGCGATGGCCGCTGGGTTCCGACGTTCCCGAACGCCAAATACATCTTCCACAAGACCGAATACGCCGCGTGGGAGGCGGAGCACGCCAAGGGCGCCAACCCGCCTGGCACCGTCTTCCGCGACAATTGCCTGCCCATCGTCGAGGCTGGGCAGGCCATGCTGGTCGATGACGACTACCAGTTGGACGATTTGGTAACGCTGACGCCCACACCCGGCCACTCACCGCACCATTGCTGCGTCAACCTGCATTCGGGCGGGCAGACTGCTGTGGTCACCGGCGACATGATGCACCACGCCATCCAATGCCGCGAGCCCGGCTGGGCCGCAGCGCCGGACTGGGACCCGGCCCAGGGTGTCGCCTCGCGCCGCCATTTCCTGGCATCGGTGGCGGATACTGGGACGTTGCTGCTGCCGATCCACTTCGCAGCACCGACGGTCGGTGTGGTGACCGCCGACGGGCAGGAGCGCTTCCACTATCGGTTCAAACGGGACTAGCTCCGTTCGGTCGCCGCCGTCAGCGCGTCGACCGCATCCACAGAGTCCCGCAAGCCAGCCCTACCGTTCGGCGTCAGGCAATAGATGCCGCGCGCAACACGCTCAAACCAGCCGTAATGGTCGGTGCGCATAATGGCGGCGGCCCGTTCGACGCCGGTGGCACGCGCAACCTGCGCGGCCTTGGTCGGTCCTTTGTCTTGCAGAAAAGCCGCGCAGCGCAGCGCATCCTGGCGGTAGGCAGTCATGCGTTTGACGCCGGTGGTGCCGCCGACATTGGGGTCGCCCACCCGCCGCTCAAACTCGCGCAACAGCCGTCCAGCGGCTTTGGCGCGTTGGCGCGGTGTGTAGGGTCCGGGATCGAGGTGCGCCTCGACGCACGCCCCGTCGCCGGTCTTGACCGCCAGCAGCCCGAGCCCCAACCGGCGGCAGAGGCGGATGATGTCCTTGTAGCGCAGCTTCCAGCCGCGCTCGGTCGAGACCGGAACGGCCAGATAGACGTGATCGACTAGCGCCTGCCGCGCCACCCCTTGCATCACCAGGGCCAGCGAGAAAGTCAGCTTGAGTTCGACGACCACCGGCGGCTCTGCGCCACGGCGGGCCAGCAGGTCGCAATCGCCGATCTCGGCCTTCACCTCATAGCCCTGGGCTTCGAGGTAGGATTTCAATGGTGGGTAGAGATCGGCTTCGCGCATGCCTGGAGCCTACCCAAGTCCAGCGATGCGCGGTAGGCTTTCGGGCAATCCGCCAACATCAGGAAACGCCAGAGCCCCGCCATGCCCCCAGACACACCCAATGCCGACCTGCCGCTTGCCGGCCTGAAGGTGATCGACTGCGCCTCGTTCATCGCCGCCCCCGTTGCCGCCACCGTGCTGGCCGATTTCGGCGCGGACGTGATCAAGATCGAGCCGCCCGCCGGCGAGCCCTACCGCCGCGACGATCCGCAGGCACTGGCGATGGCTATTCCGCCCAGCCCTTACCCGTACAACTATATCGTCGACAACCGCTCGAAGCGGGCGATCACGCTGGATCTGAAAGTGGAGGCGGGGCAGCAGGTTTTGCACAAGCTGCTGGAGACCACCGACGTCTTCGTCACCAACGCCCCCTTTCCAGCGCGCGAGCGGCTGCGCGTGCGCTATCGGGACATGAAAGACCTGTACCCGCGCCTGATCTACGCCAGCGTCACCGCCTATGGCGAGACCGGACCGGAGGCGGACCGCTCCGGCTTCGATTCGACGGCGCTCTGGGCGCGCACCGGCCTGATGGATTTGGTCAAGCCGGCACCGGACTCCGCTCCCGCCCGCTCCCTGCCGGGCATGGGCGACCATCCGACGGCGATCAGCATGGTGGCCGCGATCATGACGGCGCTCTATCGGCGCGAGCGCACCGGCAAGGGTGGTGAGGTGGCCACCAACCTGATGGCGAACGGCCTGTGGTGGAACGCAATCTGGACCCAGGCGGCGCTTAGCGGCGCCAAGGTTGAGGCCCGCCCGCCGCGGGAGGCCGCGGACAACCCGCTGCACAACCTCTATTCCTGCAAGGACGGGCGCTGGTTCCATCTGGTGATGATCACCAAGCCGGACCGGTTCAAGGCGGTGGCGCGGGCCGTCGGCCTGGGCCGCATGGCCGACGATCCCCGGTTCGAGACGGTGGACAGCCGCAAGGCCTATGCCGGCGAACTGATTGACGCCTTCGATGCGGTGTTTAAGACCAAGCCTTGGCCGGAATGGAAGGCGATCTTCACCGAAAGCCGCTTCACCTTCGGCGAGATCGGCACGGTCGACGATATCCGGGGCGACGTGCAAATGCGTGAGGCCGGCATCATCATCCCGCATCCGGAGCCGGAGCGCGCCGGCTCCGACCTGACCCTCTCCAGCCCGTTCTGGCTGACCGATGTCGAGAAACGCCCGCCGACGATGTCGCCCAAGCTGGGCGAGCACAATGACGAGGTGTTGGCGGAATTGGGTATTAGCGCGGACAACGCGAAGGCGCTAAAAGCGGCGGGTGCGTTCGGGTAATGGCGATGTTGGCTCATCAGTCGCAACGGACATGACAATCAAGGACTCGAACACATGAACCTCGGCAAACTCGGCGTTTGGTATTCCTCCGACAAGCTCACCCCGCCGCAAATGGCGGAACTGGTGCAGAAGGTGGAGGCGCTCGGCTTCGGCTCGTACTGGTACCCGGAGAGCCGCTATTTCGAGAGCATCGCGACCGGTGCTTTCCTGCTGGCGAACTCGAAAACCATCAAGGTTGGCAGTTCGATCGCCAACATCTATGCCCGCGATGCCTTCACGGCGGCGGCGGCGCGGCGGTCGCTGAACGATATGTATGGCGGGCGTTATATTGCCGGCCTCGGCGTCAGCCATATCCCGATGGTCGAGGGGATGCGTAAGCACGAGTACGGCAAGCCGGTCGCCACCATGCGCGCCTATCTGGAGGGCATGAAAGCGGCGGCGGCGGATGATAAAAGCGAGTGGCCGGTGGCCATCGCGGCGCTCGGGCCGAAGATGACGGAACTGGCGGCGGAGATGTGCGACGGCTCGCTGCCCTACAACGTCACGCCGGAGCATACGGCGAAGTCGAAGCAGGTGATGGGCGCCGACAAGGCGCTGGTGGTCGAACAGAAATTCTGCCTGGAAAGCGACCCGGCGACGGCGCGGGCTTTGGCCAGGGCCGAGTTGAAGCGCTACATGGCGCTGCCGAACTACTGCAACAACTGGCTGCGCCTGGGCTTTACACAGGACGATATCTCCGGCGAGGGCTCCGACCGGTTCATGGACGCCATGGTGGTCTGGGGCAACGAGGCCGCGATCCACGCCCGGATGCGCGAGCACTTCGACGCCGGGGCTACGACAGTGGTGATGCAACCGGTGCATGCCAACGGCGACACCGCCGGACGTGACCGAGGGCTGGAGGCGGTGGCGCGGTACAGTTAGGGCGCGGATGGCGGATAGGTTCGACCTTCCATCATATGCCCGCCGTCCCAAACTTGATTTGGGACCCACGCCTGGGACTCTCTCACAGAGTTTGCACTGGGTGGTTACTTCTCCGGCATGGACCCCGTGTCAAGCACGGGGCGGAGCAGAGGGAAGGGCGAGCATTCGTCTCGTCAAATCACCCCACCTGCCGATCGCTCCACCGTGTCGCGCCATCCTCTAGCGTGATGAACTCCGCGCCCTTATCGATCAGGTCTTTGATGAGGCGCTCCAGCAGCATCATGCGGTGGCCGCGGCCGATGACCAGCGGGTGGAAGGTATAGCTGAGCATGCCCCAATCGGTGTTTTCCGTCATATACCCGAACTCGTCGCACCAGTTCTCCAGCACGTTGCTGGCGTTCTGAAGGCCCGGCATGACCCATTCCGACGTGCGCAGGAACTCGAAATGCGGGAAGTCGTCCAGCACCCAGGAGATTGGCATCTCGATCAGTTTGGTCGTCTCGCCGAATTCCATGCCCTGCTCGTCGTGCACCACGTCGCCGGTACGGGCGTAGTAGGGCAGCCAGTCATGCCCCATCATCGAACTGTCGTAGAGAAAGCCGTGCTTCAGCAGCAGATCGACGGTGTCGCCCGATAGCTCCCAC
This sequence comes from uncultured Alphaproteobacteria bacterium, assembly GCA_963974445.1. GTDB lineage: Bacteria > Pseudomonadota > Alphaproteobacteria > Bin95 > Bin95 > JACKII01. The sequence goes on from CAXBDI010000007.1 coordinate 50,609, forward strand.
GCCGGCGAGCGATAGCCGCGCGGCTTTTGTCCGGTCAGTTTCTCGATCACCTCGCTGCCCTGGACCAGATGCGCCTCCTCCAGGCCTTTTTCCAGGAAGGCCGGTGGCACGTGGGTCCAGCCATGATGGCCAATTTCGTGACCGGCCGCCGCGATCTTCTTGACCATATCCGGATAGGTTTCCAGCGTCAGGCCGGGGATGAAAAATGTCGACTTGATGTCATATTTCTCCAGCAGCGCCAGAATGCGCGGCACCGCTACCGCACCGAACTCCCCCCGGCTGATGGCCGTCGGCGTTTTCATGCCGCGGGCGACCATGGCCGAAATCGAGTCGAAATCGAAGGAAAGATTGGTGAAATGGCTTGGCACGGGAACGGGCATCCTTGGCGAGCGGGCTGGTGGCGGGTATCATCCCCGCCACAAACAATTCATTCAAGTGAGGACGCGCCCGATGGCGGAAGAAATTTTGGTCGGTGACCTGGTCGCCGAGTTTTTGCAGGCGGCCGGAGTGACCACCGCCTTCGGTGTGGTCTCGGTCCACAACATTCCGATGCTGGACGGTATCGGCCGGCGCAACGCCATCCGCTTTGTGCCGACCCGGGGCGAGATGGGCGCGGGTCACATGGCCGACGCCTATGCCCGGGTGGACGGTCGTTTGGGCGTGGCCATTACCTCGACCGGACCGGGTGCGGCCAACATCACCGGGCCGCTGGTCGAGGCGGGATTTGCCGGCTCGCCCATGCTACACCTCACCGGCCAGACCGCGACCGGCAATATCGACAAGCGCCAGGGTGCGGTGCACGACGTGCCGGACCAACTCGGCATGCTGGAGGCGACCAGCAAGAACGCCTTCCGCGTCCGCTCCGCCGAAAGCGCGCTGGGTACCTTGATGCAGGCGGCGCGCGCCGCGATGACGCCGCCGACCGGCCCGGTCAGCGTCGAGATCCCGATTGACATCCAGCGCACCAAGATCCCGCGCCCGGAACTGCTCGACACTCTGTCGATCAATCCGCCAGAGCCGGATGCGGGCGATGCCGCCAGTCTTGACCTGATCGCCGAGAAGCTGTCGAAGGCCAAGCGCCCGCTGCTGTGGACCGGCAATGGCGCGAAATATGCGCGAGCCGCGGTGCAACGCTTCATCGACATGGGCATTCCGCTCATCACCTCCGGCCTGGGCCGCGGCGTCGTGCCGGAGACCGACCCGATGGTGCTGGGCGCCTTCACGGCGGTGCCGCGGGTGGAAGAATTCTACAAATCCGTTGACTGCATGCTGGTAGCGGGCAGCCGCATGCGGGCGCAGGAAACACGCGACATGAGCGTGGAACTGCCTGCGAACCGCATCCACATCGACATCGACCCGACCGCCAACGGCCGCACCTATAGCTCCGCGCTGTTCCATACCGGCGATGCCGGTGCTGCTCTGAACGCGCTGGCGGATCGGCTGGAGGGTAAGCTCTCCACTGCCCGGGCCTATCGCGACGAGGTGGTGCAGCTCAAGAAAGACGTCCACACAGACTATAAGAAGACGCTGGGCGTCTATGCTGACTTCTCTGACCAGTTGCGCACGGCGATGCCGGACGACGCCCTGTTCGTGCGCGACATCACCAAGTCGCACACCACCTGGGGCTACCGGCTGTTTCCGATCCTGTCGCCGGAGACGAATATCTACCCGGTCGGCGCTGCCATCGGGCCGGGTTTCCAGCTTGGCATGGGCGCGGCGCTCGGCTCTGGCCGCAAGACCGTGGCGATGACCGGCGACGGCGGCTTTTTCCTCAATCTGGGCGAAATCTGGACGGCGGTGCAGGAGAAGATCGACTGCTGCATATTGGTGATGAACGACGCCCAATACGGCGTCATCAAGGACATCCAGGACGCGCTGTATGGTGAGAGGCACTTCTTCGCCGACCCGGTAGGGCCGCCGCTGGACAAGCTGGCGGAACTGGCCGGCATGCCCTACTTCAAGTGCTCAGACGGCTCAAAATTCGGTGAGACCGTCGCCAAGGCGCTGAAAATCAACGGCCCGACCATGGTCGAGGTCGACATGAACGCCATCGGTGAGTTCCCGCGCTACTTCGTGCCGCCGCCCTACGCCAGCAAGACATAAAATCGCCTTTTCTTTTCTGCAGGATCGACAGCTCCCGAGGCCTTTGCTCCGGGAGCTGTTTTTCTTTTCAGAGCGAACCGATCCGGGTAACCTGCATTCAACGAAGTGATCAAACTTGGGAGAGTCATGATGATAAAGCGTGTAGCACTGGTCTTCGTTGCGACCCTATTGGCCACGGCTTCGGCGCATGCCGTGACGCAGACTGCCGGCTTTCTGGAGATCGACGATCCGAACGACAAGGCGACGATCGACATGAACTTCTTCTCGATCTCCAATGTCGAGGATGTCGAGTTTCAGTTCGATATCAGAGTTCTGGGCAATCCTTTATCGACCGAAACGCTGGCGGCCAATTTGTGGTCTGTGGACGCATCCGGCGATATCGATATGCAGATCGCCTCTGCAGAAACGGCGCCCGGCGTGTTCAGCTTCCATATGGACCGGTTCGGCGCGGATCAGTTGGCCGTCGGCGACTATGTCTTCATCGTCAGCACCCGTCAGCTTGGGCTGAACGAATTTCCTCCCTTCCAGATGGACCCGTTGACACCGTCCGGTCTGATGCCATCGACGGTGGAGTACGAAATCTCCACGACCACGGGTGAGAATGCGTTGCGTTACACCTGTCAGATTGCCGGCAACCTGAACGGCACAACGACGAAGTCGGTCTTCGTGGGCGGCACCAATTGCAACGTGCCGAGGGCGGTGAGCGAGCCCGGCCTGATGGCGACGTTGGGCGGCCTGGCCTTGGTGGGAATGCTTGCGGCGCGCCGGCGTGCTTCCTAACTCTTGACCTGACGGTTCCAGCCCTAGCACGGCGCTAACCTTAAGGGTCGAACGGTATGCGGTACGGTATCCTCGCTGCCTGCATTGCGGCGAGCCTAGCAGGCTTTGCGGTTCCAAACGGCGGCGCGGCGGCTGAGGAAGTGATCGGCGTTTTCGATACCGAACTGCACCGGGTGCGGGCGGTGGAAGTGGCGGGCGATCTGGCGACGCCCTGGTCGCTCGCGTTTCTGCCTGACGGGTCGATGCTGGTGACCGAGCGGGGCGGGCGCCTGTTGCGCCTTTCCGCGGATGGCGGCACTCGCCGGACAATTTCCGGTGTGCCCGAGGTCTATGCCTACGGTCAGGGCGGGCTATTGGACGTCGTGCTCGATCCGGATTTCGGCCAGAACCGCCTGATCTACCTCAGCTATGCCGCCGAGGGCAGCGATGGCGCCAACACGCGGCTCGCCCGGGTGCGCTTGACGGGCGACAGGCTCGAAGAGTTGACCGTGCTGTTCGATGCCGAACCGGATCACGAGGGCGGCCAGCACTTCGGCGGGCGCATCGCCTTTCTGCCGGACGGCACCCTGACACTCGGCGTGGGCGAGCGCGGCCAGAAAATGCCGGCGCAGGATTTAAGCGACCATACCGGCTCCGTCGTGCGTCTGAACCGCGACGGTTCCATCCCGAAGGACAATCCCTTCGTCACAACGCCGCGCGCCCGGCCGGAAATCTATTCCTACGGGCATCGCAACCCGCAAGGGGCCGCGCTCAATCCGGCGACGGGAGAGGTGTGGCTGCACGAGCACGGCCCGCGCGGCGGTGACGAGGTCAATATCGTCCGGGCGGGTGCCAACTACGGCTGGCCGCTGGTCAGTCACGGCGTCAACTATGACGGCACGCCGGTCGGCACCGGCCAGGCGACGGCGCCTGGCATCACCGACCCGGTGCATGTCTGGGTTCCCAGCATCGCGCCGAGTGGCATGGCATTTTACACCGGCGACGCCTTCCCGAAATGGCAGGGCAACCTGCTGGTCGGCGCGCTGAAGTTCCAACTGCTGGCCCGGCTGACCCTGAACGGCGACCAGGTGGTCAGCGAGGAACGGTTTCTGGAGGGCGCGGTTGGCCGTATCCGCGATGTGCGGGTTGGGCCGGATGGCTTCGTCTACCTGCTGACCGACGCGCGCAACGGCCGCCTGATCCGGTTGGAGCCAGCCGACCGCTAGAGCAGCCCCGATCCCCTGGATCGGGTAAAGCTGCTCTAACTCTATGAATCTAGAGCAGCGCCCGCTCAAATACGAGCTTCCTAAAACTCCCCGCGGGCGCTGCTGCCGCCGCTCGGGAAAGCCGATTTCGACCAGGTGATGCGATAAAGGTCGAAGCGCCGGTCGACATAGTTGCGCGTCGTACCCGTGTGCCGGCTGGTCAACAGCGATGGCAGAGAGAGATCGGCGAGCGCAATCGTCTCCGTGTTCGGGGCCGTATCCGCCGCCACGCCGTCGCGCGCGAACGGGAAGTCGGATGGCGTCAGGATACAGCTTTCCGCATAGTGCACGTCCATCGCATCCACATTCGGCAGGTTGCCGACAACCCCCGACAGGATCATGTAGCACTGGTTCTCGATCGCCCGGGCATGGCAGCAATAGCGCACGCGCATGTAGCCGCGCCGCTCATTGGTGCAGAACGGCACGAACAGCATCAGCGCCCCCTGGTCCGCCAGCACGCGGGCCAGTTCCGGGAACTCACTGTCATAGCAAATCATCACGCCGATAGGCCCACAGTCGGTCGGGATGACGATGGCGCCGTCGCCGCCCTCAATGTTCCAGTATTCCCGCTCTCCCGGCGTCGGGTGCAGCTTGTCCTGAGCATAGATAGCGCCGTCGCGCAGGAACACGAAGCACGTGTTACGGATCGCCCCGGTCTCCGTCATCGTCAGGTGCGAGCCGCCAATGATATTGATATTGTAGGACACCGCCAGCTTCGTCATGAACGCCTTATAGCGCTCGGTGTATTCCGTGACCTTGATAATCGCCTCCAGCGGCGGTTTCTTTTCGGTCTCCAGCGACAGTAATTGCGTCGTGTATAACTCCGGAAACGTGACGAAGTCGGATTTGTGATCCGAGGCCACATCGACGAAGTACTCGATATTCTGCTCGAAATCGTCGATGCTGGAGATGCGCCGCATCTGGAACTGCACCGTCGCGACCCGCACCTGATTTGGCAGGCGATGGTCCGGGCGCGTGGTGCGATTCTCGGGGATTTCGACCGCCAGCGGGTTCGACCAGAGCATCATGACCGCGTTGCCGCCGGACGCCTTGTCCTCCGGCAGGTAGCCTTTCATGATGCCGATCGGCTCGAACCCTTGTTTAACCTGGAAGTTGATCACCTGATCTCTGACGGTCGAAGCCTGCACCGCCTCCAGATAGTCGGTCGGGTCGGGATAGTCCTTTTTACGCCGCTGGTAGCCCGGCATGCGCCCGCCGAAGATGACACCCTTCAACTCCAGCCGCCGGCAGAGTTCACGCCGGGCGCGATAGAAGCGCTGGCCGATGCGCAGCCGCCGGTAATCCGGATCGACCGACACATCCAAGCCATAGAGCATGTCGCCTTCGGGATTATGGCGGGAAGAGAATCCGCCGCCGCTGATCTCCGCCCAGGTGTGCTGACGACGGCCCAGTTTCTCGTCGACGATGCAGGTCACGCAATATCCGACGATCTTGCCGTCATACTCAGCGACGAAGACGCCTTCGGCAAAGTTGTTGATCTGTCCGCGAACCTGATTTTCGGAATAACTGAGCTCCGCCGCATAGACACGCCGCGACAGCGCCACAATTTTGGAGACGTCGTCCATAGTGGCGTTCCGGATTAAAAGCTTCGCTTTAGTCTCTTGCATCAATGGGTTCCTTGGCTTGTCGCCGGATGAATACAAACGCCGTAATTAGACTTGTCCCAGCGTCGGACGCAAGTCCGTTAGCGCCGCGGGAGTTCTTCGGCCGGCACGGGATCTCGACCGTAGTGGTGCTTCCGCCGGGCAATCGCGCGGCTGCACTCATTGCGGTAGGATGGTTTTCAAGCTGCTAAGATGCCTATGCTGTGCACTGCAAACAAGGGGCCTTGGGGCCCGCGAGGGAGAACGCTCATGCCGATTATCGATTGCCAGGTTCACGCCTACGAGAAGGACAGCCCGGAACGACCATGGCACAGCACGCTCGCCGGCCCGCCGCACGTGACGGGCGACGAGATGGTGGCGGCGATGGACGCGGTCGGGGTCGATGGCGCGATCCTGGTCTCGGCCTTCACGCTCTACCAATACGACGCCAGCTATGCTCTGGCAGTGCGGGCGAAGCACCCGGGCCGATTCGCGCTGGTCAAACCGGCAAACCCCGCCGACCCCGCCATCGACGATGTCGTCGCCGAATGGGCCGCCACCGACGGTGCGGTCGGCATACGCCTGCTGATGACCCATGGCCCGGAGTTGCAGCCGGATGATCCGGGCGTCAACCGCACCTTGCAAGCCGCCGCCCGGCACGATCTGCCGGTCAACCTGCTGAGTTGGCAGCGGCTCGACGACGCCATGACACTCGCCGACCGCCACCCGGAAACCCGGTTCGTGCTGGATCATCTCGGCCTGAAACAGCCGTTTGCGCCGCCCGCGCCGCCGGCGCCGTTCGCCGATCTGCCAAAGGTGCTGAAGTTGGCCGAGCGGCCGAACATGGCGATCAAGATCTCCGGCGCCTGCACCCTCTCCCATGCTGGCTACCCGTACCCCGATATCTGGGACCCGCTCGCGCGGATCTTCGATGCGTGGGGGATCGAGCGCTGCCTGTGGGGCACCGACTGGACCCGCGCCACCGCGTTACTCACCTATAAGCAAGGCGTCGAGCCTTTCCGTCTGACCGACCGCCTGACCGAAGACGAGCGCGCAACTCTAATGGGTGGCGCCTGCGCCCGCGTCTATGGCTGGCGACCGGCTAAATAGAGTGGCGCTACAGGCGCTGGCGGGCTCTTGACCTGTAGCGGGCAATCGGCGAGACGCGACCGCTCGTGTTTTCGCTACCAAGATGTTGCACGATGGATTTGCCGCACCCCGCGAAAAGCCGGACGCGCTGGGATACCGGGCGCTCGTGCTGACGACGGCCGCAATTGCGACAAGTATCGATTCGGTGGCAGTCGGCTTCGGACTGCCATTCCTGGACGTGAACATTTATTTGGCTGCTACGGTCATTGCGCTCGTCACCGCCGCCGCGTCGTTTGCGGGCTTATGGATCGGCGTAGCGATAGGGCAGGCCCTGGGCGCAAAGGCCGAGATCGCCGGCGGCGTCATCTTGATCGCAACAGGCGCGAAAATCCTGGTCGAACACCCAAGCAGCTAGTGGTTCGAACCATTCGGATGGTACCGGTTCAGTGCACGGCCCTTGTCATATCTCCTGGCGCTGCCGCCTTGCTTCGGCTTCACCCCGCAGTGACGCCCAATAGCAGGCCGGAGTTTTCCGCCGCCAATATTATTTCGTTGCCGCGTCAACCAAATTGATCGCCTCGATCACCCGCTTCGTCGCTTCGGCGATCAGGTAGATGTCGCCGCCAATTTCGACATACACCTCCCCCTGCCGGGGACGGCGTACCCGATAGCGGTCATGGTCATGGATGACACGAACCTGCACGTCATCGGGAATCCGATCCCCCTTGTGCCACTGCTTCCTGTGACCCGGCGGAGTGCATGAGCCTTTCTTTGCGAGGCCGGGAGGGCAGTCTTTCGGGCCGCCGGCTAGAGCCGCGGGAGCGCTGCCCAGCGACGCCAGCGCCAGCGATAAGAACACCGCTCCGGTCAGTATCGAAGTTTTCATGAGACGCATCGTGAGTTCCTTTGCCGTCACCTGGATAGCGCCTTATATGGGGTAGCAGGTTAGGAAAGTTCCAACTCTGGCTTTCCGGGTCATTTTATAAGGCGAATATACGGCGAATCACGCATCGATGCGGGAGACATGATCGAGCCGAAAAATCGGAGGCTGGCGGCCGCTATGAGGGCAGCAGCCCGTTGACCGGCATGGCGTCGGCGTCCTTTGTCGGGCGCGAAATATACAGCTCGGCGAGCAGATGGCCGTTCGCCTCCAAGCCGGCCGGATCGCAGCCCTGCCCCCGCAATTGCCCCACGACCTGGGCCTGCTCCTGCGGTGTTGCGAAGCGGCGCTGGACGAACGTGCGGCCCTCGACCTTCTCTGTCTTATAGCCATACTGGTCCAGGCATCGCTCGACCTGGCCGAACGGAAACATCCGCAACACGAAGTGCGCCATCCACGGCGCTCCGCCCTGCGTAATGACCGGCAGCAGGTGCTCGAAGGTCTTTTCGGTGACGTAGCCGACGCAGCCGGTCGACACCACCAGATCGACATTCGCCAAGCTGTCCCTTGCCGCATCGGGCACCGGCTTTCGCTCCAAGTCGATGCCGTAGCCATCGTCGAGCAAGCCGACTTTGCAGGCATAGTCTATGGCGTTGCCGGCTTGGTCGAGCCCAACGACCTCGACGCCTTTCACCGGCTCGAGGCTGGCGAAGAACCGCCGGTCGCGTTCGACCACCTCCGCCGAAGTAGCGCCCGCCGTATCGGCCTTGGCCCAATGGTCATAGAGCTCCGCCATCGACAGGTCGTATTTCAGGAGCGCCGCATTCACGCCGTAGGAGCATCCCAAGTCCAGCACGCGTAGGCTGCCGCCATGCTCATTTCGGAGTTGGGAAATCATTTTCTGGAAAACTGGTTTCGCGGTCCCTGGGATCGCATAACCAAACTTTTCCACTTCGCTGAAATAAGCCCTCGGGTCGGGCTGATCGTAGACATCGTCCAGGTTGGCTTTGGCTTCGTTGATTTCTTCAAAAAAGGCATCGCCTTTCATCTCGTTCTCCATGACCTTTAACAAAAAGACACCTTCTCACAATGGAAGGTGAGCGACAACGACCGATTACAGGCATCATCAAGTACACCCAATGCTATAGAACAGCATAGAATGACAATTAACGACCGCAACGGTGTTTAAGAAATATCAACGTACCACAAGAGTCGCGACGTTGCAAATTAATTTTGTGCAATTATTATATTTGAACAAGTTATCGTATTACACGTTTTTAATCAATATATCGATCTTTACAGATTACTCTATTCACTATTAGACGGCAGAACGCATCGAATTTATCAAATTAGATTCTACATATAGTCAATTTATCCTCACTTTCTGCCGAGGCGGCGGCACGAACCGCCATTGGTGGTGATCGCGTTTGTCGATCGCCCGGCGACGGTGGTAGAATACGGCGATGTCCACTCTAGCGCACGTTACCACAGCCAG
>CAXBDI010000008.1:0-55933 GCA_963974445.1 uncultured Alphaproteobacteria bacterium
CGGCGGGACGCTGCGCCATAGGCCGCGCCGGCAGGCGCACCGGGGCGGCAGCGATGGCGCCGGCGACCGCGTCCAGGCCGTCGTCGCGGCGGTTGGCACCGGGCCGCCATTCGCGCATTTCCTGCGGAAAGGGTGTTTGCAATACGGCGCTATGGGCGTGCAGCATGCGGGCGGCGAGCGGCACCTCCAGCGCGGCCAGGATGCGTTGATCCTTGCTTTGCCGAGCGGTGGCGGCCTGCACGCTGACGCCCAGTTTCCGCTCCGCGAAGGCTTGGCGCAGCAGGCCGGGCAGAAACGCGCCGATGCCGTTCGTCTCCACGGTGACCGATGGCAGGTGCAGGGCTGCGGCGTGCTCGGCGACCTGTCGGCATTGCTGGGTGGCGGGGTCGAGTGCCGCCAGCGGGTCGATCTGCAAGTACGCGACGCGATGCAGCCAGAACCCTCCGTCTGTATCGATGAAGACGGCGGCGAACACGCTGCTATCGCCCTGCCCTGGCCGCCCGAAAGCGGGGTCCCACCACGCGCTGGCGGCCACTAGGCGGGTGCTGCCGATGCTGAGTTCGTGCCGGCCGTTGCGCTCGGTCAGGATCAGATCTTCGCTGTATTCCTTCATACAGTCCGGATCGAGGCGGGCAGCGCTTGGCGCGGTCGGCTTCAGCAGCATTTGGCTGGCAAAGGCCGACGGACCGATCCGCTGCCGCATCGCCGCCACCGCATCGCCCGGGAACCGTTCCGGCCAGGCGCTGTTGCCGCGGGCATCGACGATTGGCAGGACGCAGCGGCGAAAACCATCGAGGTAGGGCGCGTCCTCGCCCGCTTCCGGCCGTGGCTGCTCCGCGTAGATCGAGTAGTAGGTGTGCGGCGTGCCTGCATAGATCTGCAATCCGTCAGGCGAGACGATGTGCTCGATCTCGCCCAGCCTCTCCCGCAGCCAGGCCCGGCGCGAGGCAGTGCTGGCGGTGTTCGGCACCTCGACATCGTCGCAGATCACCGTATCGGCGTGCGCGCCGGTGATGTTCGCCCCGATCCCCCGCGCCAACAGCGACGGATCGCGCCAGGTCGCAGCGCGGGCGACGGTGAAAGCGTCGTCGGTCCATGTGCTGGCCCCCCGGCCGCGCAGGGGACCGCAGACCGGGTGCCGCTCGATCACCTGGCGGGTGAAGCGGCTGAGCTTGGTCGCCAGCGCCTGCTCCGCCGCCAGCACCAGGATGCGGTGATCCGGCTGCCGGTGCAGCAACCAGGCCGCGAACAGGCCCAGCAACGTGGACTTGCCGCAGTTGCGGAAGGCCAGCAGCAACAGCCGCTGCTCCCCCGCCTCGGCCTGTTGCGCGATCCAGTCGACCAGCCGGCGATGCACCGCCGGGGTAGTCTGGCCCTGCCATCGCTGCCACAGCAAGGCGAACTCTGGAAAAGTCAGGTGCATCAGCCGTTGTCTCCTTCTGTGTCGTGGCCGCTATCGAGAGGTTCAGCCAGGTCGCGGCGCACATTCGCCAGCAGCAGCGACAGATCGGGATCATTTTGCGTTAGGGGATCGGCCAGGTGCGCCTGCACCAGATCGTGCACCCGGATCAGCGCCTGCAGGTGGGCCAGCGCTGCCTTGCGGGCATTTTCCCAGGCCGTGACCTCCCTGGGGCCCTCGTCTTCGGAAAACGTCTGGCCAACCAGCCGGCGGTAGGCCGCGAACTGAGCCTGCAGCAGAGCCGGCAGGCGCTCTGCCAGCATCGGCCACGGCGGCGGGTCTTTATTGTCCGCCATGCCGCCTCAAGCCGGGTCGGCGGGGGCTTGCGGCTGGGTAAGCTGCAATTGCTCACCGACGGCAACAACGCAGCTGACGCCTGTCGGAAGCGAGGCCAGCAGGGTCCACCCGCCCTCAGGCCCAACCCACAACTCCATTACCTGTCCATTCTGGGCCAGCCCCAGGGCGACGCGCTGCTCGCCATGGCGCTCGGCCAACTGGCCGACGATGTCGCTACGCTGGCCGCACGGTGGGGCGGCCACGTTAGCATTGGCGCTGCCGGAGAGGACGAGGATGGCCGCAGTGGCGGCAGCGAAACGGATCGTCATAGCGAAAACTCCTGAAATTGCGTGGCGACGGCAGCGCTGTTCATCAGATCGGCGTTTCGGGCGGCTTGGCGCAGAAGGCGACCAGCTGGGCTCGGATGATCAGCAGATCTTCGGCCATGCCGGGCATCAGGCGAGGCGCAGCAGCGCTGACTGCCCCGCCGTGGTCCCGACAATTGGCGCGAGCGTGGCGCCCAGCGCGATCTGATAGGCCAACGCCGCCGGCTCCAGATCGAGGCCGGCATCGACCGACGCCTGCATCTGCTCCAGCGCCAGTTGCAATTGCGTCGTCGCGACGGTCGGGTAGCGGACCTGCAACTGCTCCGTCAGCAATTGCGCCCGATATACCCGGCTGGCCGGGCCGCAATCTTGGCCCAGCAGCGTATCGGCGGCACGGTCGCCGAGCCCTGCGCAGGCCGATACCAGCACCGCCAATCCAGCCGCCACGGCCAATGACCAGAACGGCGCCCGAAGGGTCGTGGCTGTTCCGACCGCGGGCGCAGACGGGCTTTGATCGTCCGTCCGGTTCGGCACCAGCCAAACGATGGCGGCGGTAATCAAGACGCCCAACGCCTGCTCCAGGTCCGGCTCGAACGGCAAGAACGATGCAGCGAGTTGCACCACCGCCTGAGCGATGCCAGCCGCCCAGGCTTTGTTGTACTTGGACATAATTGTACCTCTTTTGTTCATGTAAAAAACGAGCGCGACAACAGACTGGTCATCAGGCCCAGCATGCTGACGATCAGCAGACCCAACACACTGACGATCCAGCGCCAGATCGAGGCGAGGCGCAGGTTGATCCGCTCCGTCTGCCGCTCGATCTGGTCCATGAAGGCGCGCAGGTTAGCGTTGCGCTCCTCGCAATGGCGTTCGTGCGAGGAGAGGCGCGCGGTGAGTTCGGCGATGCGCTCGCGCACTTCCGTATCGACATCCAGCATCGCGTCTACCCTACCTTTTCCACGATCAGGCTGCGGCCCGGCACGCTGCTTTCGAGGGTATGGCCGCCGCCCTCCGACATCCATTGCAGGACGACGGTATTGGCGCCTTGGGCCAGCACCACCGGCACCTGCGCCATCGAAACCACCGCGCCACGGTTGCCCGTCGGCGGCAGGTATTGTGTGGTCTCGACGATCTGCGAACCGTTCATTGCCACCCGCGCCAGATTGGTGTTGGTCGTCGGCGACTGGTTCTTCACATGCAGGTTGAAACTGACCAGAGCCAGCTCGCCCGCCTCGGCTTGGATGGTGACCTGCTCGCCCGTATCGGCGAAACTGGTTGAGGCCAGCGCAATCGTGGCAGAGCTGGAATCGTGCACCACCACCCGCGGCTTTGGCAATGTCCGCAACAGGTTGACGAACGCGCCGAAGGCCGGGGCGTAGATCAGATAATGGCCAACGGTGCTGGGGTGGTTGATCGCATTGCCGCCGGCGCTATCGGCATTGCTGTTCCAGTCGCCTTTGCCGACCAGATCGTCCTCGTGCAGCAGCGGACGGGCGTAGCGGGCCGGGTAGCCGACCTTCAGCGTGCAACCGATCTGTGGCGAACCGGCGCCGCCCACATAGGCGCGGAAAGCGCAGCCGCCATCAGCCAGGCTTTCAAAATCGGTGGCATCGACCTTCAATGTGCCGTTGATCCACACCCGATGCCGGGCGCCGTCGCAACGCACTCGAACATAATTGTCGGCGCCGACCGTGGCGGCGGCATCGACCACTTGCACCTTGGAAATACCTTTCCAATAGATGCGCAGGTTCGGGCCGGACCATTGAAACTCGTACCGGTCAGTCGGCGTCGCGGCGTTGACGCGATAGTTGAAGGCCAAGACATCGCCGCCTTGCGCGGGCCGCCAGGTCAGGTCCGCCTGGAAATCCGCCGCCGACAGCTTGCGCCGGGGGCGGGAGGTGCCGGTGAACACCAGGCGGCCGCTGCTCAGGCTCACCTGGCCGGAATCGCCCTCGATATAATCCCACCAATTGGTGCCGAAGCCGCGAAAGGCATTTTCGCGAAACCACAGCCGCCGGCCTTCGTCGCTACCATCCCGCAGGTAGTGATAGACTCGGTTGGCATCGATCAGCGGCAGACGGTTCTGGCGCGCGACATCGCGCAAGGTGCGGTAATGGCTGTCGAGGGCGCCTTGCTGCACCGAATAGGTCGGCTGCAACCGGGTCGGCAGAAAGGTCGTGACCACCGCAACGGTCGGCGGCGAGGCCCAGGTCTTGGTGTAGTCGTAGAACTCCTGAACCGCCTCGGCGTATTCCCGGTCCGTCATGGTGAAGTTGTTCATTCCATGCGCCCAGACCACCAGGTCAGGCGCCGCGTCCTGCACATGCTGCCGCCAGGACGTGCCCAATTGCGAGCCGCTCGGCCAGGCGCTAGGTGGAAACGGGCCGGGCGCGGGGCGATAGAAGCCGAGGTCGGGATCGCCGGGCTCCGCTGCCAAGGCCAGATAGTCCGGGTCGGCCAGATGCTGCGCATCGCGCGCGCCGAGCGACAGGTTCTCGAACGTCCAGGCGACACTCGGGAACGCCCGCTCCAGCGATTGCTGAAATAGCGAGGCCCAGCCGTTCTCCGGCTCGACGTCAAAGGCGCCCTCGGTAATGCTGTCGCCGACGAACACGACCTTGGCGGCCCCCAGCACCATTGCCTTCGCCAGGGCGGAGACATTCGGCGTCGGCCCCAGCAGGTCCGGCATCAGGCTGGCCAGCATCGCCACCGAGCGGCCGGTGCCGCGGGCGTTGAAAAGGGCGTGGCGGGCGCGCAGAGGTGTCTCCGTCGCGGCGGGGTCGAGCAGTTCGCCGGCCCCCTCCACCAGGTAAGGCCGCACCGCCGCCAGGTCGTCGGCATCCACCGCGTAGTCGCCCTTTGGCAGGATGTGCGGTTGATCCAGCCCGGCCAGCACCGGCCCGGCATCGCTGGCGCCGTCGGCGACCGCACCCTGGTCGAGCACCGTCGGCACCGCGGCGAAGCGGTCGGCCAGAGTGCGAGGGCTGACCAGGCCGGTGCCAGTGACGTAGCGGTCGCTGGCGTCGTCCGGCAGGTTCGCAGTCGGTGTCAAGACGACCGGCGCGCCGAGGCTGTCGAAGCCCAGCACTTTGCCGGCGCGGACCTGCTGGCTTGGCAATGTCGTATCGACGTCGGAATCGGCCGGCGACAGACGCAGACCGCGATTGACGTCGGTTCCGACCTGCTGCAAGGCCGCGGTCTGATAATCCAACTCATCGTTCAGGGTCTTGGCGCGGAAGTCGCCGCCTTCCTGAAAATCGGTAGTGCGTTGCAGCGGCAGCAGCCGGCGAATCGTTACCCGCGCACCGGCCGATGGTGGCGTCAGGAATGCGATCGAACCACCGTGCGTCGCTCCGACTCCAGCGGAAGTATAGGTGCCGGATTGCAGAATGCCGTCGACGAACACTTGCAGATTGTTCGCGTCGAATACCGGGAACGGGTAGACGTAGAGGGTTTGCACGCCATCCGCCTGGTACTGAACCCTGGGCGGCTTGGTAGTAATTTGGATATGCTCGCTGTCAGCCATGGGACAGGTCCTCCATCTGGATCAAAACAGGTCGAGACGGCGGGTCAGGCTGAGCCCATCCCGCAGCGTGCCGATTTGGGCGCGCCGCCGCTGCTCCGAGAGCCGCAGCAGATCGCGCTGGTTAGAGGTGTCGAGGCCGAGGCGGACGTTTTCGGCCCGAAGGTCGAAGTCCTGAGCGCTGAACGCGCTGTCGCGGGCGGTTTCCGCCGCCAATCCTTGCAGGATCGCAGCACCTGAGCCGGTAGCAGCGCCGGTGCCGCGGCTCGCCAGTGTGGCCCGCGCGCGAGCCTGAGCCCGGCGCAGCGCGTCACGGCGTTTCGCAGCGTCCTCCGCCTGTTGGCCGCGCAGATCGTTGAGCCGCAGGGCGGCCTGGGCTTCATTGGATCGGGCCTGTTGCCGGGCGGCGGTTTCAGAGGCCTGAATCTCCTGCGAGCGTTGCAGCAGGTTCAGGCCAACCGACGCACCGGTCAGCAAGGCCGGCCCGATCACGGGTGTGAGGGCTGCCATCAGTCTGTCACCTTGATTTCTGTGGTTACGGAAAGGACCGTGCAGGACACCGGCTCCGCCTGCTCGATCCGCCAGGGCCGGTCGATGCCGGCCCGGCGCCAACCGAGCGCGCGAAGGCGCTTGTCGCCGCTGAAGTTCGGGGTCGGTGCACCGAAGGTCATGTTGCCGCCCACTTGCCGGAACGGCGTCGGCTTCGCGCCATCACCCAAATCGACGACCAGCGCACCGGTCTCGTGCAGCCGGAACGTTACTTCGACCAGCCGGTAGGAGGCGCCTTGCGCCGGCCCGCGTGGAAAGTTGGCGGAGATCGGCAGCGCCTCGATCACATGGCTGAACGGCAAGCCGACGCTGATCGCCGTCGATTTCGCGCCAATGGGAACGATGCCGCTGTCAACGGTAGCGTTGGAGCGCAGCGTGCCGTCGGCGACGACGGTCACCACCTGCCCTTCCAACCGCTCCAATCCCGAGACGGTCAGCGCCGGCGTGTGCAGGCTTTGCGTCTCGCCGCTGTCAACTCCCAATGCATCGTCGAATGTCTCGATGAACAAACCATTTGCCCGTTGCACCGTCACATAGGTCTCGGTCCCGACGACGGCGACATCCCGGAATGTGCCCTGGGTCTGTTGGCGGCTCCACGCCGTGACCTGCTCACCGCGGTAGAGCGTCAGCGTCGCCAGGCACCCATCGCCCAGAACCACATGCAGCAACCGCCGCTCGGGATCGAAATCCTGTGTGATCGGCTGCTGGAAGAAGTGCCGGGCGAGCAGAGCCAGGTCGGCGGCCTGATAGACTTGCTCGATATCGGCGAACAGGAATTCGCGCAGCTCGCGGCCAGTTCGACCGACGAACAGCGTTGCGCCATCGACGTTTTTCGGCGGCACGTACCGATCTACGACCGAGCCGATCCGGGTCTGCCGGCGCGCCTGCACCGAGGTCGGGGTGAGCGGATCGCCGGTCACCATCCATTCGGCGCCAGAGGTGAAAACCTGCAGGTGCCGGCCGCTGAAGACGCCGCGAATGGCGTTCACCTGGTCCGAGAGGATCGGGAACTCGATGGCCTCGTCGTCCAGCCCCTCGCCCAGATCGAAGTTGAACAGGTCGCCGGCTTTCGAAAGCCACAGCCGGTTCGGCAGATCGCGCGAGCCGCCGATCACCAGCCGGTCCTGATGGAATGCCACGGTCACCGGCCAGCCGCGCAGGGCGGAGAACGCCGGCTCCTCGAAGTCGGGAGTCGGCTCGATGCCGGGCAAGTCCTCCAGCACCGTCGCGTCGGCGGTCGTGGAGGATGTCACCGCGGTAATCTGCACCTGCTTGCCGGCAACCCGCCAATTCTGGCCCGCATGGCTCGCGTCGAACACGTCGGCCGATGCGTTGAGGGTGATGGCTCCGGTCGTAGCGCTCGGCGTCAGTGCCACCGCCGTATCGGCAAACTTGTAAAACGGGTACTGGCGCAGGCTGCCGCTCTTGGCAAAGGGCCAGGTATCGACGGTCCAACTGCCCAGACCGGCCCGGGTGATGCGCCGCGCCTCCACCTCCGGATGCGTCACCAGCAGGGTGTCGGCGCTCTGAGTCCAGGCGATCTGCGGCAGTTGCGCCTCGGTCCATGGCGTCGCGACCGACGCCGTCAGCACACCACCCTGGTAGACGTCCAGCATCTGATCGCTGAAGGCCAGCAGATAGGTCTGCTCGGTATTGAACTCGAAGCTCACCAACCGCCCGCGACCGCGGGCCGTCGCCACATAGCGCAGGCCAGGCCGGCGATAGACGCCGCCGGTTGGATGGATAAAGACATTGCGAAGCGTCGCAGCACCATTCTCGTAGGCGCACAAGTCGCCTCGCCCGAACAGCAGCGGCGAGACTTCGCCCGCCGTGAAGTTGGTTTTCAGCAGGTTGACGCGTGTCATTGACCGCGCACCTCAACCAGCGGGAAGTCCTCCAGCGCCGCCGGAGTATCCTGTTGCGCATCGATTAAACGCGCCCGGCGGAACTCGGCCTCGGCCACCCGGTACAGCATCTCGGTGCGCGACGTGCTTTCGGTAATCGGGATGCAGAACTCGGCGGCCAGCCGGGCGATCAGCAACTGATCGAAGAACGGCGGAAAGTCGGTCTCTGCCGGTCGAAAGACATAGGTCAGGAACGCCTCGCTGCTGGAGGTGTGCAGACGCTGATCGATGATCCGGTATTTGAGCCCCCGCCCGCGCGCCGCCAACCCGGCGGAGATGGCCCGCAAAAAGTCGGCCGGCAGCTGAAAGGCCTCGCTGAAATCTGCAACCGGCGGCGCCTCCAGCCGCGGCAGGCGCAATTGCGCTGTCGCAAACGACCAGGCGTGGGCCGACAGCAACGCATCGCGGACGGACGGATAAAGGTTCGCCGCCACCTCCGCCTCGACGGTGCCTTCGTCGAAGCTGGCAATCGGACGCGCGCCCAATTTGAGCAGCGCGCGCGAGCACAGCGCAATCGCGCTTACAGCCATGGACTGTTTCCTTTCAGAAAAAAAGCCCCGCCTTCCGGATGGGAAGACGGGGCCGAAGGGGCACGGGGTTGGGCGCTTCGCAGCAGTCAGCCCAGTGCGGCGGTATTCACCTGCGTTGGCGTCAACAGCGCTACCCGGCGCATGCCGCTGGTGTCGTTCGACGACTGAAACACGATCAGATCGCCAAGCTTCATCATGTCAGCCGCTTCGCTAAAGAAACCGTTGGCTTTGATGGTCGATGCGCCGTCGGTCTTACTGAGGTAGTGCCATATGGTGATGCCGTTGCAGTAGGCCAGCACGCCCAAGCCATCGGGATCGAATGCCATTCCGATCCTCCTTTCGTGGTGTGAGGGTCAAACGATGCGCTAGGCTTCGAAGCAGCGCAGGGTGACGACGCCCGCCGGCTCGATCATCACGGCGCCCTGGCTCATCATGTTCGCGACGAACCAGGCAGCGCGGTCGCCATGCCAGGTGATGTCCGTCTGCACGTCAGCGCCGGAGCCATGGCCAATCGCGGTGCGGTGATACCAGTGGCAGAGCCGCGCCGAGCCGGAGAGCGTCAGGCCGGAATGCGGCACCCACGTCGTGCCGAGCCAGCGCTTCGCCTGGGTATCGCGCCAGGGCAACGCCTCCTGACCGACATATTCGGCATTGGCGAACTCCGGAATATCCAGCAGTTCGGCCCATTGCTTCCAGCCGATGACAGCAAACCGCTGGCCATCGTCCGGCACGTCGGCCGCGCCCATCATCTCGAACGCCGTCAGCACCTTGGCCTTGGTCAGGCCATCGGTGTTGGCGCCGGCGTAATTGACCGACGCATCCAGCGCGGTGATGACCAGCTCATCGGTCTTCCGGCCCAAGGCATAGGCGCCGGCATTGGCAATGACCTGGCGCTCGTCGATGTTGATTTTCATCTCGTCGAGCTTGTCGATCCAGTCGCCGGCATAGTAGTCGGTCAACACGCACTCGATGGCGGTGTGATCGACGGACATGACCGGGACCAGGCCATGGCGCGATTTGGTCGAGGCCGCGCCCTGGCCGACTTTCTGGAAGGTGGTGGAACTGCCGAGCACGTCGCCTTTGGAGCGCACGGTCTGCCGCAGTTTGGAGCCCATCCGCTGATAGGCTTCATGGACCTCTGCCTCGAACTGACGGACAAAGGCTTGGTCGATGGATATCGACATACGGTGTCAATCCTCAAAAGGGGTTGGTGGGGATGAATGCCCTGCGATGCAGTTGTCGCGTCCTGGAAGGCCGGGACGCGGCCGCAGCAAAGCATCGGCCCGCCGGGCTAGGGCGCCGGCGCCGGTGGAGAATCCCAGCGCGTCGCCAAACCAGTTTCCCGGCGGGCCGACCACCGCGCTCCGCTGGCGGCATCCTGATGGACACAGGCCAACGGGCGCGATCTCGGGACCCAAGGCTCAGTCTTCGCGCTCATAGGCGCGTTCGAAGCCCTCGGTCACTTGTCGGATGAAAGCC
Organism: uncultured Alphaproteobacteria bacterium; assembly: GCA_963974445.1. Classification (GTDB taxonomy): domain Bacteria; phylum Pseudomonadota; class Alphaproteobacteria; order Bin95; family Bin95; genus JACKII01. The sequence continues at coordinate 10,047 of CAXBDI010000008.1, forward strand.
GGATCGCGGTCGCGCCAATAGCGCGGGTCCCGCATCATCGACTTCAATTGATCGAGCGAAGCATCGTCGCTAGGGCCGCTGCTCCGCGCCAAGGCCGGCTCACTGTTCTGCATCATGTTATGCAGCGCCAGGCAGCCTTCGTAGGTGGTGGCCAAAGCCTGCAACGCCGGGCCGGGCAGGTTGGCTTTGCCCCAATCCAGCATCTGGCGGCTGACCTGTTCCCATTTGGCGTCGCCGCCGAAGTGCTTGACCAGCCGCTCTGTCTGCCGCTCCGCCTCGAATTCGACCGCGGCTTGCTCGACCAATGGCGCGACGTATTCCTGCGCCAGGCCATAGACCAGCTTGGCCTGATCGTTGGAAAAGCCTGCCTCGTGCAAGCGGCGGTTCACGTCCGGGTCAGGCGTCAGCGTTGCCTGATCTTCAGCTCCACCGAAGTCATAAGCATCTGGCGTCTCCGGCACGCCGAGCGCCCGCAGGAACTTCTCACGATCCTCCGGCCCAGCGTCGTCACCGGGCAGCCGCACCATACCGCTCATATGCTTTTCCAGCTCGCGGTAGGATTTGGCCAGCGCATCCACGCGAACTGCGCCTGCATCCGCGTCCCAAAACTTGTCCGGCACATCTGCGGGCCTCGGCGGCGCCACGATGTCTGCGGACGGATCGTTGCTAATTTGTTCCATTTCAAATCATCTCCTACTGCGGTTTGGGTGCTGCCAGGCGCTCAATCTGCGCCACGAGGCCGCGCTGGCCTTCGACGAAACGCAACAACGGCTCCGGCGCATCCGGCGGCAGCCGCCGGTCGATGGTGATCTGGCGCAGAAACGCCAACACCTGTCGTCCGGCATCGCTGGCAAAAGCTCGGACGAATGCGTCTTGCACCTGTGTAGCCGTCCCCGGTTCGCGGCTTTCCTCGAACCAGTCCCAGCCGTCGGGTTGATCAGCGTTCATCGGCAACCTCCTCAAGCAGAGGTTCCAAGCCGGGCCCGAGCGCGGCGGCAACGTCGGCTAGAATGTCCGCCTCGGTTGGCAGGGCGGGCCGCATCAATTGGCTCGGCACCGACATCTGCTCACCGAACCAACGGGCAAAGGCAGCGAGATCGACCGCGCCCATCGCCTCCGGCCCCAAAGCCGCAACCGTCTGGATCCACTGCAACGCCGACTGCGCGTCGGCGCGACGCTGCGCTTCGGCCAGCGGTGAGCGGTAGCGCAGATCGATGATCCGCCCGTCCACCGCCACATCGCCGACCTCGCCCCGCCGCCGCAGAATGGCGAGGCCGCGGCCAACCAGCGGGCTCAGCAGTTCCGCCTGCAACCGGCCGTAGGTTGCGCCCAGGATCCGCGCCATCTCCGCCCCCCGTTCCAAAACTTCCGTCGCGGTCATGCGCGGGCCTTGCACGGTCCCCAGCCGGTCGACCAGAAGGGCGTGGCGGATGCGGGATCGCAGGTCGCTCAGCACCAGTTCAGAGACGTCAAAGCGCCCCGGTGCATCCAACGGCGCCAGCCCGGCCGAGCCGACGGCCTTGGGAATGATCGCACCCGGCACCAGCTTCACCGCCGCCGGATTGAGCACGCCGTCGTCGTCTGCCTGCCAAATGCCGGTAACGGCGATGGAGGCGTTCTTCAGCACCAGTTCGACCACCTTGTTGGCGGTTTTGATGTCCGGCAACGCCTTCATCACGGGAGAGCGGCCATAGCCTTCGCCCGGCGCCTTCAGCCAGCGGAAATTGATGAAGGGGCTGGAGGCGAACTCACCCTCAGCCAGCAAGCCATCGTCGCCGTCCGGCTGCTCCCGTACCGCCATATAGCGATAGCCGTTCGCGCCGGGCTGCACCGTTTCCAGTACTCCGATGGGCCGTGCGCCCTCGCCGGTGCTGCTTTGCGGCGGCTCGACCCCATAGCGCTTGGCGAATTGTTCGGCGGTAAGCTGCATGCGGCGCCAGGTGCGGTCCAGCCGTCCGGTTGGCCCCTCCTCCAGCACCACATCGTGGATCGGCACGGCGGTAAAGCGGAAGGCGCTCGCCTCGCCAATAGGCGATTCCTCGAACAGCAGGCTGGCTGTACCCGCCGTCACCAGGTCGAGAAAACACTGGTGCAACTCCACGGCGAAGTTAGAGCGGTCGAAGTGCGATTGCAGCACGGCGCTTGCCTGATCCAGCGCCGGCGCAATATCGCAGCGCTCCGCCGCCGGGATGTCGGTTCCCGGGCAAAGTTCGATCCACCGCGACCAGGGCGGCGTCAATTCCGACAGCAGGCTCGCTGCCAGTTGATCGACCGCGTCGGCGGCGGTGGCATCGAACAACCGGTCGACCCGATGCGCGCCACCATTTTCCGCTCCCGCCACCGATTCCCGTTGTGGCAGGGCATAGCGGTAGCAGTCGCGCCAATGCGCCTCCCAATTCTGACGGGACTGAAACGCGCGCCGAAATTCGGCACGTATCTGGTTTGCGATCTCCATCGTCTACTCTCCCAACAGCGAGCGGCGTTGCACCGTCGATTGCCCAGGGCTGAGAACGCCGCGGGCGCTGGTGGCAATCGTCCCCAACCGCCCACGCCGCAGCCGGGACAGTGCCTCCCGCCGGGCGGCGGCTTCGGCCGAGACCTCTGCATCCGCCGCGGCATCGGCGGCTTGCGCAGCGTTAACCGCGGGCCGAGGCGTAGCCGCACCCGACGGCGATGGATTGTCCAGCAACAAGGGGCTTAGAACAGCGGCCATGAGGTTTCCTTTCTCCGCGTCCGGCGGCGGTAGGCCGATGAAGGACGCAACTCCGATGTCTTGATATTGCTTATATTCCTATTTTAAATAGGTGTCAAGGCTTATTTTCTTATTTTGTTCTAAAAATTGAAACAGCTGCCAGGGGGTCTGCACAGAGACCGCATGGATGCTGAGGCCTCGCTTCACGGTTTCGACGCAAGTCCATAAACCCAGCGGTGCTGCCCGTGTCGCCGGCGGCAGCGGCTGGGTCTCGACAACCACAAACCCGGCATTCCGCAGTCGGTTAGCCAAGCCCTGCCTGGAATTGCCGAGCTTGCGGATTTGCAGATAGCTTGCCAGCGGCTCCACCAGTAACCAATCGTCGCCGTCATCCAGAATCAGGCTGCAATGACGGAACCCGGGTCGCAATAGCCGCTGCCACAGCATCTCGGCCCGGCCGCTAAACACCACCAACGCCCTACGCATGGTCAGCATCCCGTGCAGATGAAGGCGTTATGATCCCTTTTTGTTCTAATAATGGTTCCAAGCGAGCCAACGCCCGCTCCCAAACCCGTGCCGCTTGGATGTGAACCCGGCCCAAGGCACGGGGCGGAATGGCATATTGACCGTATAAGAACAAAACGGATATATCAGTCGCCGACAGCTCGCGCCTGCGCCGCAGCCGCTCGGCACAGTTCACGACATCGGACGCCTCGCAGGGGCGCGAAATGGCACCAACACCTGGCCGCATCTGCGCACCATCCAGGCGGCATTGCAGGCTTTTAACGCCCCACATCCAGGCTTCTTCGACGGTTGCGAACGGCACCGTATCGGCATCGTTCGACCTGGTCGGAACAAATCGAGGACTCGCCATCATTTTCACTCCATTAAACGTTGAAATCTCGCCGTAATATGAATATTTTCTTATGGTATGTCAAGAGATTTTATGAGACAGTGTTCCCATGTTGAAACATTCTGAAATTTGGGCAGCGATAGACGGCTTGGCCGCGCGGCATGGCATGTCGCCATCCGGCCTGGCAAAGCGCGCCGGCCTGGACGCCACCACCTTCAATAAAAGCAAACGCGCGACCCGCGATGGCAAGCTGCGCTGGCCCAGCACCGAAAGCGTCGCGAAAGTGCTGGAGGCGACCGGGGCTAGCGTTGGGGAGTTCCTGGAGGAGTTGCCGAACAGCGCCGGCCGGGCGACACAGCGCATCCCGGTGATCGGTTGCGCGCAGGCGGGACACGAGGGCTATTTCGACGATGCCGGTTACCCCACCGGCGCCGGCTGGGATGACGTGGTGTTTCCCGACGTCGGCGACCCCAACGCTTACGCCCTGGTCGTCAGCGGCGATTCGATGGAGCCACTCTACCGCGACGGCGACCGCATCATCGTATCGCCCGCCGCCAACATCCGCCGGGGCGACCGCGTCGTCATCAAAACCCGCGAGGGCGAGGTCATGGCCAAGGAACTCGTGCGCCGAACCGCGCAATGGGTGGAATTGCGCAGCGTCAACCCGGAACATCCGGACCCTTTGCTGCAAACCAGCGATGTCGAATGGCTGGCCCGAATTCTCTGGGCCAGTCAGTAGGTTGGGCGCCAGCTAAAGCGGCCGGCGCGACCGCATAGCCGCCGACAGCGTGCCGTCATCCAGGTATTCCAGCGCCCCGCCAACCGGAACGCCATGCGCCAGCCGGGTAATCTGCACCCCAGTATGCGCGAGCGCATCTGACAGGTAATGCGCCGTCGTCTGGCCATCGACCGTCGCCCCTAGGGCCAAGACCACCTCTTGTACATCCGGTTCTGCAGCGCGCTGCAGCAGAGAAGCAATCCCAAGGTTTTCCGGCCCGACATTGTCGAGCGCTGAGAGCAGCCCGCCCAGCACGTGATAACGGCCGCGAAACGAGCCGCTCCGTTCCAACGCCCAAAGGTCGGCCAGACTTTCGACCACGCACAGCACCTTCCGGTCGCGGCTAGGATCGGCGCAAATGCTGCATGGGTCGGTCAGGTCCAGATTTCGGCAGGTACGGCAGGAACGAACCGAATGTTCTACAGCCGCGAGCGAGGCCAGCAACGGCTGCAACACCCCTTGCCGCCGCTGCAACAGGTGCAGCGTCAACCGCCTGGCGGACCGCGGGCCCAGCCCCGGCAGCCGCGCCAACTGCCGGATCAGGTTGTCGATGGCAGACTCCGCCATATCGCTGTCATGCGGCCTTAGAACGGCAGTTTGAAACCTGGAGGCAGCGGCAGGCCCTCGGTTAACGCCGCCATTTTCTCGCGGCTCAGCGCATCGGCTTTGCCGCGGGCGTCGTTCACAGCGGCGACGATCAGGTCTTCCAGCACGCCGACGTCGTTGCGGTCAACCACAGACGGATCGAGCTTCAACGCCCGCATCTCGCCCTTGCCGCTCACGGTCACCTGCACCAGGCCAGCGCCGGATTGGCCATGCACCTCCACGCCGTTCAACTCCTCTTGGATTTCGGCGGCGCGGGTTTGCATGGATTGGGCTTGCTTCAGAATATTGCCCAGGTTCTTCATCAGATCAGTCCTCGTCTAGGGGCGGGATGATTTCGTCATCCGGCACCGGGTGTGGTTCCACAGCGATCTCGCGCGAGCGGATGGCTCTGACCGTTGCGCCGGGAAACGCCTCCAACGTCGCTTGTACCAGCGGATGTTCCAGCACCTCGGCCCGTTCAGACTCTTCCGATGCCGCAGTCATTTCTGCGACAGTCGCAGCATCGGACGATTCAACGACCGAAACCGCCCATTCGCCGCCATAGAGCCGCCGCAGCAACAGACGCAGCGCACTCGCCAATTCCCGATCCGTACCCGGTTCCAAGGCAATCGTAGCCCGACCGCGGCCAAACTCGACCGGCCGCACGGCATTGCGCAGTCGTTGGGTCAGCAGCGGCTCTATCTTGCGCTCGTCCAGATATCCGATGAATTTGGCGAAAGTATCCGGCAACTGATGGGCATCGGGCGGTGGATCGCTCTCCGGCTGTTCAGATAACGTCTCTGTCGGCAATTCTGGTGGCGGCAGCGGGGGAGCTATCGGTGCTGGCAGTTCGCCCGAAATAGCGGCAGGAACAGGCATAGCGCCAACCGCTTGCGGCGATGGCGGCGTCTGCGGCGGCGGTGCTCTTTGCACCGGTGCAGCGGCCGCGCCAGCATTGGCCCCGGCCCCGTCTTGCAATTGCCGCACGATTTCGGCGGGGCTCGGCAGATCGGCCATATAGGCGCAACGGATCAGCACCATCTCCAACGCCAGATTGGGCGAGGGCGCTTGGCCCAACTCACCTACCCCCTTTAGCAAAGCTTGCCACAGCCGCGCCAGCACCGGCAGGCTGAGCGGCTCCGCCATCGTCTCGCCCCGGGCGCGTTCGGCCTCTGGCATGAGTGCGTCGCCGCTGGCAGACGGGTCGATCTTCAGCCGCGTCAGCCAGTGCACCAGTTCCAGCAAATCGTTCAACACGACCGCGGCATCGGCGCCAACGGCGTGCATGCGCTCCGCCACCGCAATCGCCGCTGCCGCGTCGCCGGCGAGCAAGGCCTCCGTCAGGTCGAAGATAACGCCGCGGTCGGCGAGGCCGAGCATATCGCGGACCTGCGCCTCTTCCACCCGGCCATCGGCCAAAGCAATCGCCTGATCCAACAATGACAGGCCATCGCGGACAGAGCCGTCGGCGGCGCGGGCCACTAATTCCAGCGCGGCAGGTGCGATCTCCACCCCCTCCTGCGCTGCGATCTGGGCAAAATGCGCGGCCAACTCGACCGCCTCGACCCGGCGCAGGTCGAAGCGTTGGCAACGCGACAGCACCGTCACCGGAACCTTGCGGATTTCCGTCGTGGCGAAGATGAATTTCAGGTGCGGCGGCGGCTCCTCCAGCGTTTTCAACAGCGCATTGAACGCGGCGTTTGAGAGCATGTGCACCTCGTCCAAGATGTAGATCTTGTAACGGGCGGTCGCCGGGCGGTAGCGCGAGGCGTCCACGATCTCGCGGATATTGTCGACGCTGTTGTTGGAGGCCGCGTCCATCTCCACCACGTCGACGTGGCGGTCTTCGGCGATAGCCTTGCAGTGCTCGCAGACGCCACAGGGCTTGACCGTCGGCCCGCCGGCGCCATCCGGCCCGATGCAGTTGAACGCGCGCGCCAGGATGCGGGCCGTTGTGGTTTTGCCGACGCCGCGCACACCGGTCAGCACGTAGGCTTGCGCCAAACGGCCGGTAGCGATGGCGTTGGACAGCGTCCGCACCAGCACATCCTGCCCGATCAACCCGTCGAAATCGACCGGGCGGTATTTGCGGGCAAGAACGCGGTAAGCGGGATCGGGCATCCAGCGTCAATAACCATAAGCTGGGAGAAAAGGTGACTGGCGGACGACCCAGACCGGAACTCGTTGCGGCTGCTTCCTTCCGGACCTGACCGAGTTGGCGAGGGGTCCGCCCGCCGCCAGTCGCCTATCAATATAGCACCGGCAGCGGCAAACGAAAGGCCTGCCGTGCAGATCGCTACTGCAACAGGTCGGGCATCTCCGCGCGGACCCGGGCCTCGAGCTCCCGGTCGAACGAGGCCAAAGCGGTGGCTATCAGGGCGTCGAGGCCCGCCCGGCGGTCGGGCGGCTTGATTTTTTCGACGAAAGAGCGGCTCGCCTCTGCTCGCGATGTCGCCGCGGCGATCAGGCCGCCGTCATTGCGGCGCGCCTCCAGATGCGCGGCAAATACGACCGTCACCAGTTCTTCCTGATCGCGGGTAAACCAGCCGCTTACGCCGGGTGTCTTTTCCAGCGGTGTACGAACCGCGCCGGCGGCGGTGATGCGAAACCGCAGAATGCCCGGCTCGCCGCCGGTGACCTGCAAGCGCTCCGCCGCCCAACGGCGTATCGCCTGTTGCGGCGGGACGGAAAAACTGCCGATCAGGCCGGGGTCCGTAGTGGCGCCCGCGGTCTCATCGACGATATCAATCGCCGAAAGACCGAAGGTCAGCACCGGATGCGCCGCCGGCGGTTTTGGCGACGGGCTGTAGGGGCCAGGGCCGCTACAGCCCGCCAAAGCAACACCAAGGATGTAAACGGTCGCAACCGCTCTTAAAATTGCCTGCCGACGCCGCATTTGCTTACCCCAATCCCATCGCCACTAGTTTTTCGTCGTCGAATACACGTGCGTTCGCGCAGAATTCGCAAGTCACGGTGACGACGCCATCGACCTTAAATTCCTCAATTTGCTCGCGTCCGAATTGGCGTAACACGTCCTCGACCCTGTCCAAACGGCAGCGGCAGCGGTCGATCAAACGCCATTCATCATAGACCCGAACGCCGTCCTCGTGGAACAGCCGAAACAGCAGAGCTTCGGCCGTCAGGTCGCGGTCGGTCATCTCTTCGGTCGTAGCGCTGCCGAGCAGAATTAACGCACGGCGGAAGCCCTCGTCGGCCTCTATTAATTCCGCCACCTCCTCCGGCGCCGCCCGCCGCGCCGCATCGTCCGGCAGTTTCTGGACCAACAGGGCGCCTGCCCGCCAACGACCGTCCGGGTCAGGAGCGCAGGCGAGTTTCAGGCCGCTGGCGATCTGTTCCGACTGACGGAAATAATGATGCACCGACTCCGCCAGGGATTCACCCGCCAGTTCGACAATGCCTTGATAGCGCTCATAGTCGGCACCCTGATCGACAGTGAAGGCCAGATGGCCGCCGCCGAAAAGCCGGGCTGTGGAGACATCGTCTTCTGCCAACTCCGCCAACCGGTCCGCATCGAAGTCGACATAGCCGCGCAGCGCGCCTTCGCTTGTTACATCGGCCACCAACAACCGGACCGGACCGCCGCCACCGCGCGCCTGCAATGTAAAGACACCGTCGTCGAACTTGACAGTCGACGCCAGGCAGGCCGCCAGCGCCAACGCCTCGCCCAACAGCACCGCGATGACTGGAGGGTAGGCATGCCGTTGCAGGATGGCGTCGACCTGATCCCCAAGCCGCACCAGACGGCCGCGCAAGCCGGTGCGGTCGATCTGGAACGGCAAGGAGAAGTCGTCGGCTGCCGCCGTCATCGCAAGCCTCCTGTCATTTGCGCAAAACTTGAGAGCCGCCGGCAACCCGACGTTTAGGTCAGGCACCAGGCCAGAATACCCTTTTGCACGTGCAACCGGTTTTCCGCCTCGTCAAATACCGCTGACTGAGGTCCGTCGATGACGTCTGCCTCAACCTCGTCGCCACGGTGCGCCGGCAGGCAATGCATGAAAATCGCGTCCGGCTTCGCCCGCGCCATCAAGCCCGCCGTGACACGATAGGGTGCCAAAAGGTTGTGGCGGCGGCCGGCATCCGTGTCGTGCATGGAGACCCAGGTGTCGGTCACCACGGCCTCCGCATCGGCAACCGCCTCCTCAGGGTCGTCCGTCACCTGCAAGCGTACTTTGTTCGCCTTGGCCCACTGCAATAACTCAGACCTGGGCTGCAAAGACTTTGGCGCGGCAGCATGCAGGCGAAAATCGAACTTCGCCGCCGCGTGCACCAGCGATGTCAGTACGTTGTTGCAATCGCCGCTCCACGCCAGCTTGCGATCGCGGATCGGGCCACGCAGCTCTTCGAAGGTCAGAACGTCCGCCATGACCTGGCAGGGATGCGAGTGATCGGTCAGTCCGTTCAGCACCGGGATGGTCGCATGAGCGGCGAGCTCCAGCACCTTCGCATGCTCATCGGTTCGGATCATCAAGATGTCGACATAGCGCGACAGCACCCGCGCCGTGTCGGCAATCGTCTCGCCCCGGCCCAACTGCATGTTTGCCGAATCCATGACGATAACGTCGCCGCCCAGTTGGCGCATGGCCACCTCGAACGAGACGCGCGTGCGGGTCGACGGCTTGTCGAAAATCATCGCAAGCGTCTTGCCGGCAAGCGGCTTGTCAGTCGCACCGTTGGATTGTTTCATCTCCGCGCTATTCGTCAAAATACCGCGGAGAGCCTCGGACGGAATGTCGGCGAGGTCTATAAAATGCCGGGTTTCGGTCATAAGTGGCCTGTTATGAAGCAGCCATAGCCGTGGCGGTTTTATCGAGAATGGCGATGGCCTCATCGACCTCTGCACGCCCGATGGTCAGCGGCGGCAACAGACGGACGACGTTGTCGCCAGCCGGAATGGTCAGCAGACCGTTCTTCGTTGCCTCCGCAACAATGGTGCCATTCGGCGGAATCGCGACGAACCCAAGCATCAGGCCAGCGCCGCGGATGCTTTTGAAGATCTTCGGGTGTTTGGCCACCAGACCCTCCGACTGCTTCCACAGATAGCCGCCGATCTCCTGAACGTGCTCCATGAAGCCATCGGCCAGAATGACATCCAACACGGCATTCACAGCGGCGGTCGACAGCGGATTGCCGCCATAGGTCGAGCCGTGAGTGCCGGCAACCATGCCAACAGCAGCCTCTTTCGTCGCCAGGACCGCACCAACCGGCACACCGCCGCCCAAACCCTTAGCCAGTGACATCACGTCTGGCTCAATGCCTGCCCATTCGTAGGCAAACAGCTTGCCAGTCCGGCCAATACCGCATTGCACCTCGTCCAGGCACATCAGAATGCCGAACTCATCGCAGGCTTTGCGGACATCGCGCAGGTATTCCAGGTCCATCGGGCGGATACCGCCCTCGCCCTGCACCGGCTCCAACAAGACACCGGCGGTTTCCTTGCCGATAGCATCGCGCAGAGCGTTCATATTGCCGAACGGCACCTGATCGAACCCTTCAGCGGGCGGGCCGAAGCCCTCCAGGTGTTTTGAGTTGCCACCCGCCGCAATCGTCGCCAGCGTCCGGCCGTGGAAGGCGCCCTCCACCGTCACCATGCGGTAACGCTCCGGATGGCCGTTATGGGCATGGTATTTCCGGGCGAGTTTAATCAGGCCCTCGTTCGCTTCCGCGCCCGAGTTGCCGAAGAATACGACATCTGCAAACGAATTCGCGCACAGCCGTTCCGCCGCCTTCACCTGACCGGGGATCAGATACAGGTTCGAGGTGTGCAGCACCTGGCTCACCTGATCCTGCAACGCTTTGACCATCACCGGATTGGAATGGCCAATCGACGTCACCGCGATGCCCGCGCCGAAATCCAGGAATCGTCGCCCATCGGCGTCGAAGAGGTAGGCCCCCTCGCCCCGCACAAACGTTAAGTTGCGCTCGCCATAGGTGGGCATCAATGCCTTGGTCACGACATTTGCTCCGCAGTTGCTAGTGGAACGGGAAAAAAATGAGTATTAGAGGGATAAATCGGTGTGTCAACGGCTCAAAGCCTAAAATACTGCGGCTAGCGAAAGCATGGACCTATTCCCCGCGACCCTCGCCTATTTGGCCCGCTATGCCGCCAGCACCGAACACTTGCGCCAGGTTTTGCGGCGCAAAGTGCAGCGGCGGGCCGCCCGGAGCGATGCGCCACCGCCGGATAGCACGGCCATGGAAGCGGCCATTAACGATGCCGTCAGCCGGGCGGCGGGCCTCGGCCTGCTCAACGATACGGAGTTGGCAGCGTCCCTCGCCCGGCAATACCGGCGGCGGGGCGAATCCATGGTCAAGATCCGGTCACGTCTGCTCGCCAAGGGATTGCAAACTGCCGATATCGAAACGGCGCTGCTTCCCCTGGACGACGACGAACGCGCCGCCGCAGAGACTTACGCCAAGCGCAAGCGGCTCGGCCCGTTTCGCTTGAGCCCAGGCAAGCCCGATCAGCCGAAGCGCGATCTGGCTTCGATGTGCCGGGCCGGCTTCTCACTCACAATCGCACGCCAGGTCATCGAACGCAGAGAGGGCAGCGGCGACTTCGATCCTGAATAGGCGACTGATTGCGACCGAATTGCCGCGCCTGCCCCTCCGGCTCTAGACTCCGAATTTGTAAATTCTGTAACGGCAGCGACAAGGAGATTGCCGCTTTTTGGGCGTGAGCTTTCCATTGGCCGCCAAAACACCGGTGATCTGCGGCAACGACCATCCGTTCTACAGTTGGGTAGAGCGGACCGTCGGCGAAGCGGCAGCTCCGCGCTGGAACTTTCACAAGTATTTGCCGGATAGCGAAGACAATTTGGTCAAGGTTTTTTCATCTACAATCGCACCACACGCTCCCGAACTGAGCAAGGCCATCGATCGTCTGCCGATATAAAGCGCCCGTTCAAGCGATCATCCCGTTCTGCCCCAATCAATGCTCGGATTTGTGCTCAACGATTAGGTGCAAGTTAATGCATCAGAGCGGATATTCATCCGCGGTGAGGCGACTAGTTTGAGTCGGCTCGATCAAGAGCCGCCGCCCGGTCAACTGCTAAGGGCATACCCCGCATGAGACGGATGAGAAGCAATGCATTGACGCTGAGCGTTGCCGCGGCGGCCGCCGTTGCCGCGGCCGCGTTCGCCGGCCTCGAAGTCGGCATAGCTCTCGCCACCGGCATGCTCGTCGGGGGAACTATCGTAGCCATGTCGCGCAGGGGCGAGGGCGCCGAAGCGACGTTGCATGCGCTTTTCGAGCAATTGCCCGGCGCGATCTGCCTGACCGACCGCAACGGCACGCCCGTCCTCCAGAACGAGCGGTACCGCAGCTTGCGCCAGACCCTATCCGAATGCGCCGCATCCGCTGCTGCCGAGGTGGCGGCGCATGCAGCAATCACCAAACGGGAAATCGTTTCCGACGGGAAATCCTACGTCAAAATCGACTTTCCGGTTTGTGACACCAACGGATCGGTGCTGTGGACAGGGTCTATCGTTTGGGACATTTCCGACCGAAACAACCGGCAACTCAGACTAGCTGAATCGCGAGACCAATGGCGGCGATTTGTCGAATACCTGCCGGCCGGCGCTGCTCTGGTCGATCAGGACGACATCCTTCGAATCAATCGAGCCCTGGAGAGATTGATCGGGTATTCCCGGAATGAGCTTAAAACCGTGGATGACTGGTTCGCCCTGACCTATGGCGCTCTCGCCGAAAAAGCTGACGCGCTCTATCGCCAGATCAAGGTCAATCGCAAGGACACCAAGCTCGTCGCGGGCGTTATGCGGGCCGATGGTCGGATGCGCACCTTCGAAATGTCAGTGTCGTTCGGCGCAGACACGGAAGTCTGGCTTTTCGACGACATCACGGAACAGAGAGACATCGAAGAACAGTTTCGGATTTTTTTCGAGAATGCCGCCGATCCCCATCTCATCGTCGAAGACGAGAACATCGTCGCCTGCAACGCCGCCACGGTCGCCTCATTGGGGGCCGCCGACAAGGAGGCGATCCTGCGCCGGCCGCTGCCGCAACTGGCGCCCCTGAACCAACCGGACGGCCGTCTGTCGGCGGATTGCGGCACTGCCATGCTGCGCAGCGCCTTGAAAGGCGGCACCGAGCGCAGCGAGTGGACGATGATGCGCTTCGACGGCACGACATTCCCTGCCGACGTCAGCGTCACGGCCATCCCATCCGAGTTCAGGCGGCGTTGGCTGATCGAATGGCACGATATTTCGGCATTGAAGCATGTCCAGCACGAGTTGGAGCAAAGCCGGAACGCGGTTGAGCACGAACGCCAACTTGCCGAGCAGCGGATGTCCGACATGGCTGAAGGAATGGGTGGTTGGGTCTGGGAAACCGATGCAGAAGGCCGCTTCACCTTCATGTCGCGCAGTGTGGAGAAGTTTGCGGGCGTTCCGCCGGAATGGCACTACGGCAAGACCCGTCGCCAACTGATGGGCGATAACGCATCCGAGGAGGAGATCGCAGAGGTTGAAAGACTGTTCGATCAACGATTGCCGGTTCGGGGTTTCGAGTTCGAACGGGTTGGGCCCACCGAGCGCAATTGGATGCGCACCACCGGCATCCCCTTCTTCGCACCGGACGGCGAATTCAAAGGCTATCGCGGTGCCGCCTTCAATATCGACCCGGAAAAGCAGCAACAGGCTGAGCGGGAACGGGCGGAGCGAGAGCTGGCAGAAGCACAGGAGCGCCTGCTTTATGCCATCGCCTCGCTCGACTCCGCCTTCGCCATCTGGGATGCCGACGACCGGCTGGCTGTCTTCAACGAGAGGTTTCAGGAGTTCAACGCTGCGGTTGCCGACAAAGTTCGAGTGGGCGTATCGTTCGAAACGCTGATCAGGGCAAAGGTCGATTGCGGATTTCTTCCGAAAACCATCGACGCGGAGGCTTGGATCGAGGAGCGCCTTCGCGCACATCATGCCGCCGACCGGGCGACCGAAGTGGTATCCGCCGACGGTCAAACCTGGCTGGTGCACGAGCGGCGCACAGGCGACGGCGCAATTGTCGGCATCGGCACCGACGTGACTGCTATCCGCGCTGCACGCGAGCAGGCCGAAGCCGCGAACCGGGCCAAGTCTGAATTTCTTGCGACCATGTCGCACGAAATCCGCACACCGCTGAACGGCGTATTGGGAATGACACATTTATTGGCGGATACCGCCTTAGACCGACAACAACAACATTACCTGGAAATATTAACACAATCTAGTGAAACTCTACTAACAATTATCAACGATATCCTGGACTATTCTAAAATAGAAGCTGGTCATTTGGAAATTTACAGAACCGCATTCGATCTGTACAGCGCAATCGACAGCGTACTGGAGCCGTTGGCGGTGCGGGCGCAAATCCAGAACCTTGCCCTGGTGGCCTCAGTCGATCCGATTTTGCCGAAGCATTGGGTGGGCGACATCGGCCGCATACGGCAGATCTTGTACAATTTGCTGGGCAATGGGCTGAAATTTACCAAACGCGGCGGCGTCGTCTTGAACATCTCCGCTATTGGCGGCAACCCACGCAATGGAATTCGTGTGACGGTGACAGACACGGGCATCGGTATCTCGGCTGAAGTTCAAAGCCGCCTGTTCCATCGCTTCACACAGGCCGACGCGTCCACGACACGAGAGTTCGGCGGAACCGGGCTCGGCTTGGCGATATGCAGACAACTCGCCGAGTTGATGGGAGGCACCGTCGGGGTAGAGAGCACGATCGGCAAGGGAAGTACGTTTTGGTTTGAGCTACCGCTAAGCCCTGTCAACGCAACACTGCCGCCTGAAACGCCGACGCCGGCCATTGCACAGCAACGGTTTCTCGTCGGTTCCGACAATGCTCTGTTACAGCAGTGGTTCGAAACAGCCATGCCAGAGGCCACGATCACGACGGCCCGCAATCTCGAGACTCTGGAGGACGCGGTTAAGGTCGAGCGAGAGAATGGCGGCAAGTTCGATCTGCTCTTCTTGGACGACCAGCTGACCGAAGCGGTCGGTTTAGAGGCTGCCGCGGCTGCGCTTCGGGACTGGCGCATGCCGCCCTGCGTGCTGATCGCCGCTCATACTGTCTGCCGGGATGCGGGCGAGGCGAACCGAATCGGGTACGATTTTCTATTGTCCAAACCCCTCCGCAACTACAAACTCACACGGTTCTTGCAGACGGACGCAACGCCATCCTTGGCGTTGACGCCGCGCAACGCTCCGGCAGCCTCGTCACCTCAAAAGTCTCTGCAAGAAGTCCCTAAAAGTGCCGCTGTAGCGTCCGGGATGGAGCAGCGCCGCCTGTTGCTGGTGGAGGACAATGCCATTAACCAGACGGTGGCAATCGCGATGCTGCAGGCCAGTTTCGAACTGCGGATCGATGTCGCCGACAATGGCAAAACTGCGATCCAGATGGCAGCCGAAGGTGTCTACGATCTGATCCTGATGGATTTGCAAATGCCGGAGATGGACGGCTTGGCCGCCACCAGCGAAATCCGGGCGCTGGAAGGCCGGGCTGGCCGCGCGCCGATTATCGGCATGACCGCACACGCCTTTACCGAGGATCGGAATGCGTGCTTCGCAGCGGGCATGGACGACTATATCAGCAAGCCAATCGACCGCGAAATCCTGATAGAAAAAGTTGGCCATTGGCTCGCCGGCCGGAATGATCTAGGCGATGGAGCGGATGCGGTGGCCGCCGCACGCTAACCACCCGGTACGGGAGCCATCCTGGAATGACCAATCCGCCTTTTCTGCCGCGTTATATGGGCCAGGCAACATTTATGCGCATGCCGCTTTGGACGCCTGGCGAGGCGGCGGACATTGCTATGGTCGGCGTGCCGTTCGACGGTGGCGTCACCAACCGTCCGGGGGCGCGCCATGGCCCGCGAGAGGTGCGCAACCAATCCTCGCTCATCCGCCGCGTCAATCAAGCCACCGGCGCCAATCCGTTCGAGGCGGCCCGCATCGTCGACGCGGGCGATACGATTATCGACCGCCCCTATAACCTTGAGGAGGCGCACGCGGATATCGAGACCGCCTTTCGCACATGGACAGACGCAGGTTTGCGCACCCTCGCCGTCGGCGGCGACCACTCTGTATCGCTGCCGATCCTCCGCGCGATTGCTCGGGATCAGGCGCCCCTCGCCCTGGTGCATATCGATGCCCATTGCGATACCGGCGACGACTATGCGGGCTCGCGCTTTCACCATGGCGCGCCGTTCCGCCGGGCCGCAGAAGAAGGTCTGATCGACCCGAAGCGGACCGTGCAGATCGGCATTCGCGGCAGCATCACCGCCGCCGACCATTGGCAGTTCAGCCATGACAGCGGCATGCGGGTGATGATGATCGAGGAGGTTTACAAGCTCGGCGTCGAGGCGACTATTGCCGAAGCCCGCCGGGTCGTCGGCGACGGTCCATGCTATGTCACCTTCGATATCGACAGCATCGACCCGGCCTTCGCGCCCGGCACCGGCACGCCGGAAGTCGGCGGCCTCACCTCACTGGAGGCGCTGCTGCTGGTCCGCGGCTTGACCGGGCTAAACGTCGTCGCGGCCGACGTGGTGGAGGTGGCGCCAGCCTATGACCCTACCAGCAACACGGCCTTTATCGCGGCCAATGTGATGTTCGAACTGCTCTGTGTCATGACCGCGAATAGCGCGCCGTCTTAACCGCTCACGGGCCGCGACGCCTCCGCCCCTTACCGGATTTGCCGCTCTTCGCCTGACGGCGCGAGGCTACCGCGCCCGCCGAAATCTTTTCAATCGCCGTATTGCCAACGCTGGGTTTACCGGCCTTCTTGTGGCCGAAACCGCGATCCTCCAGGCCCAAATCTATCTTTTTCAGCCGCTGGATCTCGTCGCGGAAGCGGGCGGCGTCCTCGAATTCCAGATCGGCGGCGGCGGCTCGCATCTTCTTTTCCAGATCGGCGAGCGTCGTCTCCAGGTTGTCGCCGATGCGGGCGCCGTCGCCCAGCAAGCCGGTATCCACGTTCAGGTGATCGCGGCTGTAGACGCCGCTGAGGATATCGCTGATGCCCTTCTTGACGCTTTCCGGGGTGATGCCGTGGACAGTGTTGTATTCCTGCTGCCTCTCCCGCCGCCGCGCAGTCTCGTCCAGGGCTTTGGTCAGCGACTTGGTCATCGTGTCCGCGTACAGGATCACCCGCCCGTCCACGTTCCGCGCCGCCCGGCCGATGGTCTGAATCAGACTGGTCGTAGAGCGCAGATAGCCCTCCTTATCCGCATCCAGGATCGTCACCAACTGGCATTCCGGGATGTCCAATCCCTCGCGCAGCAGGTTGATGCCGATCAGAATATCGAACGCACCCAGCCGCAGATCGCGGATGATCTCGATCCGCTCCAGCGTGTGCACTTCCGAGTGCATGTAGCGCACCCGCATGCCCAGCTCGAACAGATAGTCCGTCAGGTCCTCCGCCATTTTCTTGGTCAAGGTCGTGACCAGCACCCGGCCGCCTTTGGCAACAACCTCCCTGGCCTCGGCGATCAGGTCGTCGACCTGGGTCGCCACAGGCCGGATGATGCAGACCGGGTCGATCAGCCCCGTAGGCCGCACCACCTGCTCGGTCACAACACCCTGCACCCGCTCCAACTCCCAGGGGCCGGGCGTGGCCGAGACGTAGACCGTCTGCGGGCGCATGTCGTTCCATTCCTCGAACTTCAAGGGCCGGTTGTCGATGCAGGACGGCAGGCGAAAGCCGAACTCCGCCAAAGTAGACTTGCGGGCGTAGTCGCCGCGGAACATGCCGCCGACCTGCGGCACGGTCACGTGACTCTCGTCAATAAATAGCAGCGCATCGCTGGGGATATACTCAAACAGCGTCGGCGGCGGCGCACCCGGTGGACGGCCAGTCAGGTAGCGCGAGTAGTTCTCGATGCCGTTGCAGGAGCCGGTGGTCACCAGCATCTCGATATCGAAGGTCGTGCGCTGCTCCAGGCGCTGCGCCTCCAGCAGCTTGCCTTGGGCGTTCAATTCCTCCAGCCGCCCCTTCAACTCCACCTTGATGCTTTCGACCGCCTGCATCAGCGTCGGTTTCGGCGTCACATAGTGGCTGTTGGGGTAGATCCGCACCCGGTCCATGACCGCGATCTTTTCCCCGGTCAGCGGGTCGAACTCGTGGATCGCATCGACCTCGTCGCCGAACAGGGAAATGCGCCAGGCGCGATCTTCCAAGTGGGCCGGGTACAACTCGATGGTATCGCCGCGCACCCGGAACGACCCGCGGTAGAAGTTGGCGTCGTTGCGTTTGTATTGCAATTCCACCAGCCGGCGCAGGAACGCGTCGCGGTCCAGCGGCTTTCCGGCGCGCACGTCCAGCGTCATCTCCGCATAGGTCTCGACCGCACCGATGCCGTAGATGCAGGAGACCGAGGCGACGATGATCACATCCCGCCGCTCCAGCAACGCCCGCGTCGCCGAGTGGCGCATGCGGTCGATTTCCTCGTTGACGCTGGCCTCTTTCTCCACATACGTGTCGGAGCGTGGTACATAGGCTTCGGGCTGATAATAATCGTAGTAGGAGACAAAATACTCGACCGCATTCTCCGGAAAGAAGCTCTTCATTTCTGCATAAAGCTGGGCGGCGAGTGTTTTGTTCGGGGCCAGGATGACGGCGGGCCGTTGCTGCTCCTGAATGACGTGGGCAACCGTGAAGGTCTTGCCGGAGCCGGTAACGCCCAGCAGCACCTGATCGCGGTCGCCGGCCACTACGCCCGAATTCAACTCCGCAATCGCCTGCGGCTGGTCGCCTGCCGGTTGGTATTCGGAAGCCAACTTGAACGGCGGCGAGTCCATCGGTTGCGGCAGCGCACCCCGGCTCGCCGGATCGTAAAGCGCGAGGCGGTCGAGAATGGCAGTGTCCATGGGCATCAGGCAGGCGTCTCCGAAATGCGGCATTCTGACGGATATAGCGATGATTGGCCCGCAGCCCAACCTCTGCGACCGTTGTGCTTTGGATACTTCAATCCATGACGGGCCGGATATTGCCGAGCGATAAATGGCGGAGCCTATTGGACTGGCATGCCATCGACAGGGCAAGGCCGCAGCGTACACCCCTTGGCAGACGGTGTACCACGCCGCATTATCCGCAGACGCGCAGCCCAGCACATCGGACCGAACATCATGCCGGAAATCCCCTTTACGCCTTTAGAAGGCTGCTTCGTCCGCCTGGAGCCACTTGGGCCGGAACACCGCGCCGACCTGGAAGCCGTCGGCGCCGAGGATAAGATCTGGCAGTTCACGCCGCGCGGTGGCACGATCCAGCAGTATCTGGACGCAGCCTATGCAGCCGTGAAGCAGGACAATCATCACCCATACGTTGTCCGGTTTCTGGCGGAGGATAAGCTCGTCGGCATGAGCCGGCTGTTCGATATCTCGACCCAGCATCGCGGCGCGGAGATCGGCTCCACCTGGTATCATCCCGACTATTGGGCCGGCAAAACCAACCCGGAGTGCAAACTCCTGCTGCTGCGGCATGCGTTCGAGGTCTGCCACCTGATCCGCGTGCAGTTGAAGACCGACTTCCGCAACAAGCGCAGCCAAGCCGCCATCGCCAAGATGGGGGCGAAGCACGAGGGCGTGCTGCGCAACCATATGGTGCTGCCGGACGGCCGCTTCCGCGACTCGGTCTATTTCTCGGTGCTGCCAGACGAGTGGCCGGGCGTAAAGGCCGGGTTGGAAGCGCGGCTCGCCGGCTAGGATCACTGGCCCTTGTGGGACCCTTGTGAGACATTGAGACGCGACCCCGCTCCACAGGCGCTAATTGTTGCTCTTCCGCGCCAGGGCTTTTAGGGTCCCGGCGGCTTCAACCTCGAACCGCAAGGATCAAAGCGCCATGTCGATCGTTGCCGATCGCCTCTCCGTCATCCAGCCGTCGCCGACGGTTGCCATGAACTCCATCGCCATGGAAATGGCCGCCGCCGGTGAAGACGTCATCGGCCTGGCCGTCGGCGAGCCGGACTTCGACACCCCCGATAACGTCAAAGAGGCAGGCATCAAAGCGATCCGCGACGGCGATACCAAATACACCGCACCCGATGGCCGGCCGGAGCTCAAAGCCGCCATCTGCCGCAAGCTGAAGCGCGAGAACGGGCTGGACTATACCAACGCCCAGATCACCGTCGGCAATGGCGGCAAGCACGTGCTGTATAACGCCCTGATGGCCAGCCTGAATCCGGGCGACGAAGTCATCATCCCGGCTCCGTACTGGACCAGCTATCCGGATATGGTGCTGTTGGCCGAGGGCAAGCCTGTCTCGGTTAAATGCTCGGTCGAAAACGGTTTCAAGCTAAAGCCAGCGGACCTTGAGGCGGCCATCACGCCCAAGACCAAGTGGCTGATCCTGAACTCGCCATCTAACCCGTCCGGCGCGGCCTATACCCGTGACGAGATGAAGGCGATCACGGACGTTTTGCTCAAGCACCCGCACGTCTGGATCATGACCGACGATATGTACGAGCATATCGTCTACGACGACTTCCAGTTCTGCACGCCGGCTCAGGTAGAGCCGCGACTGTACGAGCGCACGCTGACGGTCAACGGCGTCTCTAAAGCCTATGCCATGACCGGCTGGCGAATCGGTTATGCGGCTGGGCCGAAGGTTCTGATCGATGCAATTCGCAAGGTGCAATCGCAGAGCACCACCAACCCCAGTTCCATCAGCCAGACCGCCGCAGTTGAAGCACTGGATGGCCCTCAGGGCTATCGCGCCGACTGGATCAAAGCTTTTCAGGGTCGCCGCGATCTGGTGGTCGGGATGATCAACCAGGCGCAAGGACTGAAATGCAACACGCCGGAGGGTGCGTTCTACGTCTATCCGTCCTGCGCGGGCGCAATCGGCAAGAAAACGCCGGATGGCAAAGTTATTGAAACTGATGACGATTTCGCTTTTTACCTACTGAATGCAGAAAAAGTTGTCGTCGTACCGGGCTCCGCGTTCGGTCTGTCGCCGCATTTCCGCATCTCCTACGCGACCAGCGAGGAAAAACTGGAGGAGGCCGGCAGGCGCATCCAAAGAGCCTGCGCGGCACTCCGCTAAGAGCGCTGCAAATAGGGCCATTGAACTGGGCGATGCGGTCCTGCGTGCGTCGCCCAGTCCCATGCCGCGCCCGCGGTCCAGTGGCGAAACCTCTTGGCAAAGACTGGCGGCGTTTGCTAACCCTGCGTTAACTAAAAACAGTGAAGAAATCGCTGATCGGTAAGGCAGGCAGGTGCCCATGGACCAAGCCTGATCGTCTCAACAAAGGGTCAATATATGAAACATGCGCCAGGCAGTATGAGCCGACGTGCGATACTCGGCGGCCTCCTCGCGGCCCCGTTTGTGATCCGCCCAGCGGCGGCAGCCAGCCTGGCGCGCGGCCTGACCATGAAACATCTCCACACTAACGAAACGATCTCGGCGACGTACTGGCGTAACGGCAAGTACGATCTAGGCGCCTGGAAGGAATTGAACCAGTTCCTGCGCGATTGGCGCACAGACGGTGTCGTTTCCATCGACCTGCGGACACTCGACATGGTCCATCGTGTTTGCGACCGCATTGGCGCGCCGAAGTCGGTGGAGATCCTGTCCGGCTACCGTTCGCCACAGACGAATGCCATGCTGCGGAAACGATCCTCCGGTGTCGCGAAGAAGTCCTACCATCTGAAAGGCAAGGCGCTCGACTTCCGTCTGCCGAACCAGGATCTGCGCAAGACGCACCGCGCCGCGCTCTCGTTGAAGGCCGGCGGCGTCGGCCTCTACAGCCGCTCGCAGTTTATCCATGTGGACAGCGGACCGGTGCGCAACTGGGGTCGCTAGTGGCAGCGGCGACACCTGACGACCTATTCCGACATCTGGATTCTTTAGGCATCGCGCACGAAACCGTCTGGCACCCGCCGGTGTTTACGGTTGCCGAAAGCCGCGCCCTGCGCGGAAGTTTGCCGGGCGGCCACTCCAAGAACCTGTTTTTAAAGAACAAAAAAGGCCAGCTTTGGCTCGTCACCGCGGCGGAGGATGCCGCGGTCGACCTGAAGCTGCTGCCAAAAACGCTGGAGGCAGGCCGCCTGTCTTTCGGCAAACCGGAATTGTTGCTGGAGGTGTTGGGCGTAGAGCCGGGTTCGGTCACGCCGTTCGCCTTGATCAACGATCCGGACCACAGGGTGACCTTCGCACTGGACAGCCGTCTGGCGGCCATGGAACCGCTGAACTTCCACCCGCTGACCAATTGCGCGACAACGGCCATCGGCGCCGCCGACTTCCACAAGTTCCTGGCGGCGAGCGGCCACGTGCCGATCGATCTGACGTTTTCCGCAATCGGCGAGCCGCAGGCCTAATCCGCTATTTCTGCACGCCCAGGATCGATCCACTGACGGCGCGCGGATCGCGCGTTGGCCACCGCCCGGCATCCACCTGCGCCAGGAAGTCAGCGACAATGGCGTTGAACCGGTCTGGCGCCTCGATATTGATGGTGTGACCGCAGTTCGCCATCACCACCAGCCCCGCGCCGGGGATCGTCTCCTTCATCATGAAGCCGGGCAGCAGGCAGGGCCAATCCTCATCACCGGTCAGCACCAGCGTCGGCACACGGATACCTGCCATTTGCTCCTTCAGATCGAATAGCGACGGGCGCTCGGCCTGAACGCCGCGCATGGTGTTGGCGGAGCCAAGTGCCGAGTGCGTCGCCAACTGATCGCGGAATTCCTGCCAGCCACGCGGGTTCTTGTTCTGAAACTGCACCCGCGTCGGGCCGAGCGAATAGGTGTCGGCAAAGGATT
This sequence comes from uncultured Alphaproteobacteria bacterium, assembly GCA_963974445.1. Lineage (GTDB taxonomy): Bacteria > Pseudomonadota > Alphaproteobacteria > Bin95 > Bin95 > JACKII01. Next base: position 32,730 of record CAXBDI010000008.1, read on the forward strand.
CGATGCCGGCGCTTTCAATCAGATCGGCGGTCGCGTTCGCCTCCGCTTTGAATTGCGCCCGCTTATCCGGCTCAGCACCGTATCCGCAGCCGGCAACCGTGATCGACAGCGCCCGGTCGGCATGATGGATCCCGAAATGCAGGGTCGCGAACCCACCCATGGACAGGCCGACAATGTGAGCCTTCTCAATGCCCAAGCCGTCGAGCACCGCCAGAATATCCAGCCGCGCCCGGTCCTGACTATAACTCTGCGGAGTCGGCGGCACGTCGGAGGGCGGATAGCCGCGGGCGTTGTAGGCAATGGCATGGTAGCGCTGGCCAAAGGTGCGCAGTTGCGGTTCCCAACTGGTCATATCGCCCGCGAATTCATGCACAAACAGCACCGGTGTGCCGCTGCCGGTCGCTTCGTAGGCGAGTTTGACGCCGTCATCGGTTGTGACGAAAGGCATGGCAAAGAAGCTCCGTAACATCTCCGGAATGATGCGCAACTGGCGACCCATGGCCAGCCTCGGGTCTCTACAGTGGTTCTGCACGAACCACACTGTAGAGGAGACCGGCCATGACCATCGACCAATCTACACCATCCGAGCCCGTTCTCATAGGCATCGACAGGCATCGACATCGCCCGAGAACCGCCACGAGGTTCTCATCGAGGCGCCGGACAGGAATCGACGCCGCCGGATGTCATTGCTCAATACCCATGCCCGCTTTGATCGCCTGACCGCGTTGCTGAAGGAGCATGATCGGCCGGTCCACAAACCCGCCGCCATCCGCGACGTCACATCACAGGACGCCCGAAATTTCTTCACCGCGTGCGGGTACGAACCAGGATGGCCCCAATCCGCCATGGACCGCGAGGCTGCAACCGGTATCATGATGGGATCGCCGTCCGGGAAGAAGAGTCTCGCCAATGCCGACCATCCACCACGAAAACCTCCGCGCCGTGTGCCGTGCTATCTCCTCTGCCGCCGGCAGCAGCGAGGCCGAGGCACAGCAGGTTGCCGATAACCTGGTCGACGCCAATCTGGCCGGTCATGATTCCCATGGTATCGGCATGCTGCCGCGCTATGTCGCCTGCATTCCCACCGGTGAGTTGCGTCCGAACGCCGACATCATCGTCGTCAGCGACGAGGGCACGACGCTGGTGCTCGACGGCAATCACGGCTACGGCCAGATCGTCGGTCAGAAGGCGATGGAGATGGGGATTGAGCGCGCTCGCCAGCACGGCGTCTGTGTCGTGGCGACCCGCAACAGCTTTCACCTCTGCCGGATTGGCGCATGGGGCGAGCAGTGCGCGGCTGCGGGCATGGTCTCGATGCACCACGTGAACGTGCACGGGCATGGCGGGCTGGTTGCGCCCCATGGCGGCACCGACGCGCGGTTCACGACCAATCCTTATTGCGCCGTCCTGCCGGGCACCGAGAACAACCCGCCGACCGTGCTGGATTTCGCCACCTCCATCGTCGCGGGCGGCAAGGTGCGTGTCGCGAAGAACAAGGGGGAGCAGATGCCGGAGGGCTATCTGCTCGACAATCAGGGCCGGCCGACCACCGATCCAAATGCGCTCTACACCACCCCTAAAGGCGCGATCCGCCCGATGGGAGAGCACAAAGGTTACGGCCTCAGCGTTATCAATGAGTTGTTCGGTGGCGTTCTCACCCGCGGCGGCACATGCCGTCCCGCCAACAATCACGAAAACGATACGATCCTGAACGGCATGTTGTCGATCGTCATCGACCCGATGCGCCTGATCGATCGCGCCTTTTTCAACAGCGAGACCGATGCCACTCTGGCGCACGTCAAGGCGTCGCCGCCGGCAAATCCGGCTGAGCCGGTGCTCGTCCCCGGCGACCCCGAGCGCATGACGCGGGCAGAGCGGCAGGCGAACGGTGTGCCGGTCGACGACGAAACCTGGGCTGAAATGATCCGCGCTGCGGTCGGCGTCGGCCTCAGCGCCGGCGATGTGGAGGCGCTGGCGTTTCGGAATTAGGGCAGGGTCCGAAACTGAATGCTGACGACCGGCAGTTCGAATAGCCTCGGCTAGAGATTGGGCACAGGGCGAGGGTAACGATCGAAAGTCCCCCTTGCCGGGCTTGACCCGGCATCCGCGCCAGAGACTTTGTCGCAGAGTGGTTTGCCTGTCCTCAGCTCTCAGGTACGGATGCCGGCTCAAGGCCGGCAAGAGGGAACTGGGGTCGATTCCTAACGCCTTTGGTATCCGCTCCTACACCGGTTCCGCCAGAAACACCGGGATCTTCCGCGGCGCTTTCTTCTGGTAGTCGTTGTAAGGCGGAAAGGCTTTGGCGGCGGCGTCCCACAACGGCGCGCGCTCCGCATCGTCAGTGATCTCGCGCACCCGCATCTTGTGCACGTCCGTCATGTCGCGGATTTCGACGTCGGGGTTGGCGCGCAGGTTGTAGACCCAGACCGGGTTCTTCTCCCGCCCGCCATAGGAGCCGACCAGCACGTATGAATCGCCGACCTTGACCTTCATCAGGGGAATCTTGCGGATCGCACCGCTCTGGTTGCCCATATGCGTGACGATGATGCAGGGCAGGCCGGTGTCGCGCAGGGTCGTGCCCTCGGTGCCGCCGCTACCTTCATACAGTTCAACCTGTTCGCGAACCCAGTCGATTGCGGGCGGAATATACTGCGTCATCTTGGTGAACTCCCTTTTGCGGTGGCCGCATCGTCGCCGGCCATAAGACGAAAGCCTATCATGAATGCTCCCGCCGAACCATGGGCACGCGGCACAGGTTCAAGTTTCGGTATACCACCCCATCCGGCGCAACCGCCAACTGCTGACCAGGGTCTCGCTGCAATAGGACAATATCCAGGCAGCGATGCCGATCAGGCCGCCATTCAGTTCCGGGTGGGCGGGGACGACCGTGGCGCCGTCGGGTTTTCGCCCACCGCGTGACGGGGCTGAGGCAGCGCGCTACCCGCTCCGCTCAAAGGTTATTCCGCTGCGACGGGCTCCCTGGCGAAGTCGAAGACGTAGGGCTCCATCGTCTCCTGTGCCGCCATCCGCCGCTCGTGCCAGCGCTGGCCGCCGCCGTAGTAGGCGAGGCTGCCGGGGCGGGCGTTGCCGTCGCCGTTGTAGTAGCTGAAGCAATCGCGCAGCGGCGCCGACAGCGTATCCATCTGGGCACAGTGCTCGGCGTAATCGTCCTCCGCCTGCTTCTGCACATCCACCGACCGCGCCCCATTCTCGCGCATCGTCTCCAGCATCCAGGTGATATAGTGGGCGTGCATTTCCGAGACGCGGGTGAAGTTGAACTGACCGCCGCCGCCCTGCGGCCCGTTCATGATAAACAGGTTGGGGAAGCCGGCGGAATGCATGCCGAGGAAGGTCTTGGTGCCCTCGCTCTCCCATTTCTCGCGCAATGTCTGACCGTCCTTGCCGCGGATCATGTTGAAGGAGCCGGTGCCCATCCACTCGAAGCCGGTGGCGTAGATCAACACGTCGACATCGTACTGCACGCCGTCATGCACGATTCCGGTCTCGTTGATCTCCTGCACACCCAAGGGCGCGGTATCGACCAGATGCACGTTCGGGCGGTTGAACGACGGCAGGTATTCGTCGTGGAAGGTCGGGCGCTTGCAGCCATAGGGGTAGTAGGGCTTCAGCGCCGCCGCGGTCTTCGGGTCGTCCACCACAGCATCTACACGAGCGCGGATTTGCTCCATAATGCGGAAGTTGGTGTTGAGCTGGCGCTGGATCAGTTCCTCGGGCGAGATTTCGGTCGCGTGCTGACGCGGCTTTTTCACGCTCTCGATCTTGCCGGCCAGGAAGTCGTCATTGCCTTGCAGCGCGGTCCGCCCGGCTGAGATCAGCGCCAGCCGCTCCCGCCGCTTGACGGCCCAGTTGTCTTCGCCCGGCCAGGTGGCGTATTCCTGCTCGGTCGTGGCGCGCTGGTCGCGCACGTCGATGGTCGAGGGCGTGCGCTGGAAGACGTAAAGCTGATCGACGATTTTGGCGATTTCCGGGACGATCTGCACGGCCGTGGCGCCGGTGCCGATAATGCCGACGCGCTTGCCGGTCAGATCGATGTGATAGTTCCAGCGGGAGGTATGGAACGCCTCGCCCTTGTAGGTCTCCATGCCCTTGATATTGGCCAGCTTCGGCGTGGTCAGGATGCCGTTGGCCAGCACGACATAACGGGCCTTCATCTCGTCGCCGCGGTTGGTCTTGACGATCCAGCGGCCCTGCGCCTCGTCCCAGGTCGTTTCCTCCACCGTGGTATGGAACAGCGTGCGCTCGTAGAGGCCGAAACGCTCCGCCATGGTCTGGCAGTATTCCAGGATCTCGAACCCGGATGCGAATTTCATCGACGGGATGTAGCCCATCTCCTCCAGCAACGGCAGGTAGGAGTAGCTTTCCACGTCGCAGGCAATGCCGGGGTAGCGGTTCCAGTACCAGGTGCCGCCGACGTCGCCGCCCTTCTCGCAGAAGCGTACATCGGTGAAGCCCGCTTGCATCAGACGGTACCAGAGCAGCATCGCGCCGAAACCGGCGCCGATCACCAGGATTTCGCACTCGTCGTCCAGCGCCTCGCGTTCCACCGGCGGTTCGGAGTAGACGTCCTCCAGGTATTTGGCGAACTCACCCTCCATGGAGATGTAGTCGGCGGCGCCGCGGCGCTCTTCCTTGTAGTCCCGGTACTTCGCCTGCTCTTCTGCATCGAACTTCGCGCCGGGCGGCGGTTCGGGCAGCGTCGTCAGCTTTTTGTCCGTGACGATGGAGTAGCCTTTGCCGGCAATGCGGTCCGTCGCTTTGGCGGCGCGGGTATTGAAGATTTTCCGGCCGGTTTGGGGGTCGATGCTAATGGACAAGTTGATACCTCTGTCGATATTGATCGCGCGTTCCGTCTAGGATAGGACCGTGCAACCCTGGGCTCAAGGGCATCGATACCACAAAGCACGACGACCAGACATTGAACCCAACATAGTGTAATGCCTCAGTTCGAATTTCAGCTGGGTGGACATTGCTGCGCTGCCGACCAAAGCAAGTTTGAAGACGTCATTCACGCCTTCCGAGATCGACCCACTGCCACGAAGTAAGTCGGTGTCTCAAGAATCCCCAATATCCTAACTCGAACTGTAACTACATCATGTACAGAACCAACTATTCGATCTATAGTCAAGTTGTGCAAGTCAGAGGATGCTGGCTCGTTTCCCGTTCCACCGCCAATATATTGACGACAATTAGAGGTATCTCGCGTTCTGATCATGTAGGGCAGAAATGGGTCAAAGGCTCTGAGACCCATTTCTGCGATAGCGAACGAATGGGCAATTTTTGCGATCATCAAGCAAAATGGCTCAGAAGCTATAGTCGCACTTGGCATAATTGCAATTACTCCAAGTGTCTTGCAAAGATATTCGAAATGTTTATCTTTATTTCGCCAAAATCCCGCCCCTCTTATCCAAAATTGCGACGTTGCCGCGCTACGAATTGCCTTTTGAACGTCGCCAGTTACCTCATCCGGCATTGGGTAAAGTGGTAGGCCGACGAGAAACGGACAAATGTCGCGATCTACCTCCACAGTTTCCCAATCTGCGCTGTGGGCATATTTAACCTTCAGCGGCAGCGTCTCGGGTCGATCTTTCTTTCGGCGAGTGGGAAGGTCATAAAGCATACGTAGTGGGCCAATTATAGTACGCGCTACTTCACCTTCGAACTTTCCGGTGATAGTAGCGCATGACTTACAACTAGATTCCGGAAGAACCCAACGGCCACCTGCAGAGTGCGGTATGATGTGCTCTCTAGTGAGTTGCTTGGTTGATCCGCAGTATATGCATTGCCCTACGGCCTGATAAATTTTTAGTTCATGTTTCGGAAGAGAGAGACCGAGTCCGCTTTTTCTCATTCGATTTACATAGTTTCTAAGAGCAGTATTTGAACCTTAGCAAGGCACTCTACGTCCGATATGGAGCAACTGTCTATGTAACTAGGGATTTGGAGCGGATATTTCTAAACTGAGACATCACCCAACATAGGCTATCGGCGTTTTGGCATTATGTTATGTTGTGCGACCGTTGCGAAGCCTGAAATATCGAGAGACGATGATGGCCGATTTCAAACCGCTATCGCTGCAAGTGCCAGAGCCGGAGTGGCGGCCGGGCGATACGCCCGACTATGCCGGCATCAACATCGCGCCCGCTGGAGAGGTTGACCGGCCGCCCGTCGATGCCGACCCGCGCACGATTCGCGACATGGCTTATACCATCATCCGCGTGCTCAATCGCGACGGTGAGGCCGTGGGCCCCTGGGCCGGCACCTTGAACGACGAGGAATTGCTGACCGGTCTGCGCCATATGATGACGCTGCGCACCTATGACGCCCGCATGTTGCAGGCGCAGCGCCAGGGCAAGACCTCGTTCTACATGCAGCATCTGGGGGAGGAGGCGATCAGTTGCGCCTTCCGCACCGCGCTTTCGCCGGGCGACATGAACTTTCCGACCTACCGCCAGGCGGGGCTGCTGATCGCCGACGACTATCCGCTGAAAGACATGATGTGTCAGGTCTACTCGAACGAAGGCGACCCGCTGAAAGGCCGGCAGCTGCCGGTAATGTATTCGTCGAAGGAAGACGGCTTCTTTACGATCTCCGGCAATCTGGCGACGCAGTATATCCAGGCGGTCGGCTGGGCGATGGCGTCGGCGATCAGCAACGATACCAAGATTGCAGCCGCCTGGATCGGCGACGGCTCGACGGCGGAGAACGACTTCCATGCGGCGCTGGTGTTCGCCTCCACCTACAAAGCGCCGGTAGTCCTCAACATCGTCAATAACCAGTGGGCGATCTCGACCTTTCAGGGCATCGCGAAGGGCGGCTCCGGCACCTTCGCCTCGCGCGGCCATGGCTTCGGCATTCCGTCGCTTCGGGTCGACGGCAACGACTATCCGGCGGTGCACGCGGTCGCGGCATGGGCGGCAGAGCGGGCGCGGCGCAATCTGGGGCCGACGCTGATCGAGCATGTCACCTACCGGGTCGGCGGTCATTCCACCTCCGACGACCCCAGCGCTTACCGCCCGAAGGAGGAAAGCGATGCCTGGCCGCTCGGCGATCCGATCCTGCGGCTGAAGGCGCATCTGATCGTCCGCGGCGTCTGGTCCGAAGACCGCCACAAGCAGGCAGAGGCGGAGGTGCGCGACACCGTGATCGCCGCGCAGCGGGAGGCGGAGACGCTGGGCACGCTGCATTCCGGCGGCAAGCCATCGGCGCGCGATATGTTCGAGGATGTCTACGCCACCATGCCGCCGCACCTGATCCGCCAGCGCCACGACGCGGGGATCTAGGCCATGGCGCGCATGACAATGGTGGAGGCGATCCAGAACGCCCACGACATCGCGATGGAGCGGGACGACAAGGTCGTCGTCTTCGGCGAGGATGTCGGCTATTTCGGCGGCGTGTTTCGCTGCACCGCCGGCCTGCAACGCAAGTACGGCAACACCCGCTGCTTCGATGCGCCGATCAGCGAGTTGGGCATTGTCGGCTCGGCGGTCGGCATGGCCGCCTACGGCCTGAAGCCCTGCGTGGAGATCCAATTCGCCGACTATATGTACCCGGCCTACGACCAGATCGTGTCGGAGGCGGCCCGCTTGCGCTATCGCTCCGCCGGGCAGTTTACCTGCCCGATGGTGGTGCGGATGCCGACCGGCGGCGGCATTCACGGCGGCCAGACCCACAGCCAAAGCCCGGAGGCGCTGTTCACCCATGTGGCCGGCCTGAAGGTGGTCGTCCCCTCCAACCCAGTCGATGCCAAGGGTCTGCTGATCGCCTCTATAGAGGACCCTGACCCAGTGATCTTTCTGGAGCCAAAGCGGCTCTACAACGGCCCGTTCGACGGCCACCACGATCGCCCGGTCACCCCCTGGAAGACCCACGATCTGGGCGAGGTGCCGGAGGGGCACTACACGGTATCGCTGGGCGAGGCCAAGGTGCGGCGGGAGGGATCGGCGGTGACGGTGCTGACCTACGGCACCATGGTCTACGTCGCCCTGGCCGCCGCGGAGGAAACCGGCGTCGACGCGGAGGTCATCGACCTTCGCACCCTGGTGCCGCTCGACCTGGAGGCGATTACCGCCTCGGTGCGCAAGACCGGCCGCTGCGTCGTCGTCCACGAGGCGACGCTGACCTCCGGCTTCGGCGCGGAACTGGCGGCGCTGGTGCAGGAGCACTGCTTCTATAGCCTGGAGGCGCCGGTCGAGCGGGTGACCGGCTGGGACACGCCCTACCCGCACGCGCAGGAATGGGCCTACTTCCCTGGCCCTGAACGGGTTGGCCGCGCCCTCCTCGAAGCGATGGAGGCCGAGTGATGGGCGAACTTTCCGTCAAACTGCCCGATGTCGGCGAGGGCGTCGTCGAGGCCGAACTCGTCGAATGGCACGTCGCAGAAGGCGACCTGGTGCGCGAGGACGACGTGCTGGTCGCGGTAATGACCGACAAGGCCACAGTCGAGATTCCCGCGCCCTCCGACGGCAAGGTGCTGCGCCTCGGCGGCGAGGTGGGCGAGTCGCTGGCGGTCGGCTCCGAACTGATCCGGCTGGAGGTGGCTAGCGAGGGCAATCGCGAGACCGACGCGGTGCCCGCCTCTGCTCCCGAGGACGATGCTGCACCGGCGAAACCAACGGACGCGCCTAAACCGGCTGAGCCGGAACTCCAAACCACAACCGCAGACACTTCACCAAAACCTGCACCAGCCGCCCCCAGAACGCGCGCGCCGTCCGGCGGTGCGCCGCCACGGATAGAGGGGCAGAAGCCGCTGGCGGCACCTTCCGTGCGCAAACGCGCCCGCGAAGGCGGCGTCGACCTGCGTCAGGTGCCGGGGTCCGGCCCTGCCGGCCGCATTACCCATCAGGACCTGGATGCGTTCTTCAAGCAGAGCCCTGGCGCCAGCGCTGCGCGTGGATTGGTGGCGGATGCCTCTGTACGAGAGATCAAGATGGTCGGCATGCGCCGTCGCATCGCCGCCAAGATGGCGCTCTCCAAGTCGCGCATTCCGCACTATTCCATCGTCGAGGAGACCGACGTCTCCGCCCTGGAGGACCTTCGCGCCGAGCTGAACGCCACCAAACGCGACGACCGCCCGCGCCTCACCATCCTGCCCTTCCTGATGCGGGCGATGGTCAAGGCCGTGGCGCAACACCCGGAGGTCAACTCCCTCTATGACGACGAGGCAGAGGTGGTGCAGCAATTCGGCGGCCTGCACATCGGCATCGCGACTCAAACCGATGCCGGCCTGATGGTGCCCGTAGTGCATCACGCCGAAGCGATGGACATCTGGGATTGCGCCGGCGAGATCGCCCGCCTCTCCGACGCCGCGCGCAGCGGGCGGGCCAACCGGGACGAACTCACCGGCTCCACCATCACCATCACGTCGCTGGGGCCGCTCGGTGCGATTGCGACAACGCCGGTGATCAACCATCCGGAGGTCGCCATCGTCGGCGTCAACAAAATCGCAGTCAGGCCGCTATGGGATGGCAGCCAGTTTCAGCCGCGCAAGGTGATGAACCTCTCGTGCAGCTTCGACCACCGCGTTGTCGATGGCTGGAACGCGGCGCAGTTCGTGCACACGCTGAAAACCTTGCTGGAGACGCCCGCCATGATCTTTATGGAGGCGTAACGCCATGCAAGAAATCACCTGCAAGCTTCTGATCATCGGCGGCGGCCCCGGCGGCTATGTCTGCGCCATCCGCGCCGGCCAGATGGGCATCGACACGGTTCTGGTCGAGAAAGCGCGGCTCGGCGGCACGTGTCTGAATATCGGCTGCATCCCGTCGAAAGCCCTGATCCATGCGGGCGAAGAGTTCGCTCGCGCTGCGGCATTTGCCGCGGACGGCGGTGCGCTCGGTATTTCCGCTGGCGCGCCCAACCTGGATTTTTCCGCAACCCAGGCGTGGAAGGACAACATTGTCCAGCGTCTGACCGGTGGCGTGGCTGGGTTGCTCAAAGGCGCTAACGTCAAGGTGATCGAGGGCTCCGCCCGCTTCCGCGATGGCAAGACCGTACAGGTCTCCAGCGTCACGGGTGAGCAGTTGGTGCGAGCGGACGCGGTGGTGATCGCCACCGGTTCCAGCGCCATTTCGCTGCCGGATCTGCCATTCGGCGGCAATGTGATCTCATCCACCGAAGCCCTGGCGCTGCGCCAGGTGCCGGAGCGGCTGGTGGTGGTCGGCGCCGGCTATATCGGCCTGGAAATCGGCACCGCCTACGCCAAGCTCGGCGCAAAGGTCACGGTGGTGGAGGCCGAAAACCGCATCCTGCCGCAATACGACGCCGACCTCAGCCGCCCGGTCGCCAGCCGGCTGCGCGCGCTGGGTATAAAGGTGCTGGTCGGCGCCAAGGCCCGCCGTATGGTCGGCGACGCGCTGCTGGTCGAAACCAGCGATGGCGACGACCGCCGCCTGCCAGCCGACAAGGTGCTGGTCGCCGTCGGCCGCCGCCCGCTGACCGACGGCTGGGGCCTGGAGGAGTTGGCGCTGGAGATGGAAGGCCGCGCGCTCCGCATCGACGAGCAGTGCCGCACCGCCATGCGCGGCGTCTACGCCATCGGCGACGTCACCGGCGAGCCGATGCTGGCCCACCGCGCCATGGCGCAAGGCGAGATGGTGGCCGAGTTGATCGCCGGCGAAAAGCGCGCCTGGGACAAGCGCTGCATTCCCGCCATCTGCTTCACCGATCCGGAAATCGTGACCGCCGGCCTCTCGCCCGACGATGCCGGCAAGCACGGCATTGAGACGCGGGTCGGCACCTTCCCCTTCCGCGCCAATGGCCGGGCGATGACCACGGGGCGCGACGACGGCTTCGTCCGCGTCGTCGCCCGCGCCGACAACGACCTGATCCTCGGCATTCAGGCGGTGGGCGAAGGCGTCGCGGAACTGGCGTCAGAGTTCGCGGTCGCACTGGAAATGGGCTCGACCCTCGAAGACCTCGCCGCGACGATCCACCCCCACCCCTCCCGCGGCGAGGCGGTGCAGGAGGCGGCGTTCAAGGCGCTGGGCCGCGGCCTGCATCTCTGAGATGGTGGGCCCGTGACCGACAGTTTCGACTACATCATCGTTGGCGCCGGCGCCGCCGGCTGTGTGCTAGCCAACCGCCTGAGCGAGGGCGATGCGGCCACCGTCTGTGTGCTGGAGGCCGGCGGGCCGGACTGGCACCCGTATATCTCGATTCCCGCCGGCTTCGTCAAAACCCTGTATGGCGACCGCTTTGTCTGGCCGTTCGTGACCGAGCCCGGCGACGCTCTGGGCGGGCGACAGGTGGCGGTGCCGCAGGGCCGGGTGGTCGGCGGCTCCAGTTCGATCAACGGCATGGTCTACAATCGGGGGCAGGCTGCCGATTTCGACACCTGGGCGCAAATGGGCAATCGCGGCTGGGGCTTCGACGACTTGTTGCCTTACTTCAACCGGTCGGAGACCCGCATTACGGAAGGCGATACCTCGCACCGCGGCCAGAGCGGCGAACTGCCGATCACCGACAGCGACTGGATCAACCCGCTGGCGGAAGCGTTTCTGGACGCAGCGGCTGGCATGGGCATTCCGCGCGCGCCCGACTACAACGCCGGCCATCAGTTCGGCGCCGGCTACTTCCAGCGCTATATCCACAAGGGCAAACGGGTCAGTTCCGCCGCGGCGTTCTTGCGCCCGGCCTTGCGTCGCATGTCGACGGAGTTGCGCACTCGGGCTCAGGTAAAGGGTCTGGAGATGGACGGGAACCGCGTCACCGGCGTGCAATACCGCGACGCTTCCGGCGGCGAGCAGGTTGTCACGGCGCGGCGCGAGGTGATCCTGAGCGCCGGCGCGGTCAACTCGCCGAAGCTGCTGCAGATTTCGGGCATCGGTCCGCCAGACCTGCTCGCCGAATTGGGCGTGCCGGTCCGTCATGCGCTGGAAGGGGTCGGCGAGAACCTGCGCGATCACTATTCGGTGCGGATGACCGCCCGCGCCCGCAATGTGCGCACCATCAACGAGTACGCGCGCTGGCCACGCCTGCCGCTGGAGGTGCTGAAATGGGCCGCCGGCAAACCGAGTATCTTGGCGCTCTGCCCGACCATCGCCTTCGTCCACGGCAAGTCGCATCCCAGTCTGGAGGATGCCGACCTGCGCATCCTGTTCACGCCCGGCAGCTATCAGGATGGCAAGGTCTATGTGCTGGACGACCATCCCGGCATGACCTGCGGCGCGGCTCAGCCCAGACCGCAGAGCACCGGCTATGTCCGCGCCCGCTCCGCCGACGCCGCCGAGGCGCCCAGGGTGCAGCCGAATTATCTCGCCGAAGCAGAGGATCAAAGAATTACGCTATTTGGCTTACGCCTTGCCCGCGATCTGCTGCACCGCCCCGAGCTTGCCAATTATTTCGAAGCCGAGACGTTGCCGGGGCCGGGCGTGCAGACGGATGACGAGTGGCTCGATTTCGCCAGGCGGCGCGGCAACACCGGCTATCACCTGGTTGGCACCTGCAAGATGGGGCCGGTCAGCGACAAACGCGCCGTGGTCGATGATGAATTAAGGGTGCATGGCTTGCAGGGGTTGCGGGTGGTTGACGCCTCGATCATGCCGATGCTGCCGTCGGCCAACACCTTCGCCGCCACCATCGCTATTGCGGAGAAAGGCGCTGACCTGATCCGGGGACGCAGCATTGCCAGCATTTCCTGACGCTCAACCGCCCACCTGCTATGCTATCGGCGTTAACCCTTTTATGAAGGACACACCATGAACCGCAGTGAATTCGAAGCCGAACTGAAGCGCGACGGCTATGAGGTCAAGGAATCTGAATTAGGACCGATGGAGCCAAAGCCGCAGCACACCCACGACTTCGACGCGCGGGTGTTCGTGTTGGACGGCGAAATCACCATCGTCACTGGCGACAAGTCGACCACCTACCGCAAGGGCGACGACTACAGCCTGGCGGCCGGGACCATGCACACCGAGGTCGTCGGCCCCGGCAGCGTGAAATACGTCGCCGGCCGTCGCTAGGCGGCACGCGTCTTAACGGTCTTCTCCGGAGTCGGTGGCGACGCGCGGCAGCGGTTCCGGTTGCACAGGCGTGACGTGCATACGGTCGAGGCCTGACATGATGTCACCTTCCGCCTGAAGGCGCAGCCGCTCGCGGTCGCGGGTCCGCACGTCCTCGATAACGCTCAGCGCCGCCTCGTCACTCGCGCCAAGTGCGACCAACGCCTGCTTGCCCATGCGCAACGCGGACTCGAAGGTTTCGCGCACGGCAAAATCGACCTCTGCCCGCGCCAGGCTGATCGAATGCCGGCGGTCATGACTTCGGACGAAGAGCTTGGCCTGCGGAAAGGTCTCCTTGGCGACGCGGACTATGCTGTCGGCGGCGTCGGCGCTATCGACAGCGACGATGATCAGCCGTGTCTTGTCCGCACCAGCCGCGCGCAACACATCCCGCCGGGTGCCGTCACCATAGTGCACCCGAAAGCCGAACCGTTCGGCGTCGCGAATGCGGTCCGGATCGCTGTCGAGCGCCGTGACATCGCAACCGTTGGCGAACAGCGCTTGCGAGACAATCTGGCCGAACCGCCCGAAACCGACCAACAGCACGCCGTGACGAATGTCCGTGAAGTCCTCGTCGATGGGCGTGGCGGTGCGCTTCGCCAGCAGCAGCGGCTCGATCCGCGCCACCAGCGGCGACAGCGCCATGGAGACCGTCACGATAGCGACCAGCATGGAGGCCTCAACTGGCGCAAGCAGCAGGCTGCCGGCGGCGGCCGCAAACAATACAAAACCGAATTCGCCCATTTGGGGCAGCAGCAACGCTATGCGCAGGGCCGGCTGCTGCGCCGTGCCGAGCAGTCGGGCGACGCTGAAGATCGCTATGGCCTTCAAAACCATGGCGGCCGGCGCTGCCACCAGGATGGTCAGCCAATTTTCGGCCAGCGTCTCCAGGTTGAGCGACAGGCCGACCGCCATGAAGAACAGGCCGAGGAACAGGCCGCGAAACGGCTCGATATCGGCCTCGACCTCATGCCGATAGGTCGATTCCGCCAGCATAACGCCGGCCAGGAAAGAGCCCATGGCATAGGACATGCCGACCAGGTCCATCAGCAGCGCGGCGGCGATCACGATGCCTAGTGCCGACGCGGTCATGATCTCCTGCATGCGGGTGCGGGCCAGCAAGCGGAACATCGGGTCCAGCAGAAACCGCCCGGCAGCGATCAGCAGCGCGATGGCGGCCACCGCCCACGCCAATTGCGCCAGCGCATCGGCCCAGCCCATCTCGGCGCCGGAAGGGGCCAGCAGTGCCGCGGCCAACAGCAACGGCACGATGGCCAGGTCCTGGAACAGCAGGATGGCGAAGGTCTTGCGCCCGTGCTCGGTATTGCGCTCGCGCCGCTCCTCCAGCAATTGCATGACCAGCGCGGTAGAGGACAGTGCGAAGCCCAGGCCGACGATAATGGCGGCGTTCAGCGAAAATCCGAAGGCCAGCGCCGCCGGTGCGATCACTGCGGCGCAGAGCAGCACTTGGGCGAGACCGAGGCCGAAGATGTCCGACCGCATCTGCCACAGCAGCCGTGGCCGCAGTTCCAGGCCGATGACGAACAGGAACAGCACCACCCCGAATTCGGCGAAGTGCAGCAGCTCTTCCAGATGCTCGCTCATGCCGTCGGACAGGGCTGCGCGGATGGCCAGGCCCGCAACCAGATAGCCCAATATCGTGCCGAGCCCCAGCTTGCGGAACAGCGGCACGAACACGCAAGCCGCTGCCATCAGGGCGAGCGCGTCCCAGAAATACACCTCAATCGGGCTTGGATCGAAGACTGGCATGACAGGCGCTGCGCCGACCGGGCGCGGCGCGCTTAAGCCTCCACTTCCGCCATCTTGCAGAGCGTTTTCCATTGTTCGGCCGAGACGGGGACGACCGACAGGCGGGATTGGCGGACCAGCAGGAAATCGTCGAAACGGCCGTCGTTCTTGATGTCGGTCAACGTGACCGGTTTGCCGACCGGCTTCACCGCCTTGACGGTCACCATGCCGAACTTGCCGCTCTCATCGGTCGGGTCCGGGTGGAATTCCTCGATCACCTCGACCACGCCGACGATGGAGCGCTCCTTGACGGAGTGGTAGAAGAACCCCAGGTCGCCGACCTTCATCTTGCGCATATTGTTGGCGGCCTGATGGTTGCGCACGCCATCCCAGCCTTCGCCCTCAGCGCCCTTCTTGACCTGATCGTCCCATGACCACGTGTTCGGCTCTGTTTTGAACAGCCAGTAGGCCATGGGCGAAATCTCCATCAATCTTGCGGGTGAGGGCGCCAGACGCCGTCGATCAGCGCCTCGATGCCTGGGAAGCGGCGCTTGTAGGCCATGGTTTGCGAGCCATCGATCCAGAAGCCCAGATAGACGTAGGGCTTTACCTCTACCCGCATCGCCTCGATCAGGCGCAGCACCACGTGGCTGCCGAGGCTGCCCTTCGCGTCCGGTTCGAAATAACTATAGACGGCGGAGATGCCGTCGCCCAACCGGTCGCACAGGCAGGCGGCGGCCAGAGCGCCGGTGTCCGGATCGCGCAATTCCAGCAGGCAGGTGTCGACCGGGCTATCGATCAGCATGGAGGCAAACTCCGCCCGGTCCATTTGCGCCATCTCGCTTTCGCCGTGGCGGGCCTGAACATAGCGTTGGAACAGCGCAAAGTGCTCGGCGTCGGCAAGCGGAGGCAAAAACCGGGCGGTCAAATGGCTTTGATGCCGCCAGATCCGCCGCATGGAACGCGAATAGTCGAACGCGGCGGTGTTCACCCGCACCGGCACACAGGCTTGGCAAGCCTGACAGGCTGGCCGGTACGCCAGATGGTGCGAGCGGCGGAACCCGGCGCGTGACAACTCCGTATGCAGTTGACTGGCATCCTGGCCGCGCAGCTCCAGCACCAATTTCTGCTCGGTTCGCTCCGGCAGATAGGGGCATGGCACCTGAATGGTGGCGAAGAACTGGCGCAGGCGGGTGGTGGACAAACGATCCATGGGTGCTGGCTGGGCTACTCTTGTCGGGTGGGCGGTTGTCGATCAAGCGATTCGAGGGCGCGCATAAACCTTTCGGCGCGCTCGGACCAGTCGAAGGCCGCCGCTGCTGCATCAAACGCATTCTGCTGCATTTGGTTCAATCGCTCAAGGTTGTCGATGCCCTGGGCTATAGCATTCGCCAGCGCCGCCGGCGTTTCCGCAGTCAGGCAGGCAGCGGTGACGTCCAGCGGCTGGCCGGCAAGGTTATCGGCCAACGCAGCGACGGGCAGCCGGTGGAAGATATAGTCCAGGGTCTTCAACTTAAAACCGCCGCCCACATCCTCCGCCACCAAGCCAAGACGGGCATTGGCGAGGTAGGGCGTCAGGTCGGGCACCCGCCCGGCAAAGGTCAATCCGGGCTGCTCCAGGCGCTGGCGTAGCGCATCGGGCACCGTGCCGACGACCTGGGTCTCGATATTTTCGCCTGCGAGGTGAGCCACCGCTTCCGCGGCCCATCGCACCAGGTTTTGTTGCTTCGCGATCCACTCGAACCGCCCGACCAGCACAACCCGGCGCGGCGTGCCAGCCGATAGCGTCCGCGCTGCGACTCGCGGGCCGCTGTAGCCGGGCGACAGTTCGATGATGCGAGCACTGCCGCTGTCCTGGGCGAAGGCCGCTGCGTCCTGCGCCGTGATCGCGGTGATCAGGCTGGCGCTCTGCACCACCTCTCGCTCCAGCCGCGCATATTTCCCGGCGTCATGACGCAGCACAGCGCGCTTGAAGGCGGATGCTGCCCCGCTCGCTACCTGCGGGCGCACCGACGCCTCGTGGTTGTGCGCGATATAGACGATGGGCAGGCCGTGGGCTGCCACGATCGGTGCGGCCCAACCACAGGCCGCCTGATCGATCACCACCGCCCGCCACGATTGCCGATCCAGCAGTCGGTGCAGACGGCGGCGCATCTTCGGATGAGCCAACTGCCAGACGCTGGCAGGCCAGCGGCTGCCAATGCCGGCGGCGCGCGGGCGGAACGCGGGCAGGGCGGCGGTCTCGACCGTGATGCGGCTAACCGCCGGCCCGTCGTCCTGGGTCAACAGAGTGATCGCTTGACCACGCTGGGCGAGGGCATCCAACAGGCCGCCGGAATAAACCTGATTGCCGGCGTGACGCAGCCCCGGGTGTGTGACCGCGAGCCACAGCAGCGGCTTTGCTATTGTCGGGGTTTCGGAATCCTGGCTCACCCGGTACTCTCCGCCACAAAGGGGTTCGTGCCCCGCCACCCTCGCCGATGCCGCCAAGGAACTGCGTTCATGACCGACCTGCCCGCCATTGACCCGCGCGGCTACCGTGACACCCTTGGCCGTATGCCGACTGGGGTTACCATTATCACAACTTGCGATGAGAATGGCGAGCGGGCTGGCGCAACCGTTGGCTCTTTCACATCGCTGTCGCTCGACCCGCCGCTGGTGCAGTTCAGCCTGGACAAATCGGCGAACTGCCATCAGCAGTTTATCGAGTGCAGCCATTTCGCCGTTAACATCCTGGCCGAAGACCAGACCGATCTTTCCGGCATCTTCGCCTCGAAGAATGACCGTCCGTGGGACGAACTGCCCTTGGTCGAGGGCGATCATACTACGGCGCCCTTGCTGGAGGGCTGCCTCGCTTACATCGAATGCCAGCACGAGGCAACCTATCCGGGCGGCGACCACGATATCTTTGTCGGGCGCGTACTGGGCATGCGGATCGAGGGGCTGGATCGCCGCCCCATGGTGTTTTTCGGCGGTACCTACCGCCGCCTGGATGACGAGGCGATTGTCTAGGCCATGCTGCGCACGCCCATCGTGCCGCGCGTGTCGGAGACCGACGGCGCCGGCCATATCAACAATTGCTTCGTTCCGATTTGGCTGGAGGCTGGGCGGCGCGAAATCTTTCGCATCCTCACCCCGGATTTGAGCTTCACCGGCTGGCGTGCGGCTCTGGTCAACACCAATATCGACTATACCGCACAAATTTTCTTTGCCGATGAGGCGGAGGTGCTGACCTGGGTCGATCATATCGGCACCAAGTCGTTCCGCCTTTATGAGGAGGTGCACCAGACCGGCCGTCTGTGCGCCCGCGGTACCGCGACCTATGTCTATTTCAACTACGACACCCAGCAAGGCGAGCCGATCCCGGCGCATGTGCGAGAGGCCTTCACCCACCATCTGCGCGAGCCGGAGGCGACGCAGGCGGTCTAGGATTGACGGCTCCATGCAGTTGCGGCAAGCGGCGGAGTGTCCCCTTGCGTCGCCCGCCGGCTGCGCGTATTAGGCTCGCTTCGCCGCCGCCTGGTGCGTTAAGCGTCCGGGCGCATGCGGCTTTGCCAATATTTTGCTTCTGAGGAGTTGTCTCATGGCGGCTGTGAATAGCCTCGACGTCACCACCCGTTCGGGTTCGGGCACCGGCGCCGCTCGGGCCTTGCGCCGCGAAGGCAAAGTGCCGGCCATCGTCTATGGCGGCAACGGCGAGCCGGTGTCGCTGGCCATCGAAATTCTTGCGTTGAACCGCACGCTGAGCATTCCCGGCCTGATGGCGCAGACCCTGTCGCTCAATATCGATGGCAAGCCGGAGACCGTGAAGTTGCAGGACGTGCAGCGTCATCCGGTAACCGAAATACCGCTGCACATCGATTTCGTGCGCCTTTCCGTTTAAGTCAGGCTGAGAACTTCGGGCAGGGGAGGGCAGCATGAGCCAGACCCGCCTGCTGGCCGGCCTCGGCAATCCCGGTGCCAAGTACGCCGCGACCCGTCACAATATCGGCTTTCGCTTGCTGGATGCAATAGCTGCGCATTACAACGCGCCGCCCTTTCGCGCGCGTTTTCAGGGTGCGTTCAGCGAAATCCGTGTGGATGAGTTCAAGGTGCTGCTATTAAAGCCGCAGACCTTTATGAACGAATCCGGCCGCTCGGTCGCGCCGGCGTTGAAATATCATAACCTGGACGTATCCGACGCCATCGTCTTCTACGACGAGTTGGACCTGCCGCCCGGCAAAGTGCGGGTGAAGCAGGGCGGCGGCCTCGCCGGCCACAACGGCCTGCGCAGCATCAACGCCCATTTGGGGCCAGCCTTCTGGCGGGTACGCGTCGGCATCGGCCATCCCGGCCGGCCGGAGCAGGTGGCCAGCTACGTGCTCCACCCCTTCGCCAAGGCGGACGATGCCTGGCTAGCGCCGCTGCTGGACGAGGTGCCCCGGCTCTTGCCGTTACTGCTGGAGAACAAGCCCAGCGAGTTCATGAACCAACTGCACCTGCGCATGACGCCGCCCGAGAGTTAATTGGATAGGCTCTGGGTCAAGCCCAGAGAGATCAATTTGTCCCGGGCTTGACCCGGGATCCATGCTGACGGTTATTGCGGAGGATAATTGCAGAACTGGACTCCGGGGCAAGCCCGGAGAAAAGAGAGCTATAAGCTGTGGCTAAGGTCGTGCCAGTCAGGGTTGATCTTCTGGATTAGCTCGATTTTCCAAGCACGGCACCAGTTCTTAAGCTGAGCTTCGCTGGCTCGAGCTTCGCTGATCGTCGCAAATTCTTCTGCATAGACGAGAAAATATACGCCGTACCTTTTGGTAAAGCTATCGACGGTTGCAGCCCGATGCTGCCCTACGCGATGCGCAAGGTTGCCGGTCGAGCCCGCGTAGATCGGCCCGTGTTTTTTGTTCGCCAGGATATAGACGTGATAGGGCATCCGGCCGCTACGTCGACGCTACTCCTTCAACCCCTTTTCCCCCAACAGCGCCTCCCGGAAGCGCGCCTTGCCGATGGAGCCGTCGCGGATGGGCATGACCACGGGCGGCATGTCGCTGGAAACCTTGATCACCGCGAACAATGGTCCCTCCGCCGTGTAGATGGCGGTGCGCAGCGCATCGAGGCCGGTGTCGTTCTGCACCTCCAGCACGTGCGGAAAGCCGCTGGCGCGCGCGATGCCGGCGAGATCAACGCCCTCCGCCGTGTGCGCGGTCTGTTTGCCGGTCTCGCCAAAGCGCTCGTTATCGATGCAGACGATGGAAAGGTTCTTCGGCCGGCGCACAGCCACGGTCGGCAGCGCGTAGAGGCCCATCATCAACTCCGCATCGCCGGTCAGCGCCAGCACCCGGCGCTCCGGCTGCGCCAAGGCCAAGCCGAGCGCCGTGGGCACGACGCTGCCCATCGCGCCCAACAGGTAGTAGTTCAGCGGGTTCTCGCCCGCGCTCTCCGCATCCCAGATGGCGGAGCCGAGGCCGGCGACGATCAGCAGCTTATCGGTGCGGCGCTCCAGCAGGCGGTGGATCGACGGGCGGCGGGGCAATAGGTTTTCAACCATGTCCGATAACTCTCCCTAAAACACTTTGGCGCCGATGACGCGCTGGCCGATCAGCACCGCCACAGGGCAGTAGGAGTGGAAGGCGAGCCGGGCGCCGGCCAGCACCATCTCCGCCACCTCGTGCGCATAGTTGGCCCGCATGACAATGACACCGGAGGCCTCGAGGATTTTCTCCGCCGATTGGCCGCCGTGCAACTGCCAGGGGTTAAACTCGCCCCACTCGCCGCGCATGGTGATGATGGGGAAGAAGGGGAAGCGGCCAGATGTGGCCAGACCCAGGGCGTTGATGGTGTTGCCAATGCCGGACGACTGCATCAGCAGAGCCGCGCGCTGACCGCCCAGCCATGCGCCGCAGCAGACGCCGACCCCCCGAACTCGTTCGCCAGCATGCCGGCTTCGATGTCCGGGTCTGCCAGGCATTTGTCGATCACGTGGCTGTGGCCGGCGTCGGGGACGTAGTGCACCTGTTTGATCTCTAGCTCTTTGATCGCTTGATAGATTTCCTCACGCCAATTCGGCTCGGCATCGGTTTTTGCGGCTGCCATCTTGCGCTCCTGCTTGGTTTGCGTCTCACTATAGCCAGAACCGCAGGAGGAGCCAGCCCATGGCAAGCAACCAATACGACCATATCGAGGTGCGCCCGATTGCCGGCGCGTGCGGGGCGGAGATCGGCGGCGTCGACCTGACCGATCTCTCCGACGCGGCGTTTGCGGAAATCAAGGCCGCCTGGCACCGGCACTTGGTGATTTTCTTCCGCAACCAATCCCTCGACGACGAGGCGTTAAAGGCGTTCGGCCAGCGGTTCGCGCCGCTGTTCCGCCATCCGAATTTCGTGCCGCAGGATAACCAGCCGGATATCGTCCGCGTCTACACCGGCCCGGAAGACAAACGCATTGTCGGTGAGGACTGGCACGCCGATACCACCTGCATGCCGGAGCCGCCATCCGCCGCCGTGCTCTATGCGGTGGAGGTGCCGCCCGCCGGCGGCGACACGCTGTTCGCCAACCAGTACCTGGCTTATGAGACCTTGTCGGATGGGCTGAAGGCGGCGCTCGACGGGCGCGCAACCCTGCACAGCGACATCCGCGTTGCCGGTCCGCAGGCGAAGGCGCGGCTCACGGGGAGGACCTCGGTTAGCCGTTGGGATGATGAGTGGCAGGCGACGGAGGCGATGCATCCCGTCTTCCGCACCCATCCGGAGACTGGGCGCAAGAGCCTGTTCGTCAATCGCTCTTACACGCAGCACTTCGACGGCATGACGCGGGAAGAAAGCCTGCCGCTGCTCGACTTCCTGGAGACGCACGCGACCCGTCCCGAGATGACCTGCCGCTTCCGCTGGGAGAAAGGCTCGGTCGCGGTATGGGACAACCGCTGCCTGATGCACATCGCCATGCACGACTACATGGGCCATTGGCGCAAGATGCACCGGGTGCAGATGGTTGGGGATAGGCCGGTTTAATGCTAGCAGCCCCTTTCCCCGGACTTGATCCGGGGCCCATTCCTGAGCGGTAATTTCAGGCACCGGACTTTGTCGGACACGCCCAGGCATGGACCCCGGATCAAGTCCGGGGAGAATAAAACGTACCCAAGGAAACGCGCCATGATCCGCCTCGACACCCAACTCCGCGATTTCGATGCCAAGGAGGTCATGGCCCAGGCCCAGCGCTTCGAGGCGCTCGGCTTTGACGGGGTTTGGACGTTTGAGGCGGCGCATGACCCGTTTCTGCCGCTGGTGCTGGCCGCCGCTGCAACTGAGAAGCTGGAGATTGGCACCAATATCACCGTCGCCTTTGCCCGCTCCCCCTTCGCCGTGGCGATGACCGCGTGGGACTTGCAGAAGGCCAGCAATGGGCGCTTTCACTTAGGCCTCGGCACGCAGGTGCGGGCGCATGTGGAGCGGCGCTTCTCCATGCCGTTCGAGCGGCCGGCGGCCAGGATCACCGACTACATCCGCTGCGTCCGCGCGATCTGGGATACGTTTCAGACCGATAAGCGGCCGGATTATCAGGGCGAGTTCTACCAGTTCCGGCTGATGAACCCGTTCTTCAATCCGGGGCCTTTGGAGCACCCGAACATCCCGATCTATCTGGCAGGCGTGAACGAGCGCATGTGCCGGGCGGCGGGCGAGGTGGCCGACGGCTTCCACGTCCACCCGGTGCACTCGACCGGCTACATCCGCGACGTGATCAAGCCGGCGATTGCCACCGGTGCGGCGAGTTCGGGGCGCTCTGTCGATGACATAGCCCTCTACGCACCCGTGTTCGCAGTGACCGGCGAGACGGAGGCCGCGCGCGCCGAAAGCGAGGCGGAGGTGCGCCGTCAGATCAGCTTCTACGGCTCCACCCCGAACTACCGCGCAGTGCTGGAGTACCACGACTGCGGCGGCATTGCGAAGGAGTTGTCGGCCCTGGTCCGCCAAGGCGAGTTCGACGCGATGGCCAAGCTGGTACCGGACTCGCTGATGGACGCCGTCGCGATCTCCGCCCCGCCCGGCGACCTGGGCCGGGCTCTGCGCCAGCGCTATGACGGGGTGCTGGATCGGGTGTCTCTCTACTTCCCGATCCAGGCCGAGGACGCCGACGCAAGTTGGAAGCGGTTCGTGCAGACGTTTAAGGGGTAGTGTTTCCCGGAGGTGGCGGAGCCACCATCCGGGATCGCTAGATCTCGCGAACACGGACGGTGGCTGTGTTCGCGAGATAGGACGGTCCCGGCTCACCGCTTTGCGGCGGCCGGGAAACAAGTGGCCGTCTATTGGGGGGTGGTCAGGCGATGGATGATGGCGCGGGCGACCCGTGCCCGGTCATCCGGCGGCGTGTATGTCCAGGAGGGCAGAGGCGCGCCCTGGCGCAAGGACGTTTAAGGGGTAGTGTTTCCCGGAGGTGGCGGAGCCACCATCCGGGATCGCT
>CAXBDI010000009.1:0-55722 GCA_963974445.1 uncultured Alphaproteobacteria bacterium
TTTCAACCGCGATGTACCCCAATCAGCAATGTGGGCTGCTCGCACCGCTTACGCAAGGCCTCCTTATGTTTCGCTCGCACCCCTAGCGTCGGCCGGCGGATGGTCTGTGGTGGCGTCGAGGTGATCGTCGAAGCGTGATCCAGCCGCTATAGTCGCGCCTTCCGGATTTCCAAAGGAGCGGCGTCGATGCGGCTGGAGAACAAAACCATCATCATCACCGGGGCGGCCTCCGGCATCGGGCTGGCTTTCGCCCGGCGGTGCCTGGAGGAGGGAGCAACCGTCGTTGCGGTCGATCAAAGCGCCTCCGGCCTCTCGCTGATCGATGAGTCGGAGCGCATGGCCAAGCTACATTGCCTCGCGGGCGACGTGCGCGATACGGAGTTGGCGGCCCGGGCCGTCGCTTTGGCGGAAGAGAAGACCGGCAAGCTGGACGGGCTCGCCACCGCCGCCGGCGTCTCCGGCAGCGGCCGCGCCATCGACGCTATCACCAGTGAGAAGTGGGACGAGATCTACAGCGTCAACGTCAAGGCGACCTGGCAGTTCATCGTGGCGGCTCTGCCGGCGTTCCGGCGCAATGGCGGCGGCGCCGTGGTCACGGTCGCCTCGCAATTGGCGTTCGGCGGCGGTGCGATGAACGCGGCCTATATCGCCTCAAAAGGCGCCATCGTCAGCCTGACCAAGACCGCGGCGCTGGAACTGGCTCCGGACCACATCCGGGTCAACAGCGTCGCCCCAGGTGCGACCGATACGCCGCTGTTCCAGGCCGGCATGGCCCGCAACCCGAATCCGCAGGCACGGGAGAACTCGCGCAATCGCCACGCCATGAAACGCTTCGGCGAGCCGCACGAGATCGCCAGCGGCATGCTCTACCTGATCAGCGACGAGGCGAGTTGGACCACCGGCCACACGCTGCTGGTCGACGGCGGCTGGAGCGCCGCGTAAACTGCATCGCCCCCACGTACCGCCGCTAACCGTTATGGAGCCACGCCCCTTGGAAGACCTTGCCCGCGCTGTCGCCAACCGCACCCAATTCGCCGCCGATCTGTTCGACGCCATGGCGAAGGTCACCCACGATGGCGTCGGCATCACCCGCGCCTCCTATGGCGAGGGCGAGCAGAAGGCGCATGCCATCATGGCGGAGACCGCCAGATCGCTGGGCCTGGGTGTCATGCAGGATGACGCCTGCAACAGCTATTTCACCCTGCCGGGCAAGAACCAGGATGCGCCGGCGGTGTTGATCGGCAGCCATCTGGATTCGGTGGCCCAAGGGGGCAACTTCGACGGCGCGGCGGGCGTCGTCTCCGGCTTGACGGCGCTGGCGGCGTTGAAGGACGCGGGCGTCGTGCCGACCGGGCCGGTGACCGTCATGGGGATTAGGGCGGAGGAAAGCGCGTGGTTCGGCGTCTCCTATCTGGGCAGCCGCGCGGCGCTGGGCATGCTGCCGCCGGGCGCGCTGCAGGCGAAACGGTCCGACAGTGGCCGCTCGCTGGCAGAGCACATAGCCGAATGCGGCGGCGATCCGGAAAAGCTGGAGGGCGGCCAGGCGCTGTTCGACACCAGTCTGATCCGCGCCTTCCTGGAGCCGCATATCGAGCAAGGGCCGGTGCTGGAGGAGCGCGAGCTTCCCATCGGGATCGTCACCGGCATTCGCGGCAACCGGCGTTTGCCGCAGGCGCGGTGCCTGGGCCGCTACGCCCATTGCGGCGGCGAGCCGCGCTGGAACCGCCGGGATGCGGTGATCGCGGTTGCGGAGTTCGTGCTGGCGCTGGACGCGATCTGGACCGAGACAGAGGCCGGCGGCGGCGACTTTGCCTACACGGTCGGCAAATTCTTCACGGACCCGGTGCGCCATGCCATGACGGTGATCAACGGCGACGTACAATTCTCGCTGGACCTCCGCAGCCTCAACCCGGACTTTTTGGTGCAGATGGAAGGGCGGATCGATGAGGTGGCGCGCAGCATCGAGGCGCGCCGCGGCGTTCGCTTCGAGCTAGGCCCGGTGACCAAGGCCGCGCCGGGCCGCATGGACACTATCGTCCGCAACAGCCTGTGGCAGGGTGTGCGGGAGAAGGGGCTCGGCGCCATGGAGATCGCCAGCGGCGCTGCCCACGATTCGGCGGCTTTCGCAGCCGCCGGCGTGCCGACCGCGATGATCTTCATCCGCAACGCCCACGGCTCGCACAATCCCGACGAGGCGATGCGGATCGAGGACTTCATGGTGGCGACCGACCTGCTGGCCTGGCAATTAACCCGGTTCTGAAGCAATTCCCTCACACTCTCTAAGGCAATTTCTTCACCCTGAGCCTGTCGAAGGGTGAGGCCGGCGACCCTTCGACAGGCTCAGGGTGGAGGGTGGAGGAAAACGTAAAGCTCAGCTCGGCTATCCCGCCGTCACGCCGGCGTCGATCACCAGTTCGGAGCCCGTCATATAGCTGGACTGATCGCTGGCCAGGAACAGGATACCGTTGGCGATATCCTGCGGCTGGCCGAGCACGCCGGTGGGCACGATGACAGTGGCACGCTGGTTCAGGTCGCTGGCGTTGCGACGCGCCTCGCCTGGCGGCAGGATGGCGTCCCAGATCGGGGTTTCGATGATGCCCGGATGGACCGAGTTGACGCGGATCTTGTCTTTCGCTCCCTCTAACGCCGCGCTCTTGGTGAACAGCCGCACCGCCCCCTTGGTGGCGCTATAGGCGGCGAGGCCAGTGCGGTTGCCACGCAGGCCGGCGATCGACGACAGGTTGATGATGGAGCCGCCGCCGGCGGCCCGCATCGCCGGGATTGCGTGCTTCACTCCTAAAAAGACGCCTTCGATATTCACCGCCGATTGCTTGCGCCAGTCGGCGAGGCTGAAGGTTTCGATGGGGCCGGCGATGGCGATGCCGGCGTTGTTGACCAGTACGTCCAGCTTGCCGAAGGCCTTCTGCGTCGCCGCGATGACGCTTTGCCAGACTGTTTCGTCGATAGTGTCTTGCGCCATGCCCTGCGCCTTGCCGCCCGCCGCGACGATTTCCGCCGCCACGGCCTCGGCGCCGGCGGCATTCAGGTCGGTGACCATGACGGCGGCGCCCTCGCGGCCCAATGTCAAAGCGGTAGCCTTGCCGATGCCGGAGGCGCCGCCGGTGACCAATGCGACTTTGCCCGATACTTGACTCATGACGTTCTCCTCGAAGTGATTGCGGTTAGGTGCGGGCGAAGGCGTCGATGCCCAACGCCGCGCGGAAGTCCTTGCTGGCTTCGGCTTCATCATAGGTCGCCGCGCAGAAGACCTCACGTCCTACTTCGCCGCAAATGCGGACATGCGCAGTTTGGCCGACCCCTGTACCGCGAAGTCAGCCCTGGGGCGCCATAATCCAGGCGAAACAAGCCAGCAGCGCTTGCACCGCACATAAATGCGAATGCGTCTTATTATTAACATTGACGCCAAGCTTCGACTCCTTCATAAACCCGCGACTGCAACTCATTCGCATTCGCATTCGCATTCACGGAGAATAACCATGCCCACTTCCCTGTCCCGCAACAGTCTTGCGGCGTTGGCGCTTGTCGCTGCGCTATGGGCCCCGTCTGTCCAGGCGGAAGATGCAACGTTCGAATTGACCATCCGCGACCACCGGTTCCAGCCCGAAACGCTCGACGTACCCGCCAATAAGCGCATCAAGCTCATAATCGAGAACGCCGACCCGACGCCCGAAGAATTCGAAAGCTACGAGCTGAACCGCGAGAAGGTGATCCCCGGCAACAGCAAGGCGATTGTCTACATCGGCCCGCTCGACGCCGGCACCTACCCGTTCGTCGGCGAGTTCAATCAGAAAACCGCAAAGGGCAGCATCGTCGCGAAGTAACACGCGATCTGCAGGGAGGTGACATCATGTCCGCAACGGCTCTTATCGTATTCCGCGAAGTGCTTGAGGCTGCGCTCGTCGTCGGCATCGTTATGGCGGCGACCCGCGGCCTCGCCGGACGCAACGCATGGGCAGCCATCGGCGTCCTGACGGGTATCGCTGGCGCCGTGGTGGTGGCGGCGTTTGCCGGAACCGTAGCCTCGGCCGCTGCCGGCATGGGACAGGAGTTGTTCAATGCGGCGGTGCTGTTCATAGCGGTTGCATTGCTGGCCTGGCACAACGTCTGGATGAGCCGGCACGGCCGCGCCATGAGCCGCGAACTCTCGGCCGTCGGCGAAGCCGTACGTTCGGCGGAACGCCCGATTTCCGTGCTTGCCATCGTCGTCGGAGTGGCGGTCTTGCGCGAAGGCTCCGAGGTGGTGCTGTTCCTCTATGGAATTGCGGCCGCCCAGGGCACGCAGACGAGCACTATGCTCGCCGGCGGCGGGCTCGGCCTGATGCTGGGCGGCGCTGCCGGCGCGCTGATCTATTTCGGGCTCATCCGGTTCGCCGGCCGTTACCTGTTCGCGATCACCGGCGGGCTGATCCTGTTCCTCGCCGCCGGCATGGCGGCACAGGGAGCGCGGTTCCTGTCGCAGGCCGGCTACCTGCCCATGCTCGGCCAAAGCATCTGGGATACGTCATTTCTGATTTCAGATCGCGGGACGTTCGGCAGCTTCCTTCACGTCCTTGTTGGTTACACCGCCCGTCCCGACGGCATCCAGCTCCTGTTCTATAGTTTCACTCTTGTCTCAATCGGAGGACTTATGTACCCGTTTAGGAACCCAAGAATCGGCTCGTCTGCAGTCGCCGCACTGATGATCGGCGCCACGCTCACGGCCTTTGGTATGGGCGGCAGCCGTCCCGCTCGCGCCGCCGACCTCAAGGTCTATTCGCCGATCGTCGAGGAAGGCGAGTTTGGCATAGAGATGCGGGGCAATGTCGAGGTCGACAGCGCGGACAACAAGGATGGCGCACAAGACCAGCGCTACGCGATCGAGTACAGTCCAACCAGCTACTGGCACACGGCGCTGTACGGCAACCTGACGAAGGATGCGGAAGGCAGCCTGAAGTACAACGCGACGATTTGGGAGAACGTCTTCCAGATCTTTCCGCAGGGCCAGCAATGGCTCGACCTCGGCTTCTATGTCGAGTTTGAGTTTGCCAACCAGCGGGATAGTCCTGATGTACTCGAATGGAAGATTCTTGCCGAGAAGAACGTCGGTCCGCTAACCTTTACACTCAATCCGATCTTCGAGAAGGAGATTGGCGTCAACGCTACCAAGTCGGTCGAATTCGGGTACGCCGCTCGAGTCAAGTGGCGCTTCATGCCGGAATTAGAACCCGCCATTGAGGCATACGGCGATATCGGCGAGATCAATAATCTTGACCCCGCCAAGGCGCAACGCCATCAGATCGGCCCTGTGCTGCTCGGCAAATTCAAACTTGGCGATACCAGCGCGTTGAAATACGAAGCGGGCTATATGTTCGGGCTGACGTCCCAAGGCAGTCCCGACGGCGCATTCAAATGGCTCCTCGAGTTCGAGCATTACTTCTGACCGTGTTGGCTGGTCACCGGGTGGCAAACCAAGGGGGTGGCGAGAGCGGCCCTCTCTTGGGCTTGCACGCATGGCTTGCCGAGCGGCTGCCCGAGGCTTTACCATCGCGCCATCATGCCTAACAGGCACCCTACGGCATTTGCTAAGGCCAGAATTCCATGAAATTCAGTTTTTCAGCCGAACAGGAGGAGTTTCGCGCCATCCTCCGCCGCTTCCTCGAAGCGAAATCGCCGGCCACCGCCGTGCGCAAGACGATGGAGGGCGAGGCTGGCTACGATCCGGCGGTCTGGAAGTCTCTCGCCTCCGAACTGGGCGTCACCGCGCTGCACATTCCGGAGGAATACGGCGGCGCCGGCTTCGGCGTGACCGAGTTGGCCATCGCGGCCGAGGAGATGGGGCGCGCCTTGCTGTGCGCGCCGTTCTTCGCCTCGACGGTCATGGCAGCGACCGCGATCATCCACGCCGGTTCAAACGAGCAGAAAGCCTCGCTATTGCCCGGCCTCGCCAGTGGTGAGACCATCGGCACGCTCGCCGTGGCCGAGCCGAACGGCGGCTGGGACGGTGAGTCGGTCAGCATGTCGGCCACGACCTATGGCGACGTCTACCGGCTGCATGGCACCAAGAGCTATGTGCTGGATGGGCTGGCCGCGGGGATGATCGTCGTCGCGGCACGGCTCGCCAATGGCCATCTCGGCCTGTTCGCCGTTACCGATGCCGAAGACGGCGTGACTCGCACCGGGCTGAAGTCAATGGATCCGACGCGGCGGCTGGCGCGTATCGACTTCAACAATACGCCGGCCGTGCTGCTGGGCAGTTCGGAAGCGGGAGAGGCCGCCTACGCCAAGACCTTCGATACCATGGCCGCCTGCCTGGCGGCGGAGATGGCCGGCGGCGCCGAGCGGCTGCGCGAAGACGCCATGGAGTTCGTCGCAATGCGCATGCAGTTCGGACGCACCATCGCCTCGTTCCAAGTGACCAAACACAAGGCCGCCGATATGCTGTTGGAGGTCGAGTTGGCGAAATCCGCCGCCTATGCCGCCGCCGCCGCTCTGGATGACCACGAACCGGACGCGTCGGCCATCGTGTCTCTCGCCAAGGCGGCCGGCTCGGACACCTACATGCAGACAGCGATCCACGCCGTGCAACTGCATGGCGGCATCGGCTTCACCTACGACAACGACACGCAAATGTGGTACAAACGCGCCAAAGCCAGCGAGGTTTTCCTCGGCGACGCCGCCTGGCACCGCGAGCGCATGCTGCAACACTGGAGCGCCTGATATGACCGAAATGACAGAGCAACAGGTTCGCGACGAGGTCCGTGCTTTCCTGAAAGCGAAATGGGACCCGAACCTCTCGCTCATCGAATGGCGCAACATCCTGGTCGATTCCGGCTGGGGCGCGCCGCACTATCCGGAGGAATGGCACGGCAAGGGCCTGCCGTCCGCCATGTCGCTGGTGGCCGACGAGGTTTTCCGGGAATTTGACGCGGTCGGGGCCGCCAAGATGGGCATCCGCACGCTGGCAGGCGCAACCATCCTGACGCATGGCTCCGACCCGCACAAACGCACCTTCTTGCGCGGCATCCTGACCGGTGAGGAAACCTGGTGCCAGTTGTTCTCTGAGCCCGGCAGTGGCTCCGACCTTGCCGGCGCGACCACGCGGGCGGACCTCAAGGATGGCAAGTGGGTAATCAACGGCCAGAAGGTCTGGACCACCAGCGCCCACCATGCCGACTTCGGCCTGCTGCTGGCCCGCACCGACTGGAACGAGGTCAAGCACAAGGGCCTCAGCTACTTCATTCTGAACATGAAGCAACCGGGCGTCGACGTGAACCAACTGCGCCAGATGAACGGCCACGCCAGCTTCAACCAGGTATTCATCACCGACGCAGTGATTGAGCCAGAGTTTCAGGTGGGCGAGTTGGGCGAGGGCTGGAAGGTCGCGACCACCACCCTGATGCACGAGCGCCGCGGTGCCGACGGTGCCCGCCGCTACGACCAGAAGATCTTCAAGCCCGGCCGCATCTACCAGGAATATAACGAGGAAATCGACCACCAACTCGCGCCGTATATCTGGTACCCGCAGCGCACCGGGCGGGTCGATTTGCTGATCGAGCACGCCAAGGCCGCCGGGCGCTACGACGACCCGTCGATCCGCCAGGAAATAGCCAAGGTGCTGTCGCTTTCCAAATCCGCCGAATGGACCGCGCGGCGAGCCCGTGAGGCGCAGCAGCAGGGCCGGCCGCAGGGGCCGGAAGGCTCCATCGGCAAGCTCGCGGCCAGCATCGTGGCGCGCGCGGCCAACCGGGTGCACACCCAGATCGCCGGGCCGGACGCGATGCTGACCGGATCCGACTCGCCGATGGACGGCATCATTGCGGAAATCCTGGTGTCGACACCCGCCATCTCCATTGCCGGCGGTACCGACGAAATTCAGCGCAACATCATATCCGAGCGCATTCTGCAGATGCCGAAGGAGCAGCGCTCCGATACCGACCGCCCGTTCCGCGAGGTGCCGCGCAATCAGCTCAGTTGAGCGCCTGCAGGCCTATGAGCGGCTGGCGTCCTTGATGACGCGCCAGCCGACCAGCAGGATGACCGCGCCCAGCACGGCGAACAGAAAATTGCCGATACCCCAACCGCTGGTGCCGCCATAGCCGGTCTGCGCGGCGATCAGGCCGCCGACCAAGCCGCCGCCGATGCCGATCAGCATGGTGACGATCAGGCCGCCGGGGTCTTTGCCGGGAACGATGGCCTTGGCGACAAAGCCGACGATCAAGCCCATGATGATCGAGATGATGATGCCCATTTGCTCTTCTCCAAGTTTTTTGGGTTGGCGACGGTAGCGGACGCTCTCTGCCGAGGATATCGTATCAATTACGCTCAGATTCTCTCATCTTGGAAATGATCGCGTATTTCAGCGCGAACGCGGGCCATTACATTCTCAGGGTCCCGGCCCGCCGCCTCCGCCCGGAACAAGGTCAGGTCGCGTATGCCGATGCAGGCAAGAATGGCTGAAAGATAGGGCGTCAGAAAGTCCGGCTGCCGCGCGGCCTCACCGGAATACAGGCTGCCGGACGCGGTGCAGATGAACGTGGGCCGGTCGCGCAGCAGGCCGATCTTGCCCTCCGGCGTGCTGCGGAACGTCCTGCCGAACCGCACCACCTGATCGAGCCAGAGCTTGAGTACCGCGGGCACCGTGAAGTTGTGCATGGGGGTGGTGAGGAGGAGGGCGTCGGAGGCTTCGAGTTCGCTGATCAGCGCCTCGGATGCAGCAAACGCTGCGACACCGCGGGCCGCCTCGGCAGTCTGGTGGTCGCGCATACCGGCGGAGAAAGCACGGTCCACCGGCGGCGGCGGGTCGTCAGCCAGATTGCGGCGGATGACTGCGGCGCGCGGAGCCGCCACAAGCAACCGCCCCTCCACCGCATCGCCGAGGATGTGGCTGAAGGCCTGCGCGCGATTCGGGCTGCAATCGAGGCGGAGCAGGGTGTGCATGGGCGAAGATCGTCCGCGTTCGGTGAGATCGCCCCAAGGTAGTCGCAGCCGCCCGGTTCGTCGAGCACCGGCTGCTTTGCCTCGCTGATAGCTGGCAAGCTTTATACCTGGCCGAAGAGATCGATGGGATTGGCCGATGCGCGGCAGGCGGACGGGGTCGTTCGAATGTGGGCTATAGGGGAGTCCCCCGGTGTACAGTTTTCTGAGACAGAGATTGGAGCGATAGCGGCTCCCTGAGAGGAGGAGCCATGACGGACGAACGAAATACCCAGGTGGGCTTGGCGGAGCGCGCCCATCTGGCCCATCGGAAACTCCCGGTCAGCGCAACCGCGACGGCGTTTCTACTGCGCTCCATGCAGATCGCGGCATTTTTCGAGGCGCCCTATAGGCGGACTTCGCCAATCTCTTGCGCCGCTGCGATGCCGGCGCGCATACCCATGCCGCCGAAGGCTCGTTCGGCGCTGCCGGCGAGCGCCAGCGCTTGATCGCGATTACCGATTGCCAGGAGAAGCCGTGCGAGGCCCAACTCCGTCCATGCCGCGTCGTAGCCGCATTCCCGCTGGCGTTGCAGCGATAACGCTGTTTGCAGGGCATGGCGGGCACGCTCCGGGTCGTCGCGGCTCAAAATCTCGCCGTAGACCCGTTGCGCGATGGAATGCGCCCAGGGCTGGGTTTCGCTCATCGCAACCGCACGCTCTGCTGAACCCAGATCAAAGCTGCCGCGTCGCAGATCCAGTTCCGCGCGGAAGGCCAGGAACGCAGCGCGGTGGAAGCCGGTGCCGATCTGCTCGCCAAGATCCAACGCGCGGTCGAGGTCGGCCTCCGCCGCGGCCAACTCGCCGACATGCAGGAACGCCTGACCGCGCCAGCCATGGCTGACATAGACCCGGAACAGATCGCCGGCGGCGCGCGACAGTTCGATGGCCTCCTCGAAATCCGGTTCGGCGT
Source organism: uncultured Alphaproteobacteria bacterium (assembly GCA_963974445.1). GTDB lineage: Bacteria > Pseudomonadota > Alphaproteobacteria > Bin95 > Bin95 > JACKII01. The sequence goes on from CAXBDI010000009.1 coordinate 9,886, forward strand.
CTTCCACCTCGCCACGCCAACCGGTGACGACACCGCGGTAGAAATAGCCGGCGGCGCGGGTCGGCAGATGATCAAGCTTTTCGGCCAGAGCGACGCCCTGGTTCGCTGCATCGATCGCGGCGTCGAAGTCGCCATAGACACCGAGGGAAAACGCCATAACGCTGGTGATGCCGGCGCGCTCCAAATCGTCGCCCAACTCCGCCATCTGTTCGATGTTGCGCTTTATGTATTTGACGCTTTCCAGCGGCTTGCTTTGTACGGCGAGAATTCGCCCAAGCAGATTGGCTGCATCTGCTGCGACGCGGGCGCCGCCTTCCGCACGTTCCGCCAGCTCGAACGCTGCCCTCGCCTCGGTGATCGCCTCCTCCAGCGAGCCTTGGATGTAGTGCAGCCGGGCGATCCAATAGTCGACTTGGGCCAGTAGGGCATCGTTGCCGACGGCGGCTACATCGTCGCGAATGGCGATCAGCGCGGATTGATCGGCCTGGATTTCCGCGCGTGTTCCGGGGACGCGGGCCCGGGCCAGCAACGCCTCGGCCTTCTGTGCCGTGGTGCTTGCGGCCTCGACGGCCTCGTTGAAACGCACCCGCGCCTCCGTATTGGCATAACGGGACAAGGCCAACCCGCCGGCGGTCAGGTAGTAAGGAAAGGCCCGGCTCGGTTCGCCGGCCTCGCGCCAATGGTGCGCCAGGATTTCCGGCGATTCGCAGACGATGTCGGCGCGGGTTTCCTCCATCGCAGCCGCCGCCCGTCCATGCAGACGTTGCCGCCGGCCACGCAGTTGGCTGGCATAGGCCGTGTCCTGAAGCAGGGCGTGTTTGAACGCATAGGACTCGTTACCAGCGGTGCCGCGCCGGTACAGCAGTTCGGCCCTGACCAACTCGGTGAGCGCCAGGCGCAATCGCTCGGCATCGATGTCGGAGATCGCCTGCAGCAGGTCAAAGCTGAAAGTGCGGCCGAGGATTGCGGCGACCTGTGCGACTTCCTTCACGGCCGACAGGCGATCCAATCGGGCCATCAGCGAGTCGTGCAGGGTCGCCGGTATCTGCAAATCTGGCAGATTGGCCGGCAATCCCCAATCCGGCTTGTTGGGCGAGAGCGCTTCGGATTCGACCACCGCTTTGGTGATTTCCTCCAGATACAGCGGCACGCCGTCGGATTTCTCCAAAATCTGTTTTTTGACCAGCGGCGGCAAACCCCCGCCGCTGAAGCGGTCGATCACCCGCTCCGCATTTTGCCGGTCGAGGCGTGTGAGCTGCAGCCGGGTCGGCGTCACCTGACCCGGCCAGGAGGGATCCACCTCCGGTCGGTGGGTTATGACGATCAGTAACGGTAGTTCATGTACGCGGGCGATGGTCTGGCCGAGCAATTCGTTGGAACTGGGATCGATCCAGTGTGCGTCTTCTACCAGGATCAGCACGGGCCCATCGGCGCAGAGCATATCCAACTGCGTGCTAAAAAGCGAAAGGATCGCCGCCTTTCGCGCCTCCGGTGGCGTCGATAGCGCCGGATAGCGCTCACCGGTGGGAATGCCGCAGAGCATCGCCATCAGCGGCATCACCTGTGCGCTGTTGGCGCCGGGCAGGACGATGGTCTCCAACTTGGTCAGCTTGACGTCCGGCGCATCGCTCGGCTGAATGCCGGCGGCTCGGATCAACTGCTCGGCCAATACATGGAAAGCGGTGTTCGAATAGAATTGCGAGCAGTCGTACAGCAGCGTCTGTGGCGCATCCCGGGCGACGGCGGCGCGCAATTGCTGCACCAGATGCGACTTGCCGATGCCGCCTTCGCCGGAGATCAGAACCACTTGGCCTTCGCCAGCGCGTGCGGTTCGCCAGCGCGCGAGCAGTAGCGCCGATTCTTGTTCGCGCCCAACCAATGGCCCCAGTGCATCGCCGCGGCGGGCCACGAACCGGCTTTCGGTGGCCGCCGTGCCGATGACGCGAAACAGCCGTATCGGCAGGTCGAACCCTTTCACTTTGTGGATGTCCAGATCCAGCAATTCGAACAGAGAACCGATCAGGCGGCGGGTGTTCTGACTGATCAGGATCTGGCCCGGCTCCGCCATGGATTGCAGACGGGCGGCGAGGTTCGGCGAGTCGCCGAAAATCGCATCCTCTTCCGCCGATCCATGGCCGATCAGGTCGCTGATGACCACCAGGCCGGTGTCGATGCCAATGCGCACGTTCAGCACCAACCCGTCTTCGATGTCGATGGCGCGCACTGCATCGACCAGCGCCAGCGAGGCCCGGACCGCCCGCTCCGCCTCGCCTTCCTCGGCGACTGGGAAGCCGAAATAGGCCAGGACGCCGTCACCGGCGATGCGGGCGACGTGGCCGCCATGCCGGCGAATGATGTCGGTGCACGTAGAATGATAGGCACTGATGATCCGGAACATATCCTCCGGGTCGCGCTCGGCTGCGATGGCGGTGGAACCGACCAGGTCGCAGAACATCACGGTGATCTGGCGCCGCGTCCCGTCGCTGTCGGTCTGCGGGATCAAGGGGGCGGGAGAAGTGGTTGCGGTTGGCTGCGGTTCCGGTGGGGTTGGCGCGGCAATGCTCTGATTATACTCGGCAATCGCCTTGACCAGGCGCTTGCGGTGGCCGAAGGAAATCGGCAGTTCGCGCAGATCGTCTTCCGTCAGGTCGACCAGGATTTCGAAATCGATATCGTTCTCAGCAAGCATAGCCTCGTACTGGTCAAGGCCGATGCTTTTCAACCATGTGGCCATATCGGACACAGGCGTACTCCTTCGCCCAATCGATCGTCCGGATCAGCGGGGGCGCGAACCCTGATTGTCAATGCCGCTCGCTGGACGCATGCTGCGATCCGCTCGCGTTATTATTACGCCAATAGTGCGGCGAGCGCGGTGTGGAATCAAGGAAAGGGTTGAGATGCGAGTGTTAGTGACGGGCGCGAGCCCCGGAATCGGCGGAGTAACCTGCAAGACGTTGGCAAAGGCCGCGATTGCCAGAGGCAATTCGGTTCAGATCGCCGCCTGCGAGGTGCGGGAGACCGACGCGGTGCTAAGCCTAGCGGACGACCTGCGCCAGATGGGGGCGGAGGCCATCGTGTTGACCGGTGACCTCAGCGACCCGGACGTGCCGGCGCGGCTGGTAGCCGACGCGGTCAAGGCGTTCGGCGGTCTGGATGCGGTGGTCGGCAATGCCGGCATCACCTCACCAAGCCCCTTGGCGGAGTTGGAGTTGGTCAACTGGGACCGGGTGATGAACATCAACCTGCGCGGCAACTGGCTGCTGGCCAAGGCCGCGCACCCTCACCTCAAGAAAAGCGCCGAGCAATCGCGCAATCCAGGGTTTGTTGGCGTCGCCTCCATGTCCGGAATGCGGCCGCACCGGGGGATGGGCGCCTACAGCATGAGCAAATCCGGCACGATCATCCTCTGCGAGGTGCTGGCGCAGGAATGGGCGGCAGACGGCATCCGGGTGAACTGTGTCTCGCCCGGCATGATCCGCACGCCGTTGACCGAGACGACCTACCGCGACAACGCCATTGCATCCGCCCGCACGGCGCTGGTGCCGACCGGGCGCATCGGCATGCCCGAGGATATTGCCAACGCCATCGCCTTTTTCCTGGGGCCGGACGCGGGTTACATCACCGGGCAAAACCTGTGTGTGGACGGCGCGTTTGCAACCTCGATCCTGAGCCAGATCCCCGGACTGCCGACCAGCGGGTCGTAGCGGACCGGAGTAGAGGCCGCCAAAACGGCTTCACCCCGCGCAGAGCCATCCGACCGGCGCGGGGTGAAGCTTAGCTTTCGAAGAGACCGCAGACTTACTTGGCGTAGTCGTAGTCGCCCTTGCTCCAGGCGTAGAAGACGTAGCCCGGCGCTGTCACGTCGCCCTTTTCGTCGAAGCCGATCTTGCCGAGAACCGTGTTGAACTCGCCGGTATCCAATTCGGCGATCACGTTCTCGAACTTCACGGTGCCGGCGGCCTCTGCAGCCTGCGCCCATGCTTGCACCGCGCCGTAGGTGTACAGCACATAACCTTCCGGCTCGATGCCCGCATCGCGGAACTTCTTCACCACCGGGGCCGCGTCAGGGTTCTTGCGCGGGTCCGGGCTGAAGGTCATCAGGGTGCCTTCGCCGGCGTCACCGGTGATCGACCAGTACTCCTGGGTCACCAATGCGTCGCCGCTAATCAACTGCGTGGCCAGGCCTTGCTGGCGCATCTGGCGGACGATCAGACCGGCCTCGGTGTGGTAGCCGCCGACATAAAGCGCGTCGATCTTTTCGGCCTTCAGCTTGGTCACCAGCGCCGAGTAGTCTTTCTCACCGGCGGTATACGCTTCGTAGAGGACCGCCTTGCCACCGGCCGCCTCCAGAGCTTTCAACGTTTCGTCAGCCAGGCCCTTGCCGTAGGCGGTCTTGTCGTGAACGATGGCAATGTTTTTGCCGGCGTAAGCCTTGGCCAGATAGTCGCCGGCCACCTGACCTTGCTGATCGTCGCGGCCGCAAACGCGGTAGACGCCGGGGCCGCCCTCGTCGGTCAGCTTCGGGTTGGTAGAGGCAGGCGAAATCTGGATGATGCCTTCCTCGTCATACACCGCCGACGCTGGGATCGAGGAGCCGGAGCAGAAGTGGCCGGCCATGAAGACCACGCCCTTGTTGACCATCTGGTTGGCCACGGCGACCGCTTGCTTGGGGTCGCAGGCGTCATCGCCGATTTCCAGCTTTAGCATCTGGCCGAGCACGCCGCCGGCGGCATTGATGTCGGCCACCGCCATCTCCGCGCCAGCCTTCATCTGTGCGCCGAAACTCGCATACTGGCCGGTCATCGGACCGGCGGTCGCAATGGTAATATCGGCATGCGCCGTACCCGCTATCAAAGCGGCGGCGGCGACCATGGATAAGGTCTTCAGCATAGTCTCAACTCTCCCAAATGTCGGCGATCGGCCATAACGATGCAGGCCCTAACCGGTGGTCAGTCTCGATTCTGAGTAGCATTTCCCGGGGTGTCATCGCAACGCTGATTCTATGATTGCTAAAATGTATAGTGCTATAGTTCGATTGCAGCTTGCAGCGCCATCCCGTGGAATACTGGCGTAACAACTCGGAATTTTGTACAACGATGCGGGGTAAGCCTGCCTTGATGTACAATGCTCAAAACGGAGGACTGGGATGAAGACATTATTAAGCCTCGCGGCGGTCGCCGCTCTGGCGATTGGATCCGCCAGCGCTGGCACTTTGGATGACGTCAAAGCCAAGGGCTACTTGGACTGCGCCGTCAGTACGGGGCTGATCGGCTTTGCGGCGCCTGATGACAAGGGCGACTGGACCGGCTTTGATATCGACATGTGCCGGGCGGTCGCGGTCGCGATTTTCGGTGACAAAACCAAGGTGAAGTTCACGCCGACCACCGGCAAGTCCCGCTTTCCGACGCTCGCGTCAGGCGAAGTCGATTTGCTGTCACGGAACACCACTTGGACGTTCAGCCGCGACGTGAACCTCGGGTTCGAGTTCGCTGGCGTCAACTACTATGACGGCCAGGGTTTCATGGTGCGCAAGGACCTGGGCGTGACAAGTGCCACCGAGTTGGACGGCGCCAGCGTCTGCATCCAGACCGGCACAACGACCGAGTTGAACCTGTCGGACTACTTCAAGACCAATGGCATGGAGTTCGAGCCCATCGCCATCGAAACCGCCTCGGAGGCGCGCCCGGCTTATGAGCAGGGCCGTTGCGACGTCTACACGACAGACGCCTCGGGCCTGGCGGCGACTCGCTCTCAGTTGGAGGACCCGAAAGCCCACATCATCCTGCCGGAGATCATCTCGAAGGAGCCGTTGGGCCCGGTGGTCCGCCACGGCGATAATCAGTGGGGTGATCTGGTCCGCTGGACCTTGAATGCGATGATCATCGCCGAAGAATTGGGCGTGACGTCGGAAAACGTCGATGAGATGAAGAATTCGAAAAACCCAGAAATTCAACGTCTGCTGGGCGTCAGCGGCGAATACGGCGAAATGCTCGGCCTGTCGAAGGACTGGGCTTATAACGTCATCAAGGCGATCGGCAACTATGGCGAGAGCTTCGACCGCCATCTCGGCCCGGACACTGCCATTGGCCTGGAGCGTGGTTTGAACGCGCTTTGGTCGAAAGGCGGCATCCTTTACGCCCCGCCGTTCCGGTAAGACCTGAGCGCGCGCCTCGGCGTGCCGTTGCGGAGGAGGGGTCTTGCCGGCAAGACCCCTCCTTTGAGTTTGTAACCCGCGATTGAGCGCTTCATGCGGGCCTGGACAAGCGCTGATAGGCCCATAGCTTCGCCCACAGGACTCGCACAGAAGATTGATTGAGGGGCCGGCTGCACACGGCACGGCTTCTCGCGTAACGTCGCCAGCTACAGCGTCAAGGGATTCGATTTTATGACAATCGGCAGCGTGATGGCTGGCCCAAATAGCAGCAGCGGTTTTTGGAACGACAAGCGTGTGCGGGGCATATTGGTCCAGGCACTGGTCATGGGCCTGCTGGCCTTGGGCCTCTATTTCGTCGTTTCGAACACGATCTACAACCTGGAGCAACGCAATATCGCGACGGGCTTCTGGTTTCTCACCCAACCGGCCGGGTTCGAAATCCAGATGACGCTGATCCCCTATTCGGCGGAATCTACCCATGCCCGGGTGTTTTTGGTCGGGTTGTTGAATACGCTGCTGGTATCGCTGCTCGGCTGCATTTTTGCGACGATCCTCGGGTTTACACTGGGTGTTTTAAGGCTATCCGGTAATTGGCTCATGGAAAAAATGATCTATTGGTACGTGGAGTTCACCCGGAACGTACCGTTACTCTTGCAGATCATTTTCTGGTACACGATTTTTCTCGGCCTGCCGCATATCCGCGACAGTATTCAGTTTGGCAGCGATATCTATGTCAACAACCGGGGCCTGTTTACGCCGGCGCCGGTGTTCGGCGATGATTTTTGGTACGTCGTCGGCGGTATCTGCCTGACGATCCTGGCGGTTTGGCGCATCGCCCGCTGGGCGCGGCGGCGGCACGAGGCGACAGGCCAGCCATTTCCGGCGTTCTGGGTCGGGCTGGGCCTGCTGATCGTCGTGCCAACGCTGTTCTACTACGCGGCGGGCGCGCCGATGGACTGGCAGTTTCCGGAGCGCACGCGGTTTGGCCTGCGCGATGGCATGCAGATCGCGCCGGAGTTCATGGCGATGCTGCTGGCGCTGTCGATCTACACCGCCGCGTTCATCTCCGAAATCGTCCGCGCCGGCATTCTGTCGGTCCACAAAGGCCAGCGGGAGGCCGCTGCGGCGCTGGGCCTTCGGCAGAACACAACCATGCGCCTGATCATCGTGCCGCAGGCGCTGCGGGTGATCATTCCGCCGCTCGCCAGCCAGTACATGAACCTGACCAAGAATTCGTCGCTCGGCTTTGCCATCGGTTATACCGAGTTGATGGCGGTGTTCGGCGGTATTACGCTGAACCAGACCGGGCAGGCGATCGAGTGCATCGCCATCGTCATGGCGACCTACCTGATCATCAGCCTGGCGATCTCCGGGTTCATGAACTGGTACAATGCGCACGTGCGATTGGTGGAACGATGAGCCGGGCGGAGGGCGATTGACGATGGACGATCCAAGCAAAATGCCATCCGCGTGGGTTCCGGTGGAGAGCCGGCCGCCGCCTGCCAATACCACCGGGCCGATCGCCTGGATGCGCGCAAATCTGTTTTCCGGTTGGCTGAATACCACGCTGACGCTGATTTCAGCTTACCTGCTCTGGATAACGATCCCTCCCTTGATCGACTGGGCGTTCATCGGCGCCACCTGGGAAGGCGCCAGTCGCGACGACTGCGATCTGGCGCGCGGCGCCTGCTGGGCTGTGATCGGGGTGCGGTGGCGGCAGTTGATCTATGGCTTCTATCCGCAAGTCGAATATTGGCGGCCGGTCCTGGCGTTCATCCTGCTGCTGGTCGCCCTTTATTATGGCCTTTACGACAAGGCGCCGGGCCGCAAATACGGCCTCTGGTTCGTCTGCGCATACCCGTTCATCGCCTACGGTTTACTCTATGGTGGGTTCGCCGGCCTGGAATACGTCGAGTCGCCGAAATGGGGCGGGCTGCTGCTGACGCTGGCGATGGGTGTGACCGGCATCGCGTTCTCGATCCCGTTCGGCATCGTGCTGGCGCTGGGCCGGCGCAGCAAGTTGCCGGTGATCAGTCTGCTTTGCACCGCCTTCATCGAGTTCATTCGCGGCGTGCCGCTGGTCACGCTGCTGTTCTTCGGCAATGTCATGCTGCCGCTGTTCCTGCCGGAAGGCATGAATATCGACAACTATCTGCGCGTCGTCGTCGCCGTCTGGTTGTTCGCCTCGGCCTATATGGCGGAGGTGATCCGCGGCGGGTTGCAGGCGATCCCGTCCGGCCAGTATGAGGCTGCGTCGGCACTGGGCCTCAGCTATTGGCAAACCACCGGCCTGATCATCCTGCCGCAAGCGCTGCGCATCTCGATCCCGGGGATCGTGAACACGTCGATCGGCCTCTACAAAGACACGACATTGGTGTCGTTGGTCGGGCTGTTCGATCTGCTGGGCATGGCGCGCGCCATCAGCGCCGACGCCAAGTGGGCGGCGTTGGAGATTGAGCTCTATGTCTTTATCGCTGTCATTTTCTTCGCCTCATGCTTTGCCATGTCGCGCTACAGCCTGTGGTTGGAGCAGCGTTTGAGCCAAAGCGAGCGCCACTAGCGCCAGGAGCCCACACCATGACCGATACCGCGCCCGTCATTCAAATGCGTGCCGTAAACAAATGGTTCGGCTCGTTTCATGTATTGAAGGACATTAACCTGGAGGTGGCGCGTGGCGAGCGCATCGTTATCTGTGGCCCGTCCGGCTCCGGCAAATCCACGTTGGTGCGTTGCATCAACCGGCTGGAGGAGCATCAGGAGGGCGATATTGTCGTCGATGGCATCGAACTCACCGACGACCTGAAGAATATCCACCAGGTGCGCAGCGAGGTCGGCATGCTGTTTCAGTCCTTCAACCTGTTTCCGCACCTGACCGTGCTGGAGAACTGCACGCTGGCGCCGCTTTGGGTCCGCAAAATCCCGAAGGCGGAGGCGGAGGCGGAGGCTATGAAACTGCTGGAACGGGTGCAGATTCCGGAGCAGGCGGATAAATATCCGGGTCAGTTATCTGGCGGTCAGCAGCAGCGCGTGGCGATTGCCCGGGCGCTGGCGATGAACCCGCGGATCATGCTGTTCGACGAGCCGACCTCGGCCCTTGATCCGGAGATGATCAAGGAGGTTCTGGACGTGATGGTCGATCTGGCGGAAAGCGGCATGACCATGCTGTGCGTGACGCACGAGATGGGCTTTGCCCGTCAGGTCGCCGACCGTGTGATCTTTATGGATGCGGGGGAGATCGTTGAGCAGAACGAGCCGGAGGAGTTTTTCTCCAACCCCCGCAACGAGCGCGCCAAGCTGTTTCTCAGCCAGATCCTGCACTAGGCCGTGGCCACCGACGCCGTTATCGAATGGCCCGCGGATGGCCCGTCGATCTGGCGGCATGCCAGAGTGCGGCCCGGCGCGGCCTCACCGTTTGCGGATCTGCCTGAGGCCGTATGGGATGTGTTGGGCGCGCCGGAGACCAGACCGCGGCATGCGGTGATCGATGGCGGCCACATCCTGGTGCTGCGCGGCGTCAACCTGAACCAGGGCGATCGGCTGGAGGATATGGTCTCACTGCGGCTGTGGCTGGGGCCGGCCGGGCTGGTCAGCATCGCCGTCCGCCGCGTCGCCGCCGTCGATGACGCAGTTGCGGCGCTGGAGGCCGGCACTCTGGCCGCGAATCCCGCAGACATCGTGCTTTTCATCGCCGAACGCTTAGCCATCCGCATCCGCGAGGCGGTGCTGGCCATGGAGGGCGAAGCAGCCGATATCGAGGAGGAGTTGCTCGGCGAAGATGCGGCGGAAGAACTGCCGAGCCTGCAAGACCGGGTGCGCACCGCGCGGCGGCAGGCGCTCTGGCTGCGCCGGCATTTGGGGCCGCAACGCACGGCGTTGGCGGAATTCCGGTCGGCGGCGGGGCGTGCCCTATCGGCGGACAACGACTTCAGCCTGGCCGAGCTGGTCAACGAGACCCAACGGGCCGCCGAGGTGGTGCAGATGCTGGCGGACCATGGTGGCCTGCTGCAGGACCAGATCGAGGCAGCGCGCGGCGCGGCGATGGGCCGGACCAGCTATACCCTCAGCCTCGTCGCCGCGATCTTCCTGCCGCTGAACCTGTTGGCGGCGGTATTCGGCGCCAATGTCGGCGGCATTCCGTGGGCGGAGACGCCCTGGGGCTTCGCCATTCTCTTGGCCGTTTGCCTGGCCGTGGCGATAGCCGGCACGTGGTTGTTGCGCTGGCGCCGCTGGCTTTAGGGGCGTAGACAAGGCGTTTTCGCCGTCTCGAAAAGCATTCCATCCGGATGAACCGCACGTTCGCCTTAGTCCTCGGCATGGCCGCCGTGTATTCGCTGCTGTTCGTGCAGGCGCAGATGCATCGCATGGGCGGCGCGGTGATCGCGCCGTCGCTCAGCCTGGAACTGGGCCTGAGCGCCAGTGATCTGGGCCTGATTATCGGCGTCATGTTTCTGGCGTCGGCGGCGACGCAGCCGGTTTCCGGCATTCTGTTGGACCGGTTTGGGCCGGTGCGCGCCGTCGCCTATATGACGCCGCTGGCGGTTGGCGGCATGCTGCTGTTCGCGTGGAGCGATTCGGTGGCAGGCCTGACGCTCGCCCGCATCCTTATCGGCTCCGGCTTCGCTTGCGTGGTCAGCGGGCTCTACATCTTCCTGCTGGGCTGGGTCGACCGCAGGAATTTTACCACCGCGGCGGCGGCAATCCAGGCGATCCCGGGCACAGTGTCCGTGCTGATCGCCTCGACCCCGCTCGCCATTCTGTTGGCCGATGTCGGGCGCGGGCCGGTGTTCGCCGGGCTGGCGGTGACGACCGTCATCGTCGTCGGTCTCGTCGCGCTGATCGTTCGCGAGGGGCCGCTATCGACCCGCAAGAACCGCACGCCGGAGACCGTGCGCCAGAGCATCAGCGGTATCGCGATGATCATGCGGCAGCGCTCCTTCCTCTGGGTCGCTGCCTTCAGCGTGACAGCCATCGGCCCGGCGGTGGCGGTGATCGGCCTGCTGTCCGGCGTGTTCCTGCGCGAGCGCTTCGGCCTGGATGCGGTGCAATTGGGCAATAGCGTGCTGGTGCTGTTGATCGCGCTCAACCTCGGCGGCGTCATCTATGGCCCGCTCGACCGTTGGACCGGCCGGCGCAAGGCGGTGATCGCCGGCGGCGTGCTGATGCAAGTGACCATGCTCGGCCTGTTGGCCGCCTTGCCTGGCCTCGGCTTTTGGCCGACGGTCGTGCTGCTGACCGCCTTCGCCAGCGTCTCGCAATTGCATGCGCTGGTGATCGCGCACGCGCAGAGCCTGTTCGAGCCGGAACTGGCGGGGCGGGTAATCACCACCAACAACATCTTCATGATCGGCGGGATTTTCCTGTTTCAACTGGCGAGCGGACGGGCCTACGACCTGTTCACCACCGGCTTCGGCGTCAGTGGCGAGAACGGCTACCGCCTGACCTTTGCGGTGCTCGCCATCTGTCAACTGATCGGGCTGCTGTTCTACGCCAACGCACCGAACCCGATGCGGACCAAGGCGGGCGAATAGCGGCGGCGAGGTGCACCTTGCATTTCCGTCGTGCGGAGGCTACTGCCGGGAGCCGTCGTATCGACTGCTCTAACATCGTATTTTGAGAGCAGGTTCGCCCGACCCCATCGGGACGGGATCTGCTCCAGGAGGGATCGCGCGCCATGGCAGCCGAACCGGCAGCGCCAGAGCCAAGCGGAATGGCCTTCGACCAGATCGCCAGCGATAGCCTGAGCCTGCTGCAGAGCGGTGGCGTGGTCGTGGCGATTCTGCTGGTGCTCTCGGTCTTCGCCTCGGCCATTGTCGTCGCCAAGCTGTTGCAGTTCCGGGCGGCGCGTCTTGGCGACCGGCAAACCGCGCCGGCGGCTCTGGCCCTGTATCGCCGCGGCGACGGCGCGCGGGCGATGGCCCTGGCCTCGGCGTCGGCCAATCCTGCGGCGCAGGCATTGGCCCGTGCCCTGAATGGCCGGCGATTGCAGATGGCCGATGCGGCGATCCAAGCCGAGGTGGCGCGCTATGGCAATCGGTGTCTGGCGGAGTTGCGAAGCTGGCTGCGGCCGTTGGAGGTCATCGCCAGCCTGGCGCCGTTGCTGGGCCTGTTCGGCACGGTGCTGGGCATGATCGCTGCTTTTCGGGCGCTGGAAGCTGCCGGCAATCAGGTGAACCCGGCCATCCTCTCCGGCGGCATATGGGAGGCGCTGTTGACCACCGCCGTCGGCCTCGCCATCGCCATTCCCACCGTCGCGGCCCTCAATTGGCTGGAACGCCGGGTCGAGCGTCTGGCCGAGGATATGGAGGATGCGGTCGCCGGCGTCTTCACCGAGGATCTGAACCCGCACCCGGAGATGCAAACCGACCCGCGGCAGGAGAGGAGGGGCCATGCCAGAGCCGGCGACGCCGCTGCTGTTTCATCCCGCGCCTAGAGCCGGCCGGCGACGCGCGCTGATCGGTCTGACGCCGCTGATCGATATGGTGTTCATTCTGCTGGTCTTCTTCATGCTGGCGTCGTCGTTCCTCGACTGGCGCGCCATTGCCGTGACGCCTGCGGAAACCGCTAACGTCGATGTCGGCGCCAAAGGTGCATTGCTGGTGAGCGTGCAGCGCGACGGCCTGCGCCTTGGTGGCCACCTGGCGGAATGGCCGGAGATCGCGCGCCAGGTAGGCATGCGGCTCGACGCCGACCCGGATCGGCGCATTCTGGTCGATGCCGGGCCGGGGGTGCCGTTGCAGGCCGTGGTGGATGTGTTGGACCGCCTGTCCGGCCTCGGCGCACGCCGTGTTGCCCTGACAGGTGAGCCGCAATGATGGCCTCGCCGCGCCTGTTCACCGGCAAATCTCGGCCGCGTCCTGGCGAGGACGACCGTATTTTGCCGCTGATTAACGTTGTGTTCCTGCTGCTGATTTTCTTCATGCTGGCGGGGCGCCTCGCCGTTTCCGACCCGTTCGCCGTTGAACCGCCGGTCACCGAGTCTGCGGGTGCTGTCGAAGTCTCCAGCTTGACCGTGCTCTTGAGCGCCGACGGCAAGGTCGCCCTCGACGGCAGCGTGGTTGCGCGGCCGGTGCTTATGGCGGCCATCACCGAACGGCTGGCCGTCGAACCCGGTGCGCAGGTGGTGGTCAAGGCGGATGCCGCAGCCGAGGCCGCCGCGGTGATCGGCCTTTTGCGACAAATCAGAGCTGCCGGTGCCGCCGACATGCACCTGCTGACCCGGGCGGGCGGTATGTGATGCGGATTGCGGCATGGCACTGGGTTTTGGCGGCCCTCTTCGCGCTGGCAGGTCATGCTGCTATCGGCCTCGTGCTGCTGACGCATCCGGGCGAACCATTGGCCGGTGGCAGCATGGCCACCAGTGTCGGGCTCGCGCTCGCACCGGCGCAAGTGACGGGCAGCGTTGATGCAGGAAGGCCGGAAGTGTCGGCGCAGCGAGCGGGGACGGCCACCGCGACCGCATCGACTTCGCCGCCGCAGCAACAGGTGCCGGCCGAGCCTGTCACTGCACAGGAGCCCGAGACGCCGGATGCTGCCGCGCCGACGCCGACGGAATTGGCCGGGCTCGCTGTGCCGCGTCCGGGCCAAGTCCAACCGCCGCAAACTCTGCCGCCGAGACTGCCGCCAAGTCGGTTGGCGCGAAGCCATGAAGAGCCAGAGCCGGAGCAAGACCGGGCCCACCAGAACAAGCCGACACCCAAGGTGCTTTCCGCCGCCGCGGACTCAGAAACCGAGAGCGCGATGCAGGCCGCTGCGAACCCAGAGCCACCGCCCGACAGCGGGCCCGACAGCGCGTCGCCAGGACAGTCTTTGGCTGCGGGTGTATCGACCGGTCCAGGCTCAACCCATGCGAAGGCCGCCTATGTCAGCCTGTTGCAGCAATGGTTGGAGCGACACAAGCTTTATCCGCAGCGCGCCATGGCCCGGCGGCAGCAGGGGACGGCGACGCTGTATTTCGTCGTCGACCGGGCTGGCAGGGTGCTGGAACACCGCCTCGAACAAAGCTCCGGCCACCGCCTGCTGGACCGCGAGGCTTTGGCGATGATCGACCGCGCCGCGCCCCTGCCGCGGATGCCCGCCGCGATGTCCGGGGATGATCTGGCAGTCATTGTACCGATCCAATTCGCGTTGCGGTAAAGGGTCTGGCCTAGTCTAGGCCGGCATAGCCTCGCCCGCCGAAACCACCGCCAGCCCGCCCGCTTTGGCGATGAAGCGCACCACTGTTTCGAGCCCGTCGCCGGACTTCAGGTTGGTGAAGACGAAGGGCCGCTCGCCGCGCATGCGTTTGGCGTCGCGGTCCATCACGTCCAGGTTGGCCCCAACCATTGGCGCCAGATCGGTCTTGTTGATGATCAGCAGGTCGGAGCGGGTGATGCCCGGCCCGCCCTTGCGCGGGATCTTCTCGCCAGCCGCCACGTCGATCACATAGAGGGTGATGTCCGCCAGTTCCGGGCTGAAGGTCGCCGCCAGATTATCGCCGCCACTCTCGATCAGGCAGAGTTGTGCGTCCGGAAACTTGGCAGACAGCCGGTCAATGGCCGCCAGATTGATGCTGGCGTCCTCGCGGATCGCCGTGTGCGGGCAGCCGCCGGTCTCGACACCCTCCAGCCGCTCCGCCGGCAGGGCGTCGGCGCGCAGCAGGATTTCGCGATCTTCCTGGGTATAAATGTCGTTGGTGATGACGATCAGATCGACCTGGTCGCGCAACCGCTTGCATAGTGCCTCCACCAGCGAGGTCTTGCCGCTGCCGACCGGGCCGCCGATGCCGACGCGTAGGGGGCCGTTTTGGGACATGATCGTTTCTCCTAAGAGCGAAAAAGCCGGGAATACTGGGTTTCGTGCGTAGCCGACAACCAGTCGAGCATCGGTGTCGCACTGCCGATGTCGTCGAGGCTGGCCGAAAGTGCGTCGCGGGCCGTCAGGCTCACGCAGTTTTCCAGCGCCGCCTGCACCGCTAAGCCCTCGCTCTGGCCAACCGGCATCGAGCGCAGCGCAGCCGAGACGATGTTGGCGGCAAAGGCATGCAGATAGGCGAGCAGGCTGGCGTGCAGCGGGATCGCCGCCGCCGCGCAGCAAGCGCCCGCCGCGACTGGGAGGGCGGTGGGGCCTCTGAACGGCCAACCAACAGCAAACTGTTCCCCGGGCGAGCCGTCGGCGAGACCCGGGGTCTCCCGCCGTGTTCGCTCATCCCCCAAAGAGGCCCCGGCATCTAAAAACGCTGGCCAGCCCTGCCGGACGGCGCGCAGGAAAGCTTCGCCTTGGTTCAGCGTCTCCGCCCGCAACTCCATGCTGGGCGAGAGGGCCGCTGCCAGAGACGAGACCTCGGCCAGGTCGGGAAATCTCCGATAGGCGGCGCAGAACAGGATGGCGTCGTTGCGGGCCGAGCCGAACAGCAACAGCCCCTCGATCCATTCGATCAGGCCGTCGCGGTCGGTGACCAGGCCGGCCTCGAACGCCGCCTCCAGGCCGTGGCTATAGCTGAACGCGCCGATGGGGAAGCCGGCGCCGAACCAAGTGGCCAGCCGCTGGAGATGCTCGGGCGTGAGGGGCTCGACCAGGTCGGCGTCAGTGGTCATGGCCGTGGCTGCCCTCATGGCTGTGCACATGGCCATGACCGCCGTCACCGTAGGCGCCTCCTTCCGGCTGGAACGGTTCCATGACTTCGACGACCTCGCCGCCGAGACCGCGCAGCATGTCGGCCAGCACGGTGTCGGGACGGATCAGCAGGCGGCCTTCCTGCACCTCCGCCGGCGTGTGCCGGTTGCCCAGGTGCCACGCCAGTTGCAGCAAGAGGTGTGGCGTTGGCGCAGTCACGGCATAGAGCGGCTCCGCTGCCGCTTCGACCCCGATCCAACTGCCATCGTCGCAGAGGAGCCCGTCGCCGCCGGCCATGGCCACTGCTCGTGGTAAGTCCAGCAGGACCTCCGCACCGCTGGCCAGTGGCAGCATGATGCGCCGCCGATGCCGCTCGTCGAAGGCGAGAACCAGCCGGTCGGCGGCTTCTGCCTCCGGCCAGGTCCCGGCGCGGTGGTGGTGGGATGCGCGGCGCATGGGTTAGGCTCCCACTTCGGCGTCATTGCGAGGCGGCCCGGCTGCAAGCCGGGACAACGAAGCAACCCATCGGCGCCTCGTTCTGGGCTGGTCGCCGGTGGTTTGCTTCGTCGCCTGCGGCTTCTCGCAATGACGCCAATTAAAATGGGACATGTTTTCCCGCTTCCGTCAAAACAAAAAATACCGTTGCGCCATGCTTAGCACCTCGGCCGGCTCGCAGGTTAGCAGGACGCCGTCGGCGGTCACCTCGTAGGTCTCCGGGTCGACGGTGATTTGCGGCATCAGGCTGTTGTGGATCATCGAGCGCTTGCCGATGCCACTGCGGGTATTCTTCACCGCCAGCATCGGACGTGCCAGGCCCAACTGCCCGGCCAGATCGCCGACCAGAGCCGCCTGGCTCACGAACGTCACCGAACTGGCGGTCAGCGAGCGCCCGAACGCGCCGAACATCGGGCGGTAGTGCTCCGGCTGTGGCGTCGGGATCGAGGCGTTGGGGTCACCCATCACTGCCGCTGCGATGGTGCCAGCCTTGATGATCAGGTCCGGCTTCACGCCAAAGAACGCCGGCGACCAGATCACCAGATCGGCCAGCTTACTAACCTCGACCGAGCCGATCTCGTCGGCCATGCCGTGGGTAATCGCCGGGTTAATCGTGTATTTGGCGATATAGCGGCGGGCGCGCAGGTTGTCGTTGTCGCCGTTCTCGCCCTCCAGCCGTCCGAACTGGCGTTTCATCTTATCGGCGGTCTGCCAGGTGCGGATCACCACCTCTCCGGCCCGGCCCATCGCCTGACTGTCGGACGCGATGATCGAGAACGCGCCCATGTCGTGCAGAATGTCCTCCGCCGCAATCGTCTCCTTGCGGATGCGGCTATCGGCGAAGGCCACGTCTTCCGGAATGTTCGGATCGAGGTGATGGCAGACCATCAGCATGTCCAGATGCTCGTCCACGGTGTTGACCGTGTAGGGGCGGGTCGGGTTGGTCGACGACGGGATGACGTTTGCCTCGCCGCAGACCTTGATAATATCCGGCGCATGGCCACCGCCCGCGCCCTCCGTATGGAAGGCATGGATGGTGCGGCCCTTGAAGGCGGCGACCGTGTTCTCGACGAAACCCGACTCGTTCAGCGTATCGGTGTGGATCATCGCCTGGATGTCCATGGCATCGGCGACGCCCAGGCAGCAGTCGATGGCGGCGGGCGTCGTGCCCCAATCCTCGTGCAGTTTCAGCGCGCAGGCGCCGGCGGCGACCTGCGCCTCCAACTCCTCGGGTCGAGAGGCGTTGCCCTTGCCGGAGAAGCCCAGGTTCATCGGGAAGGCCTCGGCGGCCTGCAACATGCGGGCGATATGCCAGGCGCCTGGCGTGCAGGTGGTGGCGTTGGTGCCGGTCGCCGGGCCGGTGCCGCCGCCCAACATGGTGGTGACGCCGGAATAGAGCGCCTCGTCGATCACCTGCGGGCAGATGAAGTGGATGTGGCAGTCGAAGCCGCCGGCGGTGACGATCTTGCCTTCGCCGGCAATCGCCTCCGTGCCCGGCCCGATGATGATGTTGACGCCGGGCTGCGTATCCGGGTTGCCAGCCTTGCCGATGCCACAGATCCGACCGTCGCGAATGCCAATGTCGGCCTTCACGATGCCCCAGTGATCCAGGATCAGCGCATTGGTGATAACGGTATCGACGGCGCCTTGCGCGCGCGTCACCTGCGATTGGCCCATACCGTCACGGATAACCTTGCCGCCACCGAACTTGACCTCCTCGCCATAGATGGTGTGGTCGCGCTCGACCTCGATGAACAGTTCCGTATCGGCCAGGCGCACCTTGTCGCCGACCGTGGGGCCGTACATAGCGGCATAAGCCGCGCGGGAAATGGTGGCCATTTGGCTTAGTCCTTCATGTTGTACTGTGACCTACCCTATCGGCGTCATTGCGAGCCGAAGGCGCGGCAACCCATCGGAGGCCGTTGCACGCTCGAACGTCGATGGGTTGCCGCGGCGACTCCGCCACCTCGCCATGACGCCGAGAGGGGGAATGAGGCTCAATCTAGCGGCCCCATCACCGCCTGGTTGAAGCCGACAACGATGCGCGATCCGGCATAGGGGATCAGCGTCACCTCCCGCGTCGACCCCGGCTCGAACCGAACCGCGGTGCCGGCGGCGATATCCAGCCGCATGCCGCGTGCCGCCGCCCGGTCGAAATCCAACGTCGGGTTGGTCTCGGCGAAGTGGTAGTGGCTGCCGACCTGCACCGGCCGGTCGCCGGTGTTGGCGACGGTCAGGGTAAGGGTTTCACGTCCGGCGTTGAGCGCGATGGAACCGTCGGCGGTGATCACCTCGCCGGGGATCATTTTTGGCTCCGGAATGCGTGGAAGACCAACCCGGCAACGACGATGGCCGCGACCACAGCCAGACCGGTTTCCCAGGCGTGGGTGTGAAATACCGGGGCCGCATGGCCGGGATCGGCCAGGGCAAGAGAGGGCGCTATCAGCCATCCCCCTCCCGCCGTCATTGCGAGTCCGCGAAGCGGGCGAAGCAACCCAGGGAATGCAGAGGCAGACCGAGACGCCGGCCTGGGTTGCTTCGTCGCCTGCGGCTTCTCGCAATGACGGATTTGAGATGTGTTGGGCATTGGCTTAGTCTCCTCTTCAGCGGATCGGTTCGTGTACGGTCACCAGCTTGGTGCCGTCGGGGAAAGTGGCTTCGACCTGGACTTCGTGCACCATCTCAGGAATGCCCTCCATCACCTGGTCGCGGCGGATGACGGATGCGCCCGCCTGCATCAGGTCGGCGACGGAGCGGCCATCGCGGGCGCCCTCGACCACGAAGTCGGAGATCAGGGCGATGGCTTCTGGGTAATTCAGCTTAACGCCGCGGGCGAGGCGCTTGCGCGCGACCTCCGCCGCCATGGCGACCAGCAGTTTGTCTTTCTCGCGTTCGGTGAGACGCATACGAGGGCTCTCCTCAGAGGGACCAGAATCGGGGCATGACCGACGCGCGGCCAAGGCTTGCGCGGAAGGCCCGGACGAAGCTGGCAACACTCTGCCGGAGCGTGAAGGCGTCGGGCGTCAGGAAACGTGCGATCAGCAGACCGTCGAGGGCGGTGGCTGCGGCGCGGGCGGTCTTGGGCAGGTCTTCCAGCAGTGCGCGGGCTTCGGTGAGGCGGATTTCGGCGTTGGCGGCAGCGTAGAATACCGTAGCGATGGCCGGGTAGCCGCCAAAGCCGGCGGGGGACGCAAGGCCGCACTGTATCGCCGATGTTTCCCGGACGCCGCGGAGCAGCGATCCGGGACCGCCAGCCGCTTGAGGCTCCAGCGCTTCACTCGCCAGCCGGCCCCGGATAGCGCTGTGCGCTTCCAGGGAACAATAGGCGTTGGGGGGAGTGCCCAGCCGCAGCGCGTCCAGCCAGACCAGCCGGCCCTCGCGCCGGACCTCGATGCGGTCGGAGAGGAAGCCAGAGCCGAACACCTCACCATGCGCTGCCCGGCCCAGGACCCGCAATTCGCAGGCCAGCAGGTCAGCGCCTACGGCCAACTCGAACACAGTCCTACGCTGCAGACGTGCGCCGTCGAAGACAATGGTTTCCTGCGGCAGCCACTCGGCTTTGGCGCCTTCGCCCAGTGCGATCCGGCTTTCGATCTGCGCCGGTGCATCGTTCGGGCGGGACTTGTAGAGCCGTTCTGCCGCCTGCGTCGTCGCGCGGGCTGCCGCACCCGGGCCGGCGGCAAAGTCGAACCGCGCCGAGTCGCCGCCGGTCAGCCCGCCGCACGTGGTGGCAAACACCGCCGTCGGCCAGTCCTCGCTCGCCGGCAGCAGACAGCGGCAGGGCGCGCTCTGGTGCAGATCGGCCAACACCGTCCGCCCCTCGGCTCGCACCTCAAACCGTACCGAAGCCCGCCCAACAGAGCGCTGCAACCGCCGACCAGCACCGGCGCCAACAGAGGCCCGCCCGCGCTGCGGGCTAGATGGTAAGGGTTCGGCGTACATCTGCCTCCACCATTTCTGCGCGGGTGCCGGCCAGCACGACTTCGCCACGCTCCATCACGGCGAAACGGTCGGCGAGGTCGCGGGCGAACTCGAAATACTGCTCTACCAGGATGATGGCCATCTCGCCGGCGGCTGCCAAGTCGGCGATGACCCGGCCGATGTCCTTGATAATCGAGGGCTGGATGCCCTCAGTCGGCTCGTCCAGCACCAGCAGCTTGGGCCGCATTACCAAGGCGCGGGCGATGGCGAGTTGCTGTTGTTGGCCGCCGGAAAGATCGCCGCCGCGGCGGCCCAGCATGTCTTTCAGGACGGGGAATAGCTCGAACACGTGCTCCGGCACGAATTTCTCGCCGGCGGGGGCGGCGGCGAAGCCGGTGCGCAGGTTCTCGGCCACTGTCAGGCGCGCGAAGATATCGCGGCCCTGCGGTACGCTGGCGAAGCCGAGCCGCGCCCGGCGGTGCGCCGCCAGGCCGGTCACGTCACGCTCGCCCCAGGTAACCTTACCATTGCTCGCTGGGTGCAGGCCTAAAATGGCGCGCAACAGCGAGGTCTTGCCGACGCCGTTGCGGCCCATGATGCACATGACCTCGCCCGGCCGCGCCTCCAGCGAGACGCCGCGCAGGATGTGGGAGGCACCATAGTGCAGGTGCAGGTTGGAGACCGTCAGCATAAGATCAATTTCCAAATCTCTTCACCCTGAGCCGGCCCGCAGGGCCGAGTCGAAGGGGCTGCAACGAGCGTGGCGCCAGCCCTTCGACTCGCTCCGCTAAGCTCCGCGGCTCAGGGTGAAGGGGGTCTAGTGATAGAATCATCATCCCTACCGCCCCAAATACACTTCGACGACACGCTCGTCGGCCTGAACGTGGTCGATGGAGCCTTCCGCCAGCACGCTGCCCTCATGCAGGACCGTGACACGCGCGCCCAATGCCCGCACGAAGGCCATGTCGTGCTCGACCACCACCAGGGTATGCTCCCCCTTCAGGCGGTGGATCAGGTCGGCGGTCTGCTCGGTTTCAGCGTCGGCCATGCCGGCCACCGGCTCGTCGAGGAGCAGCAGTTCGGCGTCCTGGATCAACAACATGCCGATCTCCAGCCATTGCTTCTGGCCATGGCTCAGCGCGCCGGCGAACTCGCCGCGCCGTTCGATCAGGCCGATGATGGCCAGGGTCTCCTCAATCTGTTCGCGCATGGCTGCGTCGATGCGGGCGAACAGCAGCAGCAGCGCGTTGCGGCTGGCCTTCGCCGCCAGCTCCAGGTTCTCGAACACCGTCAGGTTCTCGAACACCGTTGGCTTTTGGAACTTGCGGCCGATGCCGAGGGCGGCGATGGCCGGCTCGTCCAGCTTGGTCAGGTCAACCCGGTCGTCGAAGCGGACGGTGCCCTGATCCGGCTTGGTTTTGCCGGTGATCACGTCCATCATCGTCGTCTTGCCGGCGCCATTCGGACCGATGATCGAGCGCAGTTCGCCCTTGGCGATGGTCAGCGACAGCGCGTTCAAGGCCTTGAATCCGTCGAAGCTGACTGTCACACCATCCAGGTACAGGTGCCGTTCGTCAACCATTGCCGGTGGCCTCCCCTCGCTCGGCCACGACAGCCTGCCGCCGTTTCGGATCGAGCCAGCTGCCGATCCGGCGCAACTCCGTCGCCGCACCGACCAGGCCTGCCGGCAGGAACAGCGTGACGAAGATGAACAGCGCGCCCAGGAAGAACAGCCAGGTCTCCGCCGCGACGCCGGTCAGGTAGGACTTCGCCATATTCACCAACACCGCCCCGAAAATCGCACCGTAGAGCGAGCCGCGCCCGCCGATGGCGACCCAGATCGCGATTTCGATGGAGACCGCCGGCGAGAACTCGCTGGGGTTGATGATGCCCACCTGCGGCACATACAGCGCACCGGCGACGCCGGCCAGCATGGCGGAGGCGACGAACGCCACCACCTTCACATTGGCCGGTCTGTAGCCGAGAAAGCGCACCCGCGGCTCCGCATCCTTTAAGGCCAGCATGACACGGCCCATCTTCGACGTGACGATGAAGCGGCAGAGCAGGTAGCCCCCCGCCAAGGCAAAGACGCTCAGCAGATACAGCGTCATACGCGTGCCCGGCGCGGCCAGATCGTAACCCAGGATATCCTTAAAATCGGTCAGGCCGTTGTTGCCGCCAAAGCCGAAGTCGTTGCGAAAGAACGCCAACATCAGCGCGAACACCATCGCCTGGCTGATAATCGAGAAATAGACGCCGGTGATCCGCGACCGGAACGCCAGCCAGCCGAACACAAACGCCAGCAGGCCCGGCACCAGGAATGCCATCACGATGGCAAAGCCGAACTGGTCGAAGCCCAGCCAATACCACGGCAGCTCCTGATAGTTCAGAAACACCATGAAGTCCGGCAATTCCGGGTTGCCATAGACGCCGCGGTCGCCGATGGCGCGCATCATGTGCATGCCCATGGCATAGCCGCCGAGGGCAAAGAATGCGCCATGGCCGAGGCTCAGAATGCCGGCATAACCCCATACCAGATCGAGCGAAATGGCCAGCAGCGCAAAACAAAGATACTTGCCCAACAGCGGGATCAGGTAGTCGGGGACATGGGCGTTGCTCGACGGATCGACCGCCAGGTTGAGGCCCGGTACGAAAACCGCGGCGACGAACACGCAAAGCATGAAGCGGGCCCAGCCGGCCTGGCTAAGCAAGGGTTGGCGGGAGGCTTCCATGGTTTAGGCTCCCTCCGCCGCCGGTTGAAACTCTACCGGCCCTATTCTTCTCTTCGTCCTGAGCCAGGCTGTATGGCCAACTCTCTCCCTCACCCTGTGCTGACCCACAGGCCCAATCTTTTCCTTCACCCTGAGCCGGCCCGCAGGGCCGAGTCGAAGGGGGGCCTCACCGATTGAGGCACCCGCCCCTTCGACTCGCTCCGCTACGCTTCGCGGCTCAGGGTGAAGGGGGGGGAGTATTTCGTCCGCCATACAATGACGGCGATGGGGTGTGTTGTGGCCGCAAAACATCACCATCACGCCTCCTCCGACCGGCCCTTGAGCGCGAACAGGCCGCGCGGCCGCCTTTGGATGAACAGGATCACCAGCACCAGCACCACCACCTTGCCCAGCACCGCGCCGGCGACGGGCTCCAGGAATTTGTTGAGGACGCCGAGGCTCAACGCAGCCACCAGCGTGCCGGCCAGATTGCCGACGCCGCCGAAGACCACGACCATGAAACTGTCGACGATATAAAGCTGCCCCAAGTTCGGGCTGACATTGCCGACCTGGCTGAGCGCAACGCCCGCGATACCCGCGACGCCGGAGCCCAATCCGAAGGTCAGCGCATCCACCCGGCTGGAATCGATGCCCATGGATCGCGCCATGCCGCGGTTCTGTGTGACCGCCCGCATCTCCAGCCCGAAGTGCGTCCGGCGCAACACCAGCAGCACCAGCCCCAGCACGATCAGGCTGAAAGCGATAATGCATAGGCGGTTGTAGGTCAGGATGACGCCGCCGATGATCTCAATCCCGCCGCTCATCCAATTCGGATTCTGGACCTCCTGATTGGTCGCGCCGAAAACGCTGCGCACTGCCTGCTGCAAAATCAGGCTGATGCCCCAGGTGGCCAGCAACGTTTCCAGCGGTCGCCCGTAAAGAAAGCGGATGACGCTCCGCTCCATCGCAACGCCGGCCAGCCCGGCGACAAGGAAGGCGACCGGGATGGCGGCGATCAGATAGGCGTCGAACACGGACGGCGGCAGGAAGGCGCGGAACGCCTCCTGCACAACAAAGGTGGAGTAGGCGCCCAGCATGATCATCTCGCCATGCGCCATGTTGATCACGCCCATCACCCCGAACGTGATGGCGAGGCCGATGGCCGCCAGCAGCAGGATGGAGCCGAGCGAGACGCCTTGAAACACCGCAAGCCCCGCATCCAGCCAGGCGCGCTGCGACTCAATCTTGGCGATGGCTTTGGCGATGGCTTCCTGCACCTCGGGCTCCGTCGCCGGGTCGTTGCGGACCTGGCCGAGCAGCGCCCGGATGGCGGGGTCGAGGCTTTCCGATAATTTTTCAATGGCGGCGATGCGCTCCTCCGGCGTGCCGGCGGCCAGTTCGGCGGCGATCAGCGCCGATTGCATGGTAGATTTGACCGCGGGCACCTGTTCCGTCTCAAGAGCCGAGCGCAGTCGCGCCAACATGGTCTGCGATCCGTATTTGGCGGCTTCTTCCGCCGCCGCGCGCCGCATCGCAGCGTTAGGGCTCGATAGTTTGAGTTGGGTCAGCGCCTCGGATACGGCGCCGCGCACCCGGTTGTTGACCCTGATCTTGTCGGTATCCCTGCGTCCGGCCGTGCCCAGTTCGCCACCGGTCAACGGGTCGGTCAGAACGTAGTCGCCGCCCTCGCGCTTCGCGATGACAACAGCGCCGTCGCTTTCCCGGACATGCAAATCGCCGTCGGACAGCGCTTCCAGAATGGGGATAGCGGCTGGGTCGTTCAGGGCCGCAATGGCCTCGACCATTGCGCTGCGGTCGGAATAGCCGCCTTCCGGCAGCTTGGCGACGAGTTCGGCCAGCGTCGCGGCTTGCGCCGAAAGGCTGACCGTCACCAGCAGAAAAAGAGACAAAAGAAATTTCATAATCTGAAGGTCTCAGACTTTATCCAGGGTATTTGCTGTTCGTGCGTGGGCATCCGCCGCCCCCCTCCCCGGACTTGATCCGGGGTCCATGCCTGAGCGCTTCTCACAAAGTACGATCTCTGCGGCTGAGTCTCAGGCATGGATCCCGGGTCAAGCCCGGGACGGAGAAGAATGGGCAGAGAACCTAGTTCGTCATGCCGCCGTATTTCGGCTTCTCGCAGTTGCCGCAGACCCAGGGATAGGTCCAGTCGGCAGTCAGCTTGGCGCTTTCCGGCAGGTAGTCGGTCCAGGCGTCGCCGACGATGACGCCGTCGGTTTCCGACACAATCTCAAACTGACCGTCCGCCTGAATCTCGCCGATCAGCACCGGCTTGGAGAGGTGGTGGTTGGTGTTCATCACCACGTCGAAGCCGCTTGGCGAGCGCACGGTCTGGCCATACATCGCCTGACGCACCGCATCGACATTGGTCGTGCCGGCCTGCTGCACCGCCTGCACCCACATCTGGAAGCCGATTGCGTGCGCTTCCATCGGGTCGTTGGTGACGCGCTTGGTGTCGCCGATAAAGGCGTGCCACTTCTTGATGAACGCCTCGTTTTCCGGCGTGTCGACGCTCATGAAATAGTTCCAGGCGGCCAGGTGACCGACCAGGTTCGAGGTATCGATACCAGCCAGTTCTTCCTCGCCGACGGAGAAGGCGACGACCGGCACGTCCTCGGCCGCGATGCCCTGGTTCGCCAGTTCCTTGTAGAACGGCACATTGGCGTCGCCGTTGATCGTGGAAACCACGGCGGTCTTCTTGCCCTTGGAGGCGAACGCCTTGATGTCCGCCACGATGGTCTGCCAGTCCGCATGACCAAACGGCGTATAGTTGATCATGATGTCTTCCTGGGCCACGCCTTTGGACTTCAGGAAGGCTTCCAGGATCTTGTTGGTCGTGCGCGGGTAGACATAGTCGGTGCCGGCCAGCACCCAGCGCTCGACGCTGCCGCCGTCTTCGCTCATCAGGTATTCGACCGCGGGGATCGCCTGCTGGTTCGGGGCGGCGCCGGTATAGAACACGTTGCGGGAGCTTTCCTCGCCCTCATACTGGACGGGATAGAACAGCAGCCCGTTCAGTTCCTCGAAGACCGGCAGCACCGATTTGCGGCTGACAGAGGTCCAGGCGCCGAACACCACATCGACCTTTTGCTGGGTGATCAGTTCGCGGGCCTTTTCGGCGAATAGCGGCCAGTTCGAGGCTGGGTCGACGACGACGGCTTCCAGTTTCTTGCCCAACAGGCCGCCCTTGGCGTTCTGATCGGCGATCAGCATCAACATGACATCTTTCAGCGTGGTCTCGCTGATCGCCATGGTGCCGGACAACGAGTGCAGCACGCCGACCTTGATCGTCTCGGCCGCAATCGCTGCTTGCCCGACAAGCATTGCGGCGGCGGACGCGCCGGCAATCGTCAGTCTGCGGAGGGTTTTGGACAGCGCCATAAGCGAAAAGCTCCTTTCCAGGTTAAGATGCCCGTTCAGAAGCAAGCGCCATGCCATATTGAGGGAAATTTTAACTTGGCTATTTATCAATTAGTTACGAGATCATCGATTATCGCCCAGCAAGAAAATGACCGATTTATAGGCAATTTATGGTCGGCGAGCACTAGCGCCTAAATTTTTACCGTTTTCAGATTGAGAGGCTGCGCAAAAAATAGGCGGCGGGGCGGTGGCCGGAAATCTCAGAAGCGGCTCATTACCGTGCGGGCGAACTCCTCGGCGAAGCGCCACTTCGCGTCGACCGCCGTCGCCCACATGATTTCCTGGAGGCCCTGCCGCTCCAACTCCTTGATCTCCTCGACCAATTCGTCCGCGGTGCCGACCAGGCAGGTCGCGCGGATCAGGTTGGCGTCGATCAGTTCCGCCTCGCCGGGATGCAGGTAGGTGTAGTGGAACTCGTGCGTGCGCAGGTGGCGCAGTTCCGGTGCGGTCTCCTCGACCAGGGCGCAGTAGCGCGACCACATCGGCTTCAGGAAGTCCGGGACCTCGACGCCGCGTTCGTGCACCTCGTCATAGAAATAGTAGACGCTGGCCATCACGTTCGGCCCGACCATGCGCTTCACCCGGTCGGAGTCGACGGCTTCGCCCGGCTCAAGCAACGCGATGTTGACCAGGGCGCAGTTCAGGAAGTCGCCGCCGATATCCCGCCCGACCCGCGCCGCACCCTGGCGCACGTGCGCCATCGCCTGCGGCACGGCCACGCCGCGCGGCGGGATCGCGAATACCAGGCCATCGCCGAACTCGCCCGCCAGACTCATGGCCCGCGGACCGAAGCCGGAAACATAGAGCGGGATTTTCGGCTCCAGGTTCATATAGCCGGTGTCGTCGTGCATCAGCATGCGGATCGGCCGGGTGACGCCGTTGTACTCATAGTCGACGGTCTCGCCGCGCAGCAGCGCCGACAACACGGAAAGATAGGCGCGATACTCGGCAATTCGCATCGGCCGCTGGCCCATGGTGCGCATGGCGGTGTTGCCGGTGCCGATGCCGATATGGATGCGGCCCGGCGCGATCCGGTTCAACGTCGCCGCGGCGGCCGCCTGCACCGGCGGAATGCGCGTGCCGGTGATCGCCGTGCCGGTACCCAACTTCAGTTTTGACGTCTGCCGCGCCGCCAGCGCCAGCACGGCATAGCAATCGGAGAACAGCATCTGGCTGTCGGCGACCCAGACCGAGTTATAGCCCAGCGTTTCCACATGGCTGAAGAAGCCGATCTCGTCGATATTCGCCATGACGCAAACGCCGAACTTCATGCGCTTCTGGTCCTTTGGTGTGTGGAGATCGGTGCCGCTCTCATTCTGGGCGCGGGCCAAGGGCAGATGGCATCTGCGTCGCCTAGATCGCGATCACCACGTATTGGTCCTCGACCGAAACGTCGAATACCTCTGCTTGGTAAGGCCCTCCTTTCACCACAGAGCCATCCGCCACTTCCACCGTGTAGGGGCGGACGCGGATGGAACTCGGGTCGACGCGGGATTGGCCGGTGCGCAGGTCGAATTCCCAGCCGTGCCAGGGGCAGCGCACGATCTGTTGCGGGCGGGAATAGCGGTATTCGCCGGGCGCCGCCGACTCGACGAGGCCGATCAGCTTGCCCTTGCACAGGCTGCCCTTTTGATGCGGGCAACGGTCGAGCACCGCGAAAAACTCGCCATCGATATTGAACAGCGCGATCTCGCGCGTGCCGATGGTGACCAGCTTGCGCGACCCCGGCGGCATCTCCGCCAAGGTGGCGACGACGTGCTTCGTGCGTGCGCGGGCCGCCTCCGCCATGGCCTCAGCCGACCGGCTGCGGCTTGTAGAGGTCGAGCGCGTTCTGCAGGAAGAACTTGGTCTGTTGCTCCTCGGTCACCCGCACCTGCAAGGCGTGGTCCGGGTGGTCGAAATCCCAGTGCGGATAGTCGGTTGCGAACAGCAGCCGGTCCCAGCCGATCCACTTGACCACGTCCAGCAGATGCGGCTTGAACTCCGGCTCCTCCATCGGCTGGGTGGTCAGCCAGACCTGCTCGCGCACGTATTCGGACGGCGGGCGCTTCACGTGCGGGATCTCGTCCCGCATGCGCTCCCACAGTCTGTCCATGCGCCAACAGAGCGACGGCAGCCAGGCGAAGCCGGCCTCGACCAGGACGATTTTCAGGTCCGGGTAGCGCTCGAACACGCCTTCCATGCAGAGGCTCATCAGCAGAGCCTGCTGGCACTGGGCGTGGCCGATCATCTCCTCCAGATAATAGGAGGGCCAGCCGCCGCCGGTCACCGGCGCGCCGCCATAGCCGAAGGCATGGATGCCGACGGGGAAGCCGTTGGCCGCCGCCGCCTCGAAAATCGGCCAATAGCGTTTCTGCCCGAATGGCTCGGCTGAGCGTGACAGCAGCAGCACCTGCACAAAATTCGGATCACCCGCGCGCGCCTCGATCTCGGCAACCGCGGCGGGCGTGTCCTCGTAGGCGACGACGACCGAGCCTTTGACCCGCGGCTCCTTCGAGGTCCACTCGGCAATCTGCCAGTCATTCATGGCCCGGCAAAACGCAGAGCCAAACTCCAGGTTCTGCATGCCCTGGCCGGTGCGCAGCGGGTTGAGGACCGCCATCTGCACGTTCAGCGGGTCGAGATGATGCTCGCGCATGAACGAGAGCGACGAGCCCGGTTTGCCGCCTGGCGGATAGGCATCGCGGCGCGCCGCATCCGGCTGGCCCTTCGGATAGGCCGGACCACCCGCAAACCCCTGGCGCGGGCGCAGGCCATAGGTGGCCATATAGTCCTGCCAGCGCTTCTCCAGGAACGGAAACAGCTCGCGTCTCTGGTCGCCGGGCACGACATGCACATCGCAATCGGCAATGGCCAGCGTGTTCGCTGCCGGCTTTGCGGCGGCGGCACGGTCGATAACTTGGGCGGTCGGAGGCGTCATGATACCAACACTCCTATAGGCGCGAATAGGTGGCGCGCGGATTTTCCACCATCATCTTATGAATCAGGCTCTCAGACAAGCCGGACGGCAAGGCCGCCAGACCATCATACTGCCAATGTGGGTAATCGGTGGCAAACAACAGCATGTCTTCACTGCGCAAATGCTCGACGATCTTTTCGATCGTCTCCGCATCGCCCGGCCCGTCCAGCGGTTGGGCAGACAGGCGGATGTGCCGGCGGGCGATTTCCCACGGCGGCTCCGTTACCCACGGGATTTCGGAGCGCATGCCACGCCAGAACTTGGTCAGGCGCCACAGGTGCGCCGGCAGCCAGGTCACACCGGATTCGAGGAAGACCACCTTCAGGTCCGGGAATTTCTGGAACACGCCCTCGCAGATCAGGCTGGTGGTCATCGACTGGAACGCCAGCGACTGCGCGCAATAGTCCTCCACCAGATACGAGGGCCAGCCGACCGGCGTCACCGGGTGCTTGTAGGCACTGCCGGCGTGAATGCCGACGGGCAGGCCGTGGCGCTGCGCCGCCTCGTAAATCGGCCAATAGTTGCGGCGGCCAAGGGGCATCTCGTCCATGACGATCATCAGCACCTGGACGAAGCGCTTGTCCTGCGCCCAATAGTCGATCTCGTCGGCCGCGAACTCCGGCGACTGGGTCGGCACGACGATGGAGGCGCGCAGCCGCGGCTCCTTTGCCAGCCATTCCGCCGCCATCCACGAGTTGACGGCGCGGGCAAAGGCCTTGGCCATGTCCTCTGAGTACAGCAACTGCACGCCATAAATGCAGTTGGCGATGGCGTGCGAGAGCCCGAACGCATCCAGCGCATCGGTTTGCATCCGGGCGAGACTGGAGCCCGGCTTCTGCCCCTCAATGCGCCAATCCGGCCGGCAGGTCAGCGGCGCGTTGACCGGATAGCCGATGGTATCGAGCGGATGCACGCCGCGTTGCACCACCGTGTCGGCCCAATAATCCTCCAGATACGGCAACAGCGCCGCATTCGACGGCACGCCGGGATGCAGGTCGCAGCAAATGCCGCCGGTCGGCAGGGGCGAGGCTGTTGGTTTGGCGGCGAGTGGGGCGGCGATACTCAAGAGGCGGGCCCGATACAAGGTGGGAGCAAGCCCCCGATCATGCCCAAATTTGGGGCCCGAAGCAATCGCGACGATAGCCTGGGGTCGTGCATCCGGCGGCGGCGGGAATATTCAACGGATGACATCGCAACTATTGGCAAAATACAACCTTGGCGTTAAGATTTGAGAAGAAAGTTCAATCGCCAGGAGGCAATATGCGTATTCTCGCAAGATGGTTTGCAAAGGCCGCTCGCCTTGCCGCAATCGCGGCTCTGTTCGGTGTGGCCGCCACCAGCCCCAAAGCCGCCGTGGTGACATTCGATGGCTTTCCCACTGGCCCGTTCGCCGGCGGCGTGGAGGATGGCTTTACCGTCGCTGTCTCCAACGCGACGGTTTGGGAGCCGATTTATGGCTTTCCGACCCAGTCAGCCGGCACCGACGTCATCAATGTCACGGCGACCTTCTCCTTTACGGCTGCCGGGCCGTTTCAGTTCCTCGGCATTGATCTGGTCGACCCCGGTTTCGATTCGAAGTCGGGGCCGGTGATTGCCGCGGGCTATCGGGGCGCCACCTTGATCGCAACCGACGTGTTCCTGCGGCCGGGGATTAAGAGAGTGCCGATCATTCGTACCGCGACAAACCTTGCCGGCCTGAACCTCAACAGGCTGGTGCTGACCACGGCTTCTAGCGGTGCTCAAACGACACTGTTCGACAATGTCCGGTTTGCGAGCGCGGTGCCGGAGCCTGCACCCATCGCCTTGGCGGGCGTCGTCGTCCTCGGCGGCATATTATTGGGGCGCCGTCGCCGCGTGTGAAGCCGTTTGCGGGTTGGGCTGGCAAACTCTATAGTGCCCACCATATGCAAGTGCCAGATCAACCCTTCAGGGAGGCCTCCCCAATGTTAGCAGATCCCATCGTCATCGTCGGCATGGCGCGCACGCCCATGGGCTCGTTCCAGGGCGATTTGAAAGACGCGACCGGCCCCGAACTCGGCGCGACCGCGATCACCGCGGCGCTGAAGAAGGCGGGCGTGCCGGCGGCGGATATTCAGGAGGTCATTCTTGGCTGCGTGCTGCCGCACGGCCAGCGCCAAGGCCCGGCCCGGATCGCGGCGCACCTGGCCGGCATCCCGCGGGACTCTGGCGCTACGACGATCAACAAGCTCTGCGGCTCTGGCATGAAGGCCACGATGCTGGCGCACGACCTGATTGCCAGCGGCAGCCAGGACGTCATGGTCTCCGGCGGCTTCGAGAGCATGACCAACATCCCCTATATGGTGCCGAAAGCGCGCCAGGGCATGCGCATGGGCCATGGTGAGATTCAGGACGCCATGTTCCTCGATGGCCTGGAAGACGCCTACCAGCCGGGCAAGCTGATGGGCCATTTCGCCGAGAACACCGCCCAGCACTTCCAGTTCACGCGCGAGCAGCAGGACGAATACGCCATCCGCTCGCTGCAGCGCGCCAAGACCGCAAACGAGGACGGCACGTTCGCGGGTGAGATGGTCCCGCACACCGTCAAGACCCGCAAGGGCGATGTCGAGGTGTCCAAAGACGAGCAGCCGTTCAGTGCCAATATCGAGAAAATCCCAACCCTGCGCCCGGCCTTCGCCAAAGACGGCACGGTGACTCCGGCCAACAGCTCGTCCATCAGCGACGGCGCGGCGGCTTTGGTGCTGATGCGGCGGAGCGAGGCGGAGAAGCGCGGCCTGAAAGTGCTCGCCACCATCGTCGCCCACACCAGCCACGCGCAGGACCCCGAATGGTTCACCACCGCGCCCATCGGCGCGATGCAGAAGCTGTTCGCCAAGACCGGCTGGAGCAAGGATGAGGTTGGCCTCTACGAGATCAACGAGGCCTTCGCCGTCGTCCCGATGGCGGCCATGCGCGAGTTCGACCTGCCGGCAGACAAGGTGAATGTCCACGGCGGCGCCTGCGCCCTCGGCCACCCGGTCGGCGCCTCCGGTGCGCGCATCATCGCGACGCTGGTGAACGCCATGCACAAATACGATGTGCAGAAGGGCGTTGCCGCCATCTGCATCGGCGGCGGCGAGGCGACAGCCATGGCGATTGAGAAGGCGGCGTAGGTTCGCCTGCCGCCAAATAAATCCCCCTCCTTGGTTCCGGGCTTGACCCGGAACCCATGCCTGAGCGTTTCCGACAGAGCAAGTCGCTCCTGGTTGACGCTCAGGCGGGTTCGCCGCCGAAGTGTGCCCAGAACTCGTCGCGCGGATTGCTGCGCGGGAAGGGCGTATCGGGTACCGGGACATCCAAGAACCGGCAAAGCGGCTCCCAACCGTCCCGCACATGGAAGACCAACAGGCGATTTGCCGGAACCGTGTCCCGCACTTTTTGGTTGTTCTGCCGATAGGCGGCGATAGCAGTTGCACGGTCGGTATGGTCGGCAAACGTATTTGCCATGAACCAGTCCGCCATAGTGCCAAAGATGTCCCGAATGTGGGGTGGCAACTCCATCTGTGGCGCGAGCGAGAAGAATTTGCCGATGGTGACACTAAAGCTGTTCCACCATTCGTCCTCCGGTCGTTCCGTGTGCACCACTTTCGCCTCTGGGAAGGCTTTGACCGTTTGTTCCCAGACCGCGGCGCCCGGCCAATCGACCTGCGAGCGGTAGCCAGCGAACACATCGGCCCAATCCACCGGCGCACCCGATGCAATTGCCTTCCACTTGGCAGGCTGGGCCGGGTTCTGTATGACCTCAACCATGTGGTGGCAGGGGCCGAAGCCCAATTGTTCCAGCGCCATTTTCGTGGACATGGTGCCGGTTCGGCCAAAGCCGGAACCAATGACTGCAAGTCCCATCGTAAACCTCCGTTGTCATTTATTGGGCGAGTATTGGGTGAGGGAATCTATTCAGCAAGGAAATCGTCAAAGACAGCATGCGACCTTACCGGCAGATATCACCCGCTGCAATCGTCAAACCGGCGCACCGTAGCCCATTGATATCCCAAGAACTTCGCGGAACCTGAGCCACGAAACAGACAAGCCGAAATCCTCACGCCAGCACCAGCGCGGGCAGGTCGGGGGCAGCGACGCCCAAATACCCCAAAATCGTCGGCGCGATGTTGGGGAGGGAGGAGGCTGCCGTCCGCTCCCGCCCCTTGCCGGTGCCGTCGTCCACCACCAGGAAAGGCGCGGTCTCACGCGGGCCGAGGCCGCCGTGCTGGGCGAAGCCGCCGGCGGCATCCCCCTCCGCACCGTCGATGGCTTCGTACCGCTGGCCGGCGACGCCGTGGCCGTTGTCTTTCGCCAGATGCGCCATATCCACTGCAAAGGTCAGGCCGTATTCGCGCCGGGCACCGAGGGCGTCGAGAGCTTCGCCCTCCAGCACGTTCCCCACCCATTCCGCATTGGAAAGATAATCGCGCAGGCCGTCGATCCGGCCTTCAGCGCCCGGTGCCACATAGACGACGGCGCAGGTGCCCTGGCAGGCGACCGCAACCTCGCCGCTCTCCAAGCCGTCTTTCAGGCCAGCCTGCACCAGCCGCTCGGCCACATGCACGCGCGGGCCGATGCTCTCCATACCGTGGTCGGAGCCGACCAGCAGCAGCACCTCGTCGCCCGACGCACGCAGCCGCTCTACCGTCGCGACCACCTGCCCCACGTGCCGGTCGGCAGCCGCCATCGCCGCCAGATGCTCCGGCCCGAGCAAGGGCGCGCCGTGGCCGGCCTTGTCTGGCGAGCATTGCCAACAGATCGCCAGTTTCGGCGCGCGCTCAGCCAGAACATCGCCGCAAAACCGCTCGACCATCGCCGCATCGCCATCCGCATCGGACGCCACGGCCAGCGCATCATCGCCGGTGATCGGCTTGCCACCCGGACCGAAACAACCGGCGCGGTGGTAGACCCAGCCGTGGTGCTCCGGATCGAGGAAATAGGCCGCGCCCGGCGAGACGTTGGAAAAGGCGATGCAATCGCCCTCCAGCCGCTCCGCCATGGTCGGCACGCGCAGGGTCTGGCCGGTGGCGCTGCGCATGTGATCGCGGAAGTCGGGCAGGCCGGCGTCGCGCACCTCCAGTCTGCCATCGACCAGAAAGCACATGCGGTTGCCATGCAGGCCGTGCTCGCCGGGCGTGTGCCCGGTCGCGACCGCCGCGGCGGAGGCTCTGGTGACGCTGGGGAACACCGCGCGGTGATCGGCGCACCACAGCCCGCGCGCCTTCAACGCCCAGATATTCGGCGTGCGTTCCGGCGAGACCCACTCGCGGCTCAGGCCATCGCAGATCAGCAGCACGGCACGGCGCATGGCTCAGCCCCCCTCCATCCGGTTCAAGATCACGTCGAAGGCATCGAAATTGCGCAGCTTGTCCGGCCAGCGCCGCAGCGGAGTGGAACTGACGAAAGGCACCGGCTGCTCATGCAGGCCGCCATGGCTGCGCAACGGCCGGGTCAATTGCGAGAGGTCGTGCTCCTCCGCCCGCGTGCCCAGCACCGCGTTGGCCCGCGCCATCACACAGAGGTCGCCAATGCGGTCGCGCGGCAGTTCCAGCACGCCGACCGCTTCCTCCGCCGTGATCACCAACTCGACCGCCGGAATATCCCGCAACTCCGCCGCCACCGCCTCGGCATCGTCGCCGGGCAGCAGGTAGATGGTGGCGAAGCTGCCAAGCGCACCGTGATGCACCACATAGGGGTCGGTGATCGGCAGGATCACCTGCGCGCCGGGCGCGATGCGGTCGAGCAATTTTTGCAGATAGGCGACATTCGGTTGGCCGTCCGGCAGCGCCTTGGCGTTCATGCCATGATCTGCGGTCAGCACCACCCGCGCGCCGGCGTCGGCGAGTTGCGCGCAATAACGGTCGACCATCTCGGTAAACGCCAGCGCCTCCTCCTCATCCGGCGCGAACAGGTGCTGGATATAGTCGGTGGTCGACAGATACATCAGGTCCGGCTTATGGCTCTCCAGCAATGCGACGCCGGCTCCGAACACCGCGACGCTGACCGCCGCCGAATAGACGCTGGGGATGGCGAAGCGAATCGGCGCCTCGGCGATGCCATGCTCCGCTTGCGTCACGTCGTCCGCGAACTCGGTCGAGAAGCAGACGGCGTTGCTCATGTCCAAGCCATGGCCCAGCAGCTTGCGCAGCTTGTCCTTGGCGGTGACGACACAGACCCTGGCCCCCGCCTGGCTGAATTCCGCCAGGATCGAGGGCGCGCGCAGAAAGCTCGGGTCGTTCATCATCACCGGCTTCGACGTGCCCGGCTCCAGAAAGAAGTTGCCGGCGATGCCATGCACCGATGGCGGTCTGCCTGTGACGATGGAGCAGTTGTTCGGGTTGGTGAAGCTGGGCATCGCGCCTTTCGCCAGCCGCAACCGCCCGTCTTCCCGGGCCGCCGCGAAGAACGGCGCACGGCCGACCGCCTCCGCCGCCTCCAGATACGCCATGTCGAGCCCGTCGGCGCAGATCACGACGCACGGTTGCCCGGGCCAGGCATAGGAGCGGTCGTTGACGGTGAGTGGGTCACGGGCCATGGCGGCCAAGCCTCCTAAACGTCTTCAATTGCGATCACCCGGGCGGGTGCGCCGTCGCTGGTCGGCAGCTTCACCGGCAGGCCGATGACCTCTGGTCGGGCCGTCCGGATCGCGTGCATATTGCAGAGATACTCGAACATGATGACGCCGTGGCGCAGCAACTCCCAGTGCGTGACATGATCCTCCGCCGTCGCGCGCGTGTCGCCGGTCAGGAAGCCGCGGATGCAGTAATCCTGCGGGAAGTCGTAGCCGATGGCCTTGATGCCGCGCTCACGCAGCCAGACGGAGGCCTCACGGGTCATGTAGGGCGCGTTCGCCCAGAATTCCGGCGTGTTGATGTCGGCTTTCAGGTCCCAGGCGTTGCGCAGCAGCACGAAATCGCCCACTTCGATATGCGCGCCCGCCGCCGCAATGATCGCCTCCGTCACCGGCTCGTTCGGGCCGACGTCGGAGACATCCACCACCGCGCCCAGGCCGCAGGTCATATCCAGCGTGATGTGATCGGTGGTGAAACCGTCGGGGACGAAGTGCTTCGGCGAATCCATATGGGTGAAGCCGTGCACGATCCAGCCCGCCCAGGTCGCCTGGACGTGATCGTCGGCGTGGTTCTTCAACAGCTTGCGTTCCACCGGCCAGCGGAAGTGGTTTTCGACCACCGGGGTGGACAGATCAATGTGGCGGCGCATATGGACGGTTCCTCAACATATCGTTTTGAGACCACACCTTGCAGGGAGCGTCGGCTTGCGGCAAGAGTTGAGGCAGTTTTCCCCAGCGGTTCCCGGAGAATGCGACGATGAAAGCCTGGCAAGTCACAGACTGGTGCAAAGCCGCCGATATGGAATTGCGCGACGTACCCGTACCGGAGCCTGGGCCGGGCCAGGCGCTGGTCAAGGTGCACACGGCGGCGCTCAACTTCTTCGATAACCTGATGATCGCCGGCAAGTATCAGGTCAAACCACCCTTCCCCTTCACCCCCGGCTGCGAGATAGCCGGCGAGGTGGTGGCGGCAGGGCCGGACAGCGCCTACAAGCCCGGCGATCTGGTGGCCTCGCAGCCGGACTGGGGCGCCTTCGCTGAGTACTGCCTGGTCGAGAACGCCCCGACCAACCCGGTGCCGGAGGGTGTCGCGCTGGAAGACGCCGCCGCCATCCCCGTGGTCTACCCGACAGCGCACGTGGCGTTGCAGCGGCGCGGGCAGTTGCAGCCGGGTGAGTTCGTGCTGGTCTCGGCTGCCGCCGGCGGCGTCGGCCTGGCGGCGATCCAACTGGCCAAGGCCTGGGGCGGCCGACCGATAGCGCTGGCCGGCTCGGCGGAAAAGCGGCAGGTCTGCCTCGACAACGGCGCGGAAATCGCGCTCGACTACTCAGACGACGCCTGGATCGAGGCGGTGCGCCAACATACCGGCGGCAAGGGCTTCGACCTGATGTTCGATCCTGTTGGCGGCGATACCTTCGACCGCGCGCTGAAGGTGATCGCGTTCGAGGGGCGGGCCGTCATCATCGGCTTCGCCGGCGGTGCTATCCAAAAGATCGCCTCGAACCGGCTGTTATTGAAGAATGCCAGCGCCGTCGGCGCCATCTGGGGCCGCTACCTGACCGAAAATCCTGCCTATGCGCACGAGGTCGTGGCCGACTGCTTCCGCCTGCTGGCCGAGGGCAAGATCAGGCCGGTGGTCTGGCGCACCTATGGCTTGGATGAGGTGCCGGCGGCGCTGCAGGCGCTGGATACGCGCAAGACCTATGGCAAGGTGATGGTGCGGATCGGCGCATAGGCTGCACATTTTTTCATCGACTGTTGCACTGCAGCATTGCTAAACTGTCGCAGATTGCAAAAATAGAAAGGATTGAAGCCGATGACCGATAAGACAGCAGACAAGCCCATAGCGCTCGGCGCGATCGATGTGCCGCCGCGCACAAAGCCCTCCAACTACCCGGAACCGTTCGCCTCGCGCATGGCGAAGCGGGAAAAGCGGCAGTTGGGCGACTTCTTCGGCCTCACCAAGTTCGGCGTCAACCTCACCCGCATCGCGCCGGGCGGCGAGACCGCTTTGCTGCACGTGCACACATTGCAGGAGGAGTTCGTGTTCGTGCTGGAAGGCAACCCGACGCTGGTCACCGACTC
Organism: uncultured Alphaproteobacteria bacterium; assembly: GCA_963974445.1. Lineage (GTDB taxonomy): Bacteria > Pseudomonadota > Alphaproteobacteria > Bin95 > Bin95 > JACKII01. Next base: position 47,814 of record CAXBDI010000009.1, read on the forward strand.
CGGCGAGACGCAGCTTTCGCCTGCCATGTGCGCCGGCTTTCCGCCGAACGGTGTTGCCCACCATCTGGTCAACCGCACCGACAGCGACGTCTTCATCCTGGAAGTGGGCGACCGCCCGGTCGGCGACGAGGGCAGCTATCCCAACGACGATATCGAGGCGACCATGGGCGAGGATGGCCAATGGCAATTCGTGCACAAGGACGGCACGCCGTATTAGACGACCTCGGCACGTGCGCTAAAGCGTCAGATACTGCTCCAGAATACCCGGGTTCGCCCGCAGGTCGGCGGGCGTGCCGGAGTATTTGATCTCGCCCTTTTCCATGATGTGGCAATAGTCGCTGAGGTAGAGGACGAAGCGCAGGTTTTGCTCGGCCAGCACGATGGAGATGCCGGTTTCCTTCAGCAGCTTCACCTGCGCGCGCAAATCCTCGACCACCCGCGGCGCCAGGCCCTCCGACGGCTCGTCGAGCAGGACGAGCCGGGGATTGCCCATCAGGCAGCGGGCGATGGTCAGCATCTGCTGCTGCCCGCCAGACAGCACGCCGCCGGCGCGCTGCTGGATATCGCGCAGGTCCGGAAATAGTTCGAACACCCGGTCCTCGTCCCAATGTTCCGCCCCGGCGCGGGCCGGCCGGCGGGCGATGTCCAGGTTTTCCCAAACCGTCAAATCCGGAAAAATTCGCCGCTCTTCCGGTACGAAGCCGATGCCCAGATTGGATATCTTGTAGGCCGGCCAGCCGGTGACGTCTTGGCCCTCAAAGCTGATCTTGCCGCGGCGGGGCGGCGTCAGGCCGATGATCGAACGCATGGTCGTGGTCTTGCCGACGCCGTTGCGGCCGATCAGCGAGATGATCTGGCCGGCCTCCACCGTGAACGAGACGCCGAACAGCACCTGGCTGAGGCCATAGGCGGTGTGAATGCCGTCAACGACAAGCTGCGGTGCGGAGCTATTCGGCATCGAGCGACTCTCCCAAATAGACGCGGCGGACTTCGGGGTCGTTGCGCACATCGTCCGGCAGACCCGACGCGATGATCTCGCCATGATGCAGCACGCTGATCCGGTCGGAGATGCCGAAGACCACGCCCATGTCGTGTTCGGTGAACAGCAGCGTCAGCCCGCGCTCCTTGGTGATGCGGTCGACCAGGCCGATGGCTTCGGTGGTTTCCTGCGGGCTCATGCCGGCGGTGGGTTCGTCCAGCAACAGCACCCGCGGGTTTTCCGCCAGCGCGATAGCCAGCTCCAACTGCTTCTGCTTGCCGTAGGAAAGCTCGCCGGCGATCTCCATCGCTTCGGTGTCCAGGCCGACCAGATCCAGCAGATCGGCGGTCTCGCCCCGGTTCTGTGACTCGCCCAGCGTGAACAGCTTGAAATGCTTATGATCCCGGGCGATCAGCGCCACCTGCACATTCTCAAATACGGTCATGCGCGGATAGATATTGATGCGCTGGAATGAGCGGGCGAGGCCGAGGCGCACGACCTTGTGAGGGGGCATGCCGGTGATGTCCCGGCCCTCGAACATCACTTTGCCGGATGACGGCTTCAGGTGGCCGGTGATCAGGTTGAAGAAGGTGGTCTTACCGGCGCCGTTCGGGCCGATGATGGCGTGACGCTCGCCTTCCTCCAGGCTGAACGACACGTGATTGGTCGCGATGAAGCCGCCGAAATCCTTCATCAACTCGTGGGTTTCGAGGATAGCCATCAGCTATCACCTCCCAATCTGGAGAGCCGACTTCGCACCTTTTGCGCCAGCCCGACCAGACCATCCGGCAGGAACAGCAGGATCACCAGCAGGATGCCGCCCAACACCGTTGGCCAATACTCGGTGTATTCGTTGGTGAAGCGCTCCAACAGGTAGAGCACGGCGGCGCCGATGGCCGGGCCGAAAAACGAATACATACCGCCCAGCAACACCATGATCAGCACCTGCGCCGATTGGGTCCAGAAGGCGTTCTCCACATACATGCCGCGGTTGTACATGGCGAAGATCGCGCCAGCGACGCCAGCAAAGGTGCCGGCGACAACGAAGGCCGTCCAGCGCATTCGCCGTGTATCGACGCCGACAAAGCCGGCGCGGATCCGGTTCTCCCGCACCGCCACCAACACCTTGCCGAAAGCCGAATGGCAGATCAGCCAGAGCAGGCCGGTGCAGCCGGCAACCACCACCAGTGTGAAGTAAAAGAAGGAGACCCGGTCGCCGAGGAATTCTGGCACTGCGATGCCGACAAAACCGTCGTCGCCGTGCGTAACGTCCCGCCACTTGAACGCCACCGCCCAAATCAGCATCGAAAACGCCAGGGTCAGCATGGCGAAATAGATGTCGGTGAGCCGGGTGCAGAACCAGGCGACAAACATCGCCGCCAGCATCGACAGGACGACCGCGACCGGCATGGCGATCAGCAGCGGCACCTCATAGGTGGTCAGCAGGATCGCATTCGCATACCCGCCGATGGCGAAATAGGCGGCATGGCCGAACGAGACATTGCCACTATAGCCGATCAGCACGTTCAGGCTGAGGGCGAACAACACGAACACCAGGATTTCGGTGGTTAGGTCGATAAGGTAATCTTCGCCCAGAAACGGCACACCGGCCAGCAGCAGAAGGACGATCAGGCAGACGGCCTGACCGGCGCGGCTCATAGGGGTTGTCATGGGTGCGCTCCTATTCCGCTTCCGGCTTGCCGAATAGGCCCCAAGGCCGGATCAGGAGCACGACGAGCAACAGAAGGTAGGCGAACACGTCCTGGCCATTTGGGAAGATGACCGACCCGAAGTTATAGACGAGGCCGAAGATCAACGCCCCCAGGAACGAGCCCCACAGGCTGCCGAGACCGCCAATGATGACGATCACGAAGGACTCGACGATGATGAACACGTCCATGCCGGGCACCGGCGAGTTGGTCGGCGCCGCCAACGCGCCGCCAATGCCGGCCAGCGCCGAGCCCACCAGAAAGACGCTGGTGTAGATGATTGGCACGTTAATGCCCAACGCCGACAGCATCTCCCGGTCCTGGGTGGCGGCTTTGGTGAGGCGGCCCCAACGGGTGCGTTCGGTAAAATACCAGAGCACCAGCAGGATCAACGGCCCGATCAGGCTCAGCACCAGACGGTAGCTGGGATAATAGGTCAGGCCGACATTCCAGGCGCCGTCCAGACCCTCCGGATAGCTGACGCTGTATTGGTCTGTGCCCCACAACACCTTTGCCACGTCGCCCATGATCAACACGATGGCGAAGGTCAGCAGCAACTGCATCAGGTGCTCTTTGTCGTAGAGGAACTGAAACAGCGACCGCTCCAGAAACACCGATATCGCCGCCAGAAACAGACCGGCTGCGATCACCGCCGGCCAAAAGCCCAGGCCCCATTCCTGGCCGACCGTATAGGCCGTGTAGGCGCCGAACATAAAGAATGCGCCGTGGGCGAAGTTGATCACTCGGAGCACACCGAAGATCAGCGATAAACCCGCCGCGATGATGAAATAGTTCATCCCCATCGAGATGGAGTTCAGCAACTGAATGAAGGCAAACGTCGGATTGCCGATCAGCATCTCTAGGCCCTGCATGAGCGAAGCGTCCTAGTTGGTATCGGTGAGGGTCAGCAGAAAGCCCCCGGCCGGTTGTATGGCCGAGGGCTTTGCGCCGGAGTCCGACGGGGAATGATCGTCAAAGCCGATAATCCTCGCAAACCGCACTTGGCTAATCTTCGATCTCCGGCGGAATGTAGGTCACAGGGTCCATGACGCGATAGGCGAAGCCTTCTTTCTTGACCATCGGTCCCCAAAACTGGCCGGTGTTGGCCTGATGGGTTTTCGGATCGATGGTGCGGGAGCCGACCGGTGTATCCAGTGTCATGCCCTCTAACGCGGTCGCCAGCGCATCCGCCTCCGCCGTGCCGGCGACTTTTACGCCCTCGACGAAAAATTTCACGCCTATATACGCCAGCACCGGCCACATCGCGGTTTCCTTGGTCCCGGACCGTTTCGACAGCGCCTCATGGAACGGCTTATGCGCCGGCACGGTGTCGTCGTACCAAAGCTCGTAGGCGTTCGACCACACGTTATCCGGATAGTTGTCGCCCATCTTGCCGGCGATCTCATGGCTGGCGATCTCGCCGCCGGTGATGAACTTGACGTTATCGAACAGGCCGAACGGCTTCGCCTGTTGGGCAAAGTTCACGAAGTGCGCGCCCCACAGCCCGCTGGTGACCACGTCGCAGCCGGCGCCCATAATCTGGGTGATCTGCGCATTATAATCCGTCGCGCCCAGTTTGGATTTCAGGTCGATGACCTTCTCCACATCCGGCGCATGCCGGGCCAGACCCTTCTCGATGCCGGTAGCCAAATCATAGCCGTAGGCGTAGTCCAACTGGATGTCGCAAAGTTTCTTGCCGCCGACCTGCTTGACCAGTTGCGCCATCGCATCGCCTTCGAAATCGGTGTTCGAGGCGGTGCGGAAGACGTACTTGTGCAGTTTGGTCGTGGTCATCTGAATGGTTTTCGGGATGGTCGCGATGTAGACCACGCCCTCTTGCTTCGCCACCTCGCTAATGGCCAGCCCGACCGCGGAGGACAGGCCGCCGATCAACACATCGACGCCATCTTTGGTGATCAGCTCCTTCGCTGCCGCTGCAGCGGCGGAGGGGTTCAGCTTTGTATCGCGCGCAAAGGTTTTCAGCGTCATGCCGTTAACGCCGCCGGCTTCGTTAATTTCGTCCACGGCCATGTTGTGGCCTTCCATCGCCGGCACGCCGTAAAGCGCCCCGCCGCCCGACGTGGGATACAACACACCGATCTTCAAATCCGCTGCAATGGCTTGACTGGCCAACAGCGCAGACGCGGCGGCTACCGCTATAGTCCTGGTTTTCGACATCCTCACCTGATCCTTGTTGCTCTGCACCGTTGATCCACGGCGCTTGTTTCAGACAGCCCATCATCTTCTCAGGTGCTGCATACAAGATCAAGCGGCCAGTCTCAGCGCCGCAACTTGAGAAGGCCCGACACATGGCGGCACCCGATCACACGCACGAACAGTTCAAAAACCACTTGCACAAACGGGGCATCCACACACGGGGAAGGAAAATAGACCTTGGTAGTTGACAAGGGGTAGCGCCTATCGCTACCAAAATCGCAATAAATAGCGCCATCGCAACGATAATCCGGTCGACACAGTCAGACATCCACAAGTTCGAAAAGTGAGGAAAAGTGCGGGGTCATCGGCACTTACGAGGCGTCAGAATGCGCCGCTTCCAACGCAAGGGCGATCTTTTGACGGCAAACGACGGGCGAATCGCGAAGACGCAGACGCCGATCAAGCGTAAAGTGGCCATCGGTTTGGCTCTATTGGTGGGTACCGTTGCGTCGGCAGGTGCGTTCGTATCGCTCGGTGAAGCGGCGCGGCCGCTGTTCGGGTGGAGCGCCGACCGTCTGCAATCGGCAGCCGATGGCTCGCGGCCGCCGGTGATCGCCCTGCCCGACCAGGTTCGCTCCCCGCCGGAACCAACTGCGGTTTCCGCGCCATCGTTGCAGCAGGTCGTGGTCGAGAGCGGCGACACGCTGGCATCCGTGTTGGGGCGGGCGAATGTCTCCTCGCGGCAGGCTTACGCGGCAATCTCGGCGCTGAAAGCTGTGTATAACCCGCGCCACCTGCAGGTCGGGCAAGAGATCGCGCTGACGCTAACACCCGCTGCCGACGGCCCGGCGCTGGTTGGCCTGGAGTTGTCAGCGCGCTTCGACCGTTATGCCGGCATTACCCTTTACCCCGATGGCAATTACCGTTCCTTCGTCACGCCGAAACGGCTCGCCCGGCTGAACGCACAGGCCAAGGGCGCCATCACCTCCAGCCTATTCGCCGACGGGGTCGGGGTTGGCGCGCCGGCCAGTATCATGGCGGATTTCTTCCGCTTGTTCAGCTTCGACGTCGACTTCGAACGCGACGTGCACCCGAACGACCGATTCGAATTGGTGTTCGAACGCTATATCGACCGCGACGGCAATATCGTCCAAAACGGCGACCTGCGCTATGCCGGCTTGGTCATCGGCGGGCAGGAACGCGGTTACTATCGCTATGACAATGAAGACGGTGACGATGCCTACTACGACCGCAACGGCCGCGGCATCCGCAAGGCGCTGCTGAAGACCCCCATCGATGGCGCGCGCCGGTCATCCGGCTACGGCATGCGGCGTCATCCGATTCTGGGCTACACCAAAATGCACAAAGGCACCGACTTCGCCGCGCCACGCGGTACGCCGATCCGCGCCGCCGGTGACGGAGTGGTGTCGTTCGCGGGCAGGCAAAGCAGTTATGGCATTTATATTTCGATCAGACACAACGGCGACTACGACACTGGCTATGCACATATGCAGAAGCTCGCCAAAGGCATGAGCAAGGGCAAGCGGATCAAACAGGGTCAGATAATCGGCTATGTCGGCTCGACCGGCCGCTCAACCGGACCGCACCTGCACTATGAGACGTTGTATAAGGGCAAGCATGTAAACCCGAGTAAGCTGCGTTTGCCGAGCGGCAGGAGCCTGACCGGCGCCGACCTCGCACGGTTCACGGCGCAGGTTGCGGAAATCGATGAGATCCGACGCCAGCAGGCGGGCAGCAGTCTGGCTGCCGCCCGCCCGCAATAAAACGTGCCTGCCGGCGAGCCCATCCCTGAGGCTCGCGGCGCAGGCCTCGCTTAAGCGCCTACCTTGCCTGACAGGCTCAGGCGATCCTCCAGCGGATCGACCGTCACCGTGACGGTCTCGCCATCGTGGATCGAGCCGGCCAGCAACTCCTCCGCCAGCGGGTTCTGCAAGGCTCGCTGGATCACCCGCTTCAGCGGCCGCGCACCGTAGGCCGGGTCGTAGCCGGATGTGGCCAGCCACTCCAACGCTGCGTCGTCCAGTTCCAGCGTAATATTCCGATCCGCCAGCAGGGCGTCCAGACGCTTCAACTGGATTTTGACGATGTCGGCCATCTGATCGCGACGCAGACGGTGGAACACCAGCATCTCGTCCAGCCGGTTCAGGAACTCGGGCCGGAAGGCGGCACGAACCGCCTCCATCACCTGGCTCTCCAGCACATCCGGGTTCGCACCCTCCGGCGCTGCCGCCAGATGCTCCGAGCCCAGGTTTGAGGTGAGGACGATCAGCACGTTGCGGAAATCGACGGTGCGGCCCTGGCCATCGGTCAGGCGGCCATCGTCCAGCACCTGCAACAGCACGTTAAAGACATCCGGGTGCGCCTTCTCCACCTCGTCGAACAGCACGACCTGGTAAGGCCGGCGGCGGACGGCCTCGGTCAGGGCACCGCCCTCCTCATAGCCGACATAGCCCGGCGGCGCGCCGATCAACCGCGCGACCGAATGCTTCTCCATATATTCCGACATGTCGAGGCGGACCATTGCCGTATCGTCGTCGAACAGGAAGGCGGCCAGCGTCTTGGTCAACTCGGTCTTGCCGACGCCGGTCGGGCCCAGGAACAGGAACGAGCCGATCGGCCGGTTCGGATCCTGCAAGCCCGCCCGCGCCCGTCGCACCGCCTGGCTGACCGCTTTCACCGCCTCATCCTGTCCGATGACGCGCTGGTGCAGGAACTCCTCCATCCGCAGCAGCTTGTCTCGCTCACCCTCCAGCAGCTTGTCTACGGGCACGCCGGTCCAGCGCGCCACCACCTGGGCGACATGCTCGTCGGTCACGGCCTCCTCCACCATTCGGTTGGAGGCGACGTCGTCGGCGTTCGCTAGTTGCTGCTCCAACTGCGGGATGCGGCCATACTGCAACTCGCCGGCCTTGCCGAGATCGCCCTGGCGCAGCGCTTGCTCCAAAGCCTGGCGGGCGTGGTCTAACTCCTCCTTGATCTTGTTGGCGCCGGCGAGGGTCTCCTTCTCCGCCTGCCAGACGCTGGTTAGGTCGGCCGACGTCTT